>JAFZFO010000037.1 GCA_017555845.1 Bacteroidaceae bacterium | reverse complement strand
CTGTGTTATTTACGCCGAAGCCCTTGTCGCAACGCTCTTTAGCCGCACGTGAAGCAACGTCACGGGGTACGAGGTTACCGAAGGCGGGATAACGACGCTCCAAATAGAAGTCGCGATCCTCATCAGGAATATCGTTAGGATGTTTCTTACCGGCCTGGAGAGCCTTTGCATCCTCCAACTTCTTTGGAACCCAGATGCGACCGTCGTTACGGAGTGACTCAGACATAAGTGTCAACTTAGACTGCTTGTCATCGTGAACAGGAACACATGTTGGGTGAATCTGTGCGTAACATGGGATTGCAAACCATGCACCCTTGCGGTAGCACTGGAGAGCAGCAGAACCGTTGCTACCCATAGCATTTGTAGAAAGGAAGTATGCATTACCGTAACCACCAGTACCGATAACAACAGCATGAGCAGCAAAACGCTCAACCTTACCTGTTACAAGGTTACGCGCAATGATACCACGTGCACGACCATCAATGATTACAACGTCGAGCATTTCGTAACGTGTGTAAACCTTTACAGTACCCTGATTAACCTGGTAGTTAAGTGCTGAGTAAGCACCGAGAAGAAGCTGCTGACCGGTCTGACCGCGGGCATAGAATGTACGCGATACCTGAGCACCACCGAATGAACGGTTAGCCAAGAGACCGCCGTACTCACGTGCGAAAGGAACACACTGTGCCACGCACTGGTCGATGATAGCACCTGAAACCTCGGCCAAACGGTGAACGTTAGCCTCGCGTGCACGGTAGTCACCACCCTTGATTGTATCGTAGAAAAGGCGGTAAACAGAGTCACCGTCATTCTGATAGTTCTTAGCAGCATTGATACCACCCTGCGCAGCAATTGAGTGAGCGCGGCGTGGAGAATCCTGAATACAGAAGTTGAGCACGTTGAAACCCATAGCACCAAGTGATGCAGCTGCCGATGCACCTGCAAGACCTGTACCTACAACAATGATATCCAACTTACGCTTGTTGGCAGGGTTCACCAATTTCTGGTGTGCCTTGTAGTTAGTCCATTTTTCAGCCAATGGGCCTTCAGGGATTTTTGAATCCACTTTGATTGAACTGATTTTAGCCATAATATATATGTTTTAGATTTTTACACTGATTTGTTATTAGCAGCAAACTGCAGCACACTCAATAGTGCCCAAAGCGCCAAGACCGAAGAAACCGGCAACAACCACAGCAAGGAAACCGAGGATAATCAAAGTAACGATCACGTTACCGATAGCCTTCCAACGGCAGAACCATACCTTGTTGTTGATACCGAGTGTCTGCATTGCACTCCAGAAACCGTGTGTAAGGTGGAACCACAAAGCAGCCAACCAAACAACATAAAGAACTGCATATACAGGACATGTAAATGTCTTTGCAATGTAGCCTGAACCGTTTGCCACGTTCTCCATTGTAGCAGGCTCAACGTGCATACCCAACTTGTGAAGAACCTCAGGCAACTGCATGTTAGCCCAGAAGTTAAAGAGGTGCAAGCCAAGACCAAGAACCACGATGATACCGAGAACAAGCATGTTCTGCGATGCCCAAGACACGCCCTTTGGTCTTTCAGCAACTGCGTAGCGCTGTGAACCACGAGCATTTCTGTTCTGGATTGTAAGGATGAAAGCATACACAAAGTGCACAAGAACAAGGAATGCAAGACCTGCAGTTCCTACCAATGCATACCAGTTAGCTCCCAAAAACTCACAAATCATGTTGTAACCCTCGGTGCTGATGATAGCAACCAGGTTCATTGCCATGTGGAAAAGAAGGAAGAGTACAAGGGCAACACCCGATACACTCATTACTACCTTTCTTCCCACTGAAGATTTAGATAACCACATAATGAATTGATTTTAAATTATATAAATAAATAAATAGTTTATCCAATGCCAATTAGCGTATTTTACAAATGACAAAAATAAACTTTTTTTCATAAAAAACAGCAAAAGGCCATTTTTTTTTGGAAAATGCCGCCATTTGCCGAAAAAGAAATAAAAAAACGTATTTGCCGTCGGCAGTGTTCAAAAAAAACATTCCTGTATTGGCATTTGACAGGCACTTTTGTTACATTTGCCAAAAATTAAAAAACTTAAACACAAACCAATGGCTACATTAAAAGAAAAAATCGGTTATGGATTTGGCGACATGGCCTCATCAATGTTCTGGAAAGTCTTCAGTGCATACCTGCCAATATTCTACACAAACGTGTTCGGACTCGACCTTGGTCTTGCAGCCCTTCTATTCCTTGTAACTAAAATATGGGATGCTGTTTCAGACCCTATGATGGGTATCATTGCCGACCGTACATCAACAAAATGGGGAAAATACCGTCCATACCTCTTATGGATTGCCGTACCATTTGCCATTGCAGGCGTTCTGCTGTTTACTAAACCCGACCTTGGGGAGACAGGCAAGAATGTTTGGGCTTTCGTGACCTACATCCTCATGATGACCGTATACACTGCCATCAACGTTCCATATGGTTCAATGCTTGGTGTAATGACCGAAGACACCGATGAAAAGACTGTTTTTTCATCATACAGAATGTTCTTCGCCTACACCGGTTCATTCATTGTGCTGGCTCTTTGGGAACCGCTCTGCAACTCCATTGCCGGAGTAAGCGGCAAACTCACATACGACCCACACGCATGGCAGACCGGTATGGTTGTTGTCAGCCTCACCTGCCTTGTACTGTTCGTGCTCACATTCAAGATGACACGTGAGAAGATCAAGCCCGCAATTAAGCAAAGCAGCGTAAAGGACGATTTCAAGTCACTGCTCCACAATGGACCATGGTGGATTCTCCTTGGCGGTGTACTCTTCTTCAACTTCTTCGGTGCTGTAAGATATGCTGTAATTCCATATTACTTTACAACCCAGATCGCTGAAGGCGCAACACTCTCATTCTTCTCCATTGAATTCATGTTCTATGCCGGAATCTTCTTTACCATTGGAGAGATCGCAAACATGGTTGGTGTTGCCATTGCCACTCCAATCACATTCAAGCTTGGCAAAAAGAGCACATTCCTCTACTCACTGTTTGCCATCATGGCATTGTGTATTGCATTCTACTATGTGCCTACAAATACCACATCGGGGTATTGGACATTGCTCATCCTGCAGATTGCAACAGGTATCTTCACAGGTATAATTTCACCACTTGTATGGAGTATGTATGCCGACATTTCGGACTATGCCGAGCTCAAGTTCAAGACAGCATCAACAGGTCTTATCTTCTCGTCATCATCTATGGCACAGAAGTTCGGCGGTGCATTCGGTACCTCGGCTGTTCTATGGTTGCTTGCCATTTTCGGATTCAACACAGCCGAAGGCGCTGTACAGACACCCGAAGCCATTGAGGGCCTGCGCCTGTTGATAAGTTGGATTCCAGCCGGAGTTGCAGCCTTGTCGGCTATATTCATTTTCATATATCCCCTTACCACCAAACGTATGAAGGAGATAAACAACCAGTTGAAGAGTGTGAGAGAAAACTGATATTAATAATATTAATACCTTACGAAAACGGTAGTACCAGTGGGTGCTACCGTTTTTTTGTATTTTTTTCAAGAACTCCTTGAAATTTCAAATTCATTTCAGAATCACATATAATCTTTGCATCGTAAACAATGCGAAACAACAACTTATACTAACTAAGAAAACATCAATATTATGAAAAAGATTTTTTTGACACTGATTGCAATTTTTTCAGTAGGCATCTTCTCGGCAATGGCCGACAATGACAAGGTTATCAACAGAAGCCAACTGCCGGCACCTGCACAACAGTTCATCAACGAACACTTTGCCGGAATTGACATCACATACGCAAAGGAAGAGTGGGATTTCCTGAAACACTCATATGAGGTGCGACTTGCCAACGGCGCAAAAATTGAGTTTACGAGCAAGGGAGTGTGGGACGATGTTGAATGCCGTTTTGGCGAAGTTCCCGGTGCTATTATTCCTAATGCTATTAAAGAGTACATTGACAAGAACTATCCAGGAGTGAAGATACTTTATATTGAGAAAGACCGCAACGATTATGAAGTAAAGTTATCGAACCGCTTCGAACTGAAGTTCGACAAGGATTTCAATATCTATGACATTGATGACTGATACAATAATTTTACAAATACTAACAACTAAGAAAAAACTATTATGAAAAAGCTATTACCAATACTGTTGATATCATTGGTGGCACTTTGGGCATGCGATGAAGAGAATATTGCGTTGAATGACTATATAAAGGATTTTATAGAACAGAAATATGAAGGTGTCAGAATCCTTTATGCCGAAAAGGATTTCAACGGAGAGATTGAGGTTGAGATTGTCCACGACAACAAAACAAAGGAGGTAAGGTTCAACCGTAACAATAACTGGATAAGCACAATATGGGATCTCCCCATCAGCCAACTGCCCGATGCAGCAAGAGAGAGTGTCCTTTCACGCTACCCTGAATACAGGATTGATGATGTAGACTATGTTGAAAAACCAAGCGGCGACTGCTACAAGGTTGAAATTGAGAAAGGCGAATGGGACAGGACTGTTTTTGTAACTGCCGATGGAGAAATACTCAACTGAACAAACAACAAAAAAACAATGCAAACCGAGTCGGATAGGTCTTTTAATTTTAACTTATTGATAATCGGAGTTTTTTGCAATTTTTGCAAAAAACTTCTGAAGGCAGAAGTATCTTCCGAAAAATGCATTAAGAATAGACAAGTGTGGCGTATGAGAGAACTATATTGTTCACTACATACGCCACACTTGCATAATATTGTAAGGTACACTTTATGCTATAAATTTACACCTATATCTTCTATAAGTTTATTAACCTTGCGGCGAAGTTTGTTGATGATAGGTACCCATATAATAGCCAGAGCAATCAAACTACTGATACCCAAGCTATATATAACTCCATTACAGAAATCCATTACTCCGGCATTATTTGACATTAACACCTGCAAAAGGACAAGAACCAACATAATAGCAACAAAGATACGCAACAAGTTACATACGGTACGTAACGAAAAAGAATATATCTTATTCACCTGGCGTAACTTGGCGTAGGTGTTATTCTTCGTATCAAAAGGACCATCCGATGCTCGTTTCTGAAGATAAATCCAATCCTTAAACTCTCCCACAACACGTATTCCACAATCGGTAAGGAAATTGAAGTAACTCTCCTTTACCTCGTCGGACTCGGTGCGCTCTACCATATCGAGTTTGTAGATAAACTCTCCCGCATTGCCGCGACGAAAGATATAACGACAAAAACCTACCGCTGTAAGATTCCAGCCAGCACGTGCCATCTCATTCAAAAATGACTCTTCCCTTTCGTAGTCAGCAATTGTATAGAATCGCCAAAGCTTCTTAATATCCTTCTTCTCCATAATTGTCAGTTATTTAGATTAAACTTATTCGTTTTGGTTATTTAATGTATTCCGTCCGTTCTCGAGTAACTCGGAGAGACGCAAAAGTTCTTGTTCCAGCACTTCACGGCCAGCCAATGTTATACGATAATCCTTTTTACGCCCCTCCTCCGGAAGCTGCTCAATCCAACCCTTATCGAGCAACGAAGCCAATGCTCCATAGAGCGTTCCAGCCGAAAGTCGAACCCTGCCTTTGCTCAATGTGGCCGTCTGCTGCATAATGCCATAACCGTGCATAGGATCAACTAATGCAAGTAGGATGTAATATACCGCCTCGGTCAGTGCGTTGTTAGTTGTATTCATAAGCTAATGAGTTTAAATTTTTATTTCGGCTATCGTTATATCGCTTACCGATACAAAAGTAAACGATATAATCTATTTCTGCAAGTAATTTGGGATAAAAAAAGTAGAGAGAATTTTAAGATCAAATAATGTAAATATTTGTATAGACACCCACTTTCTTATTCATTTTAAAAAAACAGACTTACACTCTCGCTTTACAATGTCGAAAATTAGGAAAAAGCCCTGTTAACCATTCTTATTGACCGAATCATAAGGGAATAGCTTGTATATATCAAAAAGTTTTACTTTATTTGTGTAAAGTGGCAAATAACAAGAATATAACATCAACAAGTTAACCCAATAATTACACATGAAGAAGATAGTACTTTTTTCAACATTCCTTATTTTAGGTCTTATATGTTCGCAGACATTGCCTAATATCCTTGGCGATGCTACATTCAATCAGACAAAACCGGTCTTTGACTCGATGCTATATGTCTGCCTTGCATTTATCATGATAAACGTTGGCCGTGAATTCGAACTCGACAAGAGTCATTGGCGTTCATACACATCGGACTATTTCATTGCAATGGCAACAGCTGCAGCACCATGGTTGCTGATATGTTTTTACTATATGGTACTACTACCATCGGAATATTTCACCGATTGGAGCGCTTGGAAAGAGACCCTTTTGCTCAGCCGTTTTGCTGCACCCACCTCGGCAGGAATCCTGTTCACTATGTTGGCGGCAGCAGGGCTCAAATCATCGTGGATATATAACAAGACACGCGTACTGGCCATCTTCGACGACCTTGATACAATATTGCTGATGATTCCCCTGCAGGTATTTATGATAGGCCTGCGTTGGCAGCTGGGAGTTGTGGTACTTGTTGTATTCCTTTGCCTGTACATTGGCTGGAAATACCTGAAACGCTATAACCTAAACCAGTCGTGGGGTTCAATACTGGGTTATTCTACCATCCTGGTGTTTGCATTCCAGGGGCTGTATGTTCTTTCAAAACAGATCTTTGGAGTTGATGCAGCCATTCATATCGAGGTGCTTTTGCCTGCATTCATCCTTGGAATGATAATGAAACCACATCACCACCACACAAAAATGGATGAGAGTGTAGCGACGGTAATCTCCTATATATTCATGTTCCTGGTGGGAATGAGTGCCCCACTCTTTGTTGGTGTTGATTTTGCTGCAATGGCAGGAGAGTGCACAATAGCACAAGTAGGCTCTATGTCGTGGGGCGAAATAGCTATGCACGTAGCAGTTGTTACCGCACTATCAAACATAGGCAAAATGGTACCGATGTTTTTCTACAGAGACCGCTCGCTTACCGAGCGCCTTGCCCTGAGTATAGGAATGTTTACCCGTGGAGAGGTCGGTGCCGGCATCATATTTGTCTCTATAGGTTACGGACTGGGTGGCCCGTTGTTGGTAATCTCATTGCTTACAATCCTGTCCAACCTTATTCTCACAGGTGGCTTTGTGGTAATAGTAAAGAGATTGGCTTTGAAAGCCGAGCAGCAACAAGTTCAAGCGAAATAGAACTGGGATTAATAAAGTGTCTGGATAGTTAGTCGACTATCCAGACACTTTATTTATATCACGTAATTCCTGATAATCAAACGTGACAACAATACAAAAAGAAAACGGAGAGAGTTTTTCAACTTTCTCCGTTTCAGTAGCGAGACCCGGGATTGAACCGGGGACCTCATGATTATGAATCATGCGCTCTAACCAGCTGAGCTATCTCGCCATCGCATTTTTGCGGTGCAAAGATATGTCTATAATTTTGAATAGACAAATTTTTTTGACTTTTTTCATCAAAAAAAATCCTTTAAGCAAAAAACTTTGTTTAATAACAGGTAATGACATGCGGAAACTATGATAAATTGGAAGCAAAAATTTGATTTGTAATTTATATTTATTAACTTGCGGCAGATATATAACTTGTTTAAACATATAACTTTGCGTTAGGATGAGTAAAGAGAAAATTTTTCTTGAATACCCAATGAAAGGCAGTGCGGTGATGATATGGAAATATATCGGGACATCCGCCGGGTTGTCGCCTTGGTTCGCCGACAAAGTCGAAAGTTTTGACCGTACATACAACTTCTATTGGGGTAAGACCGAGAAAAGAGTAGCACACCTTGTGGCACAAAGGAATGGAGTGTATGTCAAATTCAGGTGGGAGGATGAATCACAGAACACCTATTTCGAAATGAGAATTTCATATAATGAGCTTACACGCGAAAACACTCTTGAGATAACGGACTTTGCCGATAAAGGAGAGGTTGAAGACCAAAAGGAGTTGTGGAATTCACAAATTGAAAATTTAAGAAGGCTATCGGGTATGTAATGGCTACTTTTTGCCATATAAACCAAAAAATATGCTAAATTTGCACAGAAAACTGTAGCCACCCTTTTAAAGGGTGCAGTTTTCTGTGCTTTATATATAGAATAACCCATTTAAACAGCAAGGTACCGCATCATAACCAATATGAAATTTCCCAGGTTTTACATAAAAAAGTTGGATATTTTCATTATAAAGGCCTTTTTGAAAAATTTGATGGCTACCTTCTTCATTTGCCTTTTCATCTTTGTCATTCAGCTGCTGTGGAGATGGATTGATGATTTTGTTGAAAAAGGACTCGATATGTCCATTATCGCAAAATTCTTCATGTTCGGCTCGGTATCACTCGTATCAAAAGCATTGCCACTTGCAATACTGCTTGCTGCCTTGATGACATTCGGCAATTTTGGAGAGAAACTGGAACTGCTGGCAATGAAATCGGCAGGAGTGCCGCTTATAAGAACTCTTGTTCCATTGTTCATGTGCTGTGCAGTGTTTGGTGGAATATCATTCTACTTCCAGAACAATGTGGCACCTGTTGCACAGATGAAACTTTTGAGGATGATGTATTCAATTAAACAGACATCACCTGAAAGCGACATTATCGAAAGGATATTCTACAATAAAATCGATGGGTACAGCATATATATAAAGAACAAGAACACCGAAACCGGTATGTTGTATGATGTAACCATATATGACATGTCAGCCGGTTTTGAAAAGACCAACATACTTGTTTCCGATTCGGCTTTAATAAAGAATACCGTTGATGAGAGATTCATGATCCTGTCAATGTTCTCGGGAGAACAGTTCTCGAACCTCGATGAGGTAAACTCAAATAAGAAGAACACACACTACCGCCGTGAAAGCTTTACAAGAAAGGATGTGGTCATTGAAACTGAGGGTGGTTTTGAAATAAAGGATGCCGACTTCCTCAAGACAAGAGCCGACGGTAAAAACATGAAACAGCTTGAAAAGGATGTCGACTCGCTGAAGATATCCAACGACAGCATAGGACGTGACAACCTGAAACACCTGAAGCGCAACAACTACAGGGACAAGATTGTCTTTGACAGGAACGATTCCACTTTGATGATGAAGGATGGTATATACAGGATGGATGTGGACAGTATATACAATGCCGCGACAAAAAAGTCGAAGTTGATGTGGAAAAGGGATGCCTTGAGGAATGTCACAAGCCTGAAGAATACATATGACATAAACGATAAGATACTGCACCAGCTTGACAAGGACCTCAACAAGCACAAGATATACTGGTGGGAGAAGATAACACTTTCATTGGCTTGTATAGTCTTTCTGCTCATTGGTGCACCACTTGGCTCCATTGTGAGAAAGGGTGGTTTGGGATATCCAATCATCATATCGGTGGCAACATTCATACTTTACTACATTTTTGAGACATCGGGTTCAAAAATGGCAAGCGAAGGTGTGTGGAAAATATGGTTCGGTTCTTGGTGGAGTACAATGATTCTTGTACCTTTGGGACTGTTCTTTACTTATCAGGCAAACAAAGACTCGGGAATACTTAAAAATGATGCCATAAAGAGTTTCTTCAAGAAGATATTCATGATATCCGAAGCAAGACAGATAACTCTTAAAGAGATTATAATTGACACTCCCGACTATGAAAAGTGTTACAATAATCTGAAGGAGATATACAGTATTTCACGAATCTATAAGACCAAGAACAGGCTAAAACGCCTCCCTTCAATAAAGACAGTGTTCTTCAATGAGAAAGATTATGTACTGCAGACATTGAATGGAAAACTTGAAAAAACCGTTGAGGAGCTGAGCAACAGTGAGAACAGAAAGATTATAATATACCTGAATGAAATACCGGTATTGAATGTAAAGGCGGTATCATCTCCTTTCAAAAAGAGATGGATGAATATCATTTTGCTTCCGGTATTGCCTATAAGCCTTTTGGTTTATGCACGTTCAATAAGAGGCAGAATAAAACTGATGATTGAACTGACAAAGGTTGAAACAAAGACAAGAGAGATAATAAATATCATAAAAAGGGAAAAACTTATAAATATAGATAAATGAACGGATTTAAATTAAATACGATTGAGGAGGCTCTCGAGGATTTCAGAGAGGGTAAGTTCCTTATTGTAGTTGACGATGAGGACAGAGAGAATGAAGGCGACTTTATCATAGCTGCCGAGAAGATTACTCCCGAGGCTGTTAACTTCATGCTCAAGAACGGACGCGGAGTACTTTGCGCCCCTATTACATTGTCACGTTGCAAAGAACTTGATCTGGCACCACAGGTAAGTTCAAACACAAGCTTGTTGGGTACACCGTTTACAGTGACCATTGACAAGGTTGAGGGTTGTTCTACCGGAGTATCTACCGCTGACCGTGCTGCAACAATCAAGGCATTGGCATCGCCCGACAGCAAGCCCGAGACATTTGCACGCCCTGGACACATAAACCCTTTGTATGCCCAGGACAATGGCGTATTGCGCCGTGCAGGACACACAGAGGCAAGTATTGACCTTGCACGCCTTGCAGGACTCTACCCTGCTGCAGCCCTCATTGAGATCATGAACGAGGATGGTACAATGGCACGTATGCCACAGCTGGTTGAGATTGCAAAGGAGCACAACCTGAAAATAATATCAATCAAGGACCTCATTGAATACAGACTTAAACAGGAATCTACTGTTGAGCAGGGCGAGGAGGTTGATATGCCAACAGAGTTCGGACATTTCCGCCTTATACCATTCCGTCAGAAATCAAACGGTCTTGAACACGTTGCACTCATCAAGGGCGAGTGGGATGAGAATGAACCTATACTTGTACGTGTACACTCATCATGCATGACCGGAGACATTTTCGGTTCACAGCGTTGTGACTGCGGTTCACAGCTCCATGAGGCAATGAAACTCATCAATGAAACAGGAAAGGGTGTTGTAGTATACCTTAACCAGGAGGGACGCGGTATTGGACTCATGAACAAGATGCGTGCGTACAAGTTGCAGGAAGAGGGTATGGATACCGTGGATGCAAACCTGTGTCTTGGATTCAAGGCCGATGAGAGAGATTACGGTGTTGGCGCCGAGATTCTGCGCAAGGTAGGTGTACACAACATGCGACTCATTACCAACAACCCTGTAAAGAGACTTGGACTCGAGAGCTACGGACTTACAATAACTGAAATTGTAGGTATTGAAATTGAGCCTAACAACCACAACTCACGCTACCTGCATACAAAGGCAGAACGTATGGGACACACATTTCATTTCAATAAGAAAAATAACTAACAAAGATACTGTATGAACAAATTATCAGATCGCGTAAACCGATTGGCGCCATCGGCAACATTGGCTATGTCACAGAAAAGCCAGGAGTTGAAAGTACAGGGCGTAGACGTTATAAATATGAGTGTCGGTGAACCAGATTTCAACACCCCAGACGCAATTAAGGCTGCAGCAAAGCAGGCTATTGATGACAACTGGTCACGTTACTCTCCAGTTCCCGGTTATCCATCATTGCGCAAGGCTATTGTTGAAAAGCTAAAGAATGAGAACGGATTGGAGTTCAAGGAGACACAGATTTCAGTATCGAACGGTGCGAAGCAGGCTGTGTGCAACGCTATCATGGCACTTGTAAATCCAGGCGATGAGGTTATTGTACCGGCTCCTTATTGGGTAAGCTACCCCGATATGGTTAAGCTTGCCGACGGTACACCAGTTATTGTAAGTGCTGGTATTGAGCAGAACTTCAAAATCACAGGAGCACAGCTTGAGGCTGCCATCACTCCAAAGACAAAGATGTTGATCCTGTGTTCTCCATCAAACCCAACAGGTTCGGTATATACCAAGGAAGAATTGAAGGAACTTGCCGATGTACTTGCAAAATATCCACAGGTATTCGTTGTTGCTGATGAGATTTATGAGCACATCAGCTATGTAGGCAAGCATGAGAGTATTGCACAGTTTGAGGAGATCAGAGAGCGTGTAATCATCATCAATGGTGTTTCAAAAGCATATGCAATGACCGGCTGGCGCATTGGTTACCTTGCCGCTGCAGAGTGGATTGTAAAGGGTTGTAACAAGTTGCAGGGACAGTACACAAGTGGACCTTGCTCTGTTTCACAGATGGCATCATTGGAGGCTTACACAGGTTCACAGGAGCCAGTTGAAGAGATGCGCCAGGCATTCCAGCGCCGTCGTGACCTCATTGTAAAGCTTGCAAAAGAGATTCCTGGTCTTGAGGTCAATGTTCCAGAGGGTGCATTCTACCTGTTCCCAAAATGCAGTTCATTCTATGGCAAGAGCTACAATGGAACAGTTATCAACGACAGCGATGACCTCGCAATGTACCTGTTGACCGAGGCTCACGTGGCTGCTGTAGGCGGTACATCGTTCGGTGCACCTGAATGCTTCAGAATGAGCTACGCTACAAGCGATGAGAATATCGTTGAAGCTATACGCCGCATCAAGGAGGCACTTGCAAAACTACAGTAATAAAAATTATTTTTAAAGGTTACCTACTGTCTTGTATCAATACAAGATGGTGGTAACCTTATTAATTTATTTATGTCATGAAAAAGATATTATTTATTTTAGCCATTTTATTCTCATTACCAATGTATGCCGATTATCATCTGGTAATAGAAATGAATAACTCAAAACAACACAGTTATTCATTACTGGATAAACCTATTATAAGTTTTGAAAATGATAGACTGGTTATAAAAACCACTGAAATAGAGATATCTTATAATTTATTGGATATTATAAAATATTATTTTAAAGAGGTGGATGATACAGGTATCAGTGATGTCAATGAAAATATAGACAAAATTCACTTCACATATACCAACCCAGATTTACTGTTCATAGAAGGAGTTGCCGGGGATGCAGATATAAATGTGTATGACATAAGTGGAAGAGTGTGTGACACTATTTTAACAAAGAGCGACAATTGTGCGAAGATTGAATTGAACACACTTCAAAAAGGAGTATATATAATAAAAGTAAACAATCACTCATTTAAAATCATAAGATGATGAAAAGGATTATTTCCACTTTTGCACTGTTGTTTACTTTAGCCGTAAATGCACAGATTGTAGACACTGTAAAGATTATGCAAATACACACAACTGATGGTGTTACAAGTTTTGAAATTGACAATATAGATTTTATAGATTTTTATTATAAGATAAATACAACTACTCCTGTAGACACAGCCAGTCTCAACGAGCTTGTATATATTGATACAGAGGCCGACAAGCTCGACTACAAGAGAGAATTAATACAGGAAGAAGTAGCTCAAGCAATAAATGCACTCCAGGTACAGTTTGCCCAGGCAATGGGTGGCCGTTATGCCATGCGTGGTGGCAACAATTATGGCGAAAAGCCTGCATCACACGCTTACCAGCGCCAGTACTCATTTGGACCGGACCTTTATGCGGGTTATTTCACTATCCCCCACTACGACTTCATGTATGGTAGGCACACATCAACCTATGACCTCTCGGCCGATTTCAACAGTAATGCCTTAGGCAGCTACACAATTGCAAAGGACGCGTTCATTCCATTGCTCAACACCGAACAGATAAACAACATCCCGGAAATAAAGGCAATCAATCTGTTGTTCTACTGTATCACAGCACAGGAGCAGGCTGACCTTGCAGGTCCTTATACATATTTCGATGACAAGCAGAACCTTGCGAACCCACGCGTCTACAACAACGTACGCAGCATCTACTATGCTATCGTAAAGGACCTCGACAACATCGTTGCCTGCTTACAGTATTATGAGAACAACCGTCCTGATTGGTACAAAGAGATGATTGTTAGTGTATTGTCACAATTCCACGATACAAACCCAAAATTCTACCTTGAGAGCGACATGGGCTTCAGCACATACATCAAGCTCGCAAACTCTTTGAAACTCCGTATGGCTATGCACATTGTAAAGGTTGAGCCAGCCACAGCAAAGAAGTGGGCCGAGGCTGCAGTTGCTCCTGAAAATGGTGGTGTGATAGAGAGCGAATGGGAGCAGCAGGGTCTCTACCCAATTTTCCTTGGCTTTAGCCACCCACTCATCAACATCATCAACAGCTGGGGTGACCTTGTTCTCTCGGCTTCACTCGAGACATTGATGATGAGTTTGAACCACCCATACTCAAAGGCGGGCTATGTGTTCGACAACAACAACAACGAGATTTTCAACGAAGAGGAGGAGGAGACACTCCCAACAGGTACAAGAATCTGCGGTTTGCGTTCTGGTACAATGGTCGGTACAGGTCAGGTCTACTCTATCAACCAACTCCAGGCATTCTCAAAGATCAACACAGAGAGCTGGGGTATGGCAATGCCTCCACTCTACTTCATCAAGTGGGCCGAGGTTGACTTCTTGCGTGCCGAGGGTGCTCTCCGTGGCTGGAACATGGGTGGCGATGCACAGTTCTTCTATGAGCGCGGTATCCGCAACGGCTACTTTGACTGTCCGATATTCGTTGACCAATCGCCATACAATAGCCTTGTCGAAGAGTATATGATGCAGGAGACAGCTACAGAGTACTGGAATATTGACCCGACAGGTGAAGGTGAGCCTTGGAAATCTCCCACTGAAATAGGTGTCAAATGGAACGATACAGACGACAAGGAGACAAAGCTTGAAAAAATCATTACACAGAAGTATATTGCTTTGTTCCCGTTATCAACAGAGGCATGGACCGAATTGCGCCGAACAGGATACCCGAAACTATTCCCAGTACTGAACCCTGAAGATGGTGACGGAAGTTTACAGTATGGAGATATAATCCGTCGTATTCCTTGGGTTCCAACAGATGAGAAAACAAAAGAATTGATAGAAGAAAGTGGAATAAAAAGATTAGGTGGACCCGATGAGCAAGCAACACGTTTGTGGTGGGATGTGGATAAAGCCAATTTTTAATTATCTATTAACATGTCATGACTGAAGTGAACCCCAAAAGTTTTTTGTCTAACTTTTGGGGTTCACTTCATTGTAACGTGGGCTATATTTTTTATTATACAAAAAGAAGATAACTCTATTTTTGATGAAGAAAACCTATACTTTGCAGAAAAATCAGGAAAAGTATATCAAGTATTTTTGATTTTATATAAATTTAGGTAACGATATAGAAGTTAACCCAGCGGCCCCTGTCATACTGAGCAAAGCGAAGTATCTCTGTTCTGCGTGGTTATGAGATCCTTCACATCCGTTCAGGATGACAAATTTGCGAATAATGTCAACATTGGGTCAACATCTATATTGTTACTTAAAACTTAATCCATTTAATTATTTGAAAGAGTAAAACAGTACATTTGTATTGGATTGTTTAAAACATATGTTAAAAACATTGTTAATAAAGTGTTGAAAACAACTTGAAAAGTAAAGTAAAAAAAATGTCTTTTCAATTTTGTTTTTATGAACAATTGGATAAGCCAAAGATGCAATTAAAATACCAAATTATTTTACCATTTTTTAATGACTTTTTTTCAAGTATGATATCAACAGTTTTCAACAGCCAAATGAACACTTTTTATCAAGGGAAAAGGTAGGTAGTAGATTGTTGATAACTACACACAATTGATTATTTATCAATATTTTGACTTGTTGAAAAGATGTTAGTATCTATTTCTCTTAAACTAATAAGTCAAAATGCAAGTTTTATTGATATTTTTTCTCATCATTATTAACAGGAGTTATTGTTGTTGTTAATCTTTTTAAATTTTTAAAAAGGATATATATAATATAAGATCGGTTGAAAGAGTGGATAAATGGAATATACTGACCAAATAAGTTAAAAGTAAATGTAAGACTATGACAATTGCAATAACCATATTCATTGCCTTGTTTGGAATATATCTCGATTATAAGGCTTATCATCGCATATCAAAGAGTGGAATCAACAATGTGGTAAGATGTGCCTTTCTTTCTGTTGTGGCTGTATCATATCTGCTTATATTGTCCACTCCACTTCTCATGTACTTTTTTATAAACGAAGGGAATTGCGCTTTCATGATGAAGGTCGCGATGGCATTGTTGACAACATATCTCGCACTGTCTTTGCCGAGGCTACTCTTTTACTGTATCTGGTTACCGTCGAGTAGAAGGGTTTGGTTGTGGATAGCTATTGCAGTCTCATCGGCTCTTTTTTTGACATTCATATATTCAGTCTTTGTAACCCGAGTGAATTATAAGGTAAACAAGGTGGAGTTGTATTTTGAAAACCTCCCTGTTGAATTCAATGGATATAGAGTGGCTTTCATTTCCGATATACATATCGGTTCAATGATATCTCCTGTTGAACAACTTGATGAAATAAATGGAATCATAGATAGAAACAATGTTGACCTTATACTTTTCGGTGGCGATATGATCAACATACATCATTCCGAGATCAATGAGCCCCTGCTTGGAGTATATTCTCATTTTAAGGCAACTGACGGCGTTTTTATGGTTTTTGGTAATCATGATACTGGTGCGTATGTTAAAAGCTCCAATAAAGCCCAAAGAAGTACGAATATGGATACTCTACAGGTTAAGATGGAACGCGCCGGTTGGGTGGTTCTGAGAGATAGTACTATATATATACATAAGGAGAAGGATACCATATCTGTAACCGGTATTGATTATAATGAGGAGTTGTTAAAATACAAGCATTCTACCGATGCTGTAAAAGGTGTAGATATTGACAATATATATAATAATGTGTCCGCTTCTGTTTTCAATATTACTGTTTCACATTTACCACAGTTGTGGCACTCTCTTCATGAAAGTGGGTACAGCGACCTTACCCTTAGCGGTCATGTACACGCAATGCAGATGAAGATAGGAGGCTGCTCTCCTGCCAAATTCATGTATAATGAGTGGAGTGGTTTATATGAGGATGGAGAAAGCAGATTGTATATCAATGACGGCATTGGCTGTGTGGGATACTTTGCACGCATTGGCGCACGTCCCGAGATAACTATTATCGAACTCTACAAAAAGTAGTCTGATATATTATTGCATTGTGTTTTATACAACCTATACGGATAGTCAAATAATTATTTTCAAATTTTGAGAATGCGGCAAGTTGTATTAATTTTGTTCGTTGTTTAAATTCAAATAAAAGAAAACAAGGTGACATTTGAGTATGATATTTTGGTTATAGGAGCGGGCCACGCTGGATGCGAGGCTGCGGCAGCTGCGGCAAATCTTGGAAAGAAGACTTGCCTTATGACTATTGATATGAACAAGATTGCTCAAATGAGCTGTAACCCTGCAATCGGTGGTATTGCAAAAGGACAGATTGTAAGGGAAATTGATGCTCTTGGTGGTTACACTGCTATTGTTGCCGACAAGGCTTCAATCCAGTTCAGGATGCTCAACCGTTCCAAGGGACCTGCAATGTGGAGTCCACGTGCGCAGTGTGACAGAATGAAATTTAGCCAATATTGGCGAGAAATACTTGAGAATATTCCTAACCTTGATATGTGGCAGGATATTGCTGTCGAACTTATTGTCGAGGAAGGAAAGGTTAAAGGAGTAAAGACCCAGCTGGGTGCTGAATTCAGAGCTGGAGCTGTGGTCATAACTGCAGGAACATTCCTTAACGGACTTATGCATATAGGCAAGGTGCAGATTGAAGGAGGAAGAGTTGCTGAGCCTGCTGCCAAAGGATTGACCGAGAGTATAACTAAATTCGGTATAACATCCGGCCGTATGAAAACCGGTACACCGGTGCGTCTTGACAAACGTTCAATCAATTTACAATTGGTTGATATTCAGGATGGTGATAACGATTTTCATCGTTTTTCATATGATGATACCAAGCGCGAACTGAAACAGTTGCCTTGTTGGGGGTGTTACACTAACCCAGAGGTGCATAGGATATTGCGCGACAGCCTTGATGACTCCCCGCTTTACAATGGCCAGATACAGAGTATAGGTCCAAGATATTGTCCAAGTATTGAAACCAAGATTGTAACTTTTGCCGAGCGTGACCGCCATCTTCTGTTCCTTGAACCCGAGGGTGAGACAACACAAGAGATTTATGTGAATGGTTTCTCCTCATCATTACCAATGGAGGCGCAGTTGACAGCACTCCGTCAGATACCGGCACTTGCCAACGCTGTTGCTTACCGTCCTGGATATGCGATAGAGTATGACTACTTTGATCCTACACAGTTGAAGCATACACTCGAATCAAAGGTAATAGATGGCTTGTATTTTGCCGGTCAGGTAAATGGTACTACCGGCTATGAAGAGGCTGCCGGTCAAGGATTGATTGCAGGTATAAACGCTGCTTTGAAAATAGATTCAAAAAAGGAGTTTGTGTTGCGTCGCGATGAAGCATATATAGGTGTACTTATTGACGACCTGGTAACAAAAGGTGTTGATGAGCCATACAGAATGTTTACTTCAAGAGCTGAGTATAGAATACTGTTGCGTTCGGACAATGCCGATATGCGCCTTACCGAAAAATCGCATTCTATTGGTTTGGCAAGTGATGCAAGGTATAAGAAGCTTTGTGATAAAAAAGAGCAGATAGCTCAGTTGACAGAGTTTATTTCTAACTTCTCTATCAAAGCCGATCTTATCAATAAGGGACTTGAGGAACTTGGCACTACCCCACTTGTGCGCGGATGTAAATTGGTTTCATTGATTGAGCGCCCACAGATTACAATTGAGAGTATTGCTGAATATATACTACCACTCAAACGTGAGCTTGAGAAGTTGGGTGCTTCCCGTGATGAGGTTGTTGAAGCAACAGAAATAGAAATTAAATACAGGGGATATATTGATCGTGAACGTGAGTTGGCCGAGCGTATGATACGTTTGGAGAATATACGTATAAAAGGTAAGTTTGATTACAACAATATAGAATCACTATCAACCGAGGCACGTCAGAAACTCACTGCCATTAATCCCGAGACACTTGCACAGGCAAGCAGAATACCTGGTGTTTCGCCAAGTGATATAAACGTACTCTTGGTATTGGTGCGGAAATAAACGAATGTTCCACGTGGAACATTCGTATAGAATAACAACTCGAACTTTTAAAAACATAACCATATGAATAAGGATTTATTGCTTGAGAACTTGAGAAACATTCCGGATTTTCCAATTCCGGGAATTCAGTTTAAGGATGTTACATCACTCTTTAAAAAACCAGAATGTCTACGTGAGATGGATAATGCCTTGTATGAGCTGTACAAGGATAAGGGTATCACAAAGATTGTCGGTATTGAGTCAAGAGGTTTTGTGATGGCATCATCACTTGCTGTAAAACTTAACGCAGGTTTTGTACCCATTCGTAAACCTGGTAAACTCCCTGCTGAAACAATAAGTGAAACTTATGGTAAGGAGTATGGTCGCGACACTATCGAGATCCACAAAGATGCTATTTGTGAAGATGATGTTGTGTTGATTCATGACGATCTTCTTGCTACTGGCGGAACCATGCTTGCTGCATACCATCTTGTTCAGAAACTCAACCCTAAAAAGGTTTATATAAACTTTATCATTGAGCTTGAAGGTTTGAAGGGAAGAGATATATTCCCAGCTGATGCAGAGATTGACTGTCTGCTAACATTGGAAGGAAAATAATGAAAAAAGAGGATAGGGAAAAAAGAGACGAGTATCTGAAAGGTATAGTTCTTAGCCTTCCTGAATCGCCCGGATGTTATCAATATCTCGATGATAATGGTGTGATCATTTATGTGGGTAAGGCTAAGAATCTCAAACGCCGCGTATCCTCTTATTTCAATAAAGAACAGCAGACTTTAAAGACAAGACTGCTTGTTGCAAAGATTTCCGACATCAGGTATGTCGTGGTAAATAGCGAGGCTGATGCATTGCTTCTTGAGAATAATCTCATCAAGCAGCATAAGCCTCGTTATAATGTTTTATTGAAGGATGACAAGACATATCCTTCAATATGTATTACCAATGAGTATTTTCCAAAACTGTTCAAGACACGAAGGATTGAAAAAGGAAAAGGCCATTTCTTCGGTCCTTATACCAATGCCGGAGCATTGCACGCATTGCTTGAACTGATTAAAAAGATTTATCCTTTAAGAACCTGTAATCTCAATATAACACCTGAATCAGTGCGTCAAGGCAAGTTAAATTCTTGTCTGGAATATCAGATAAAGAATTGTCCGGCACCATGTATAGGTAAGATATCAGCTTGTGAATATGGAAAAATGATCAATGAAGTTATATCCATATTGAAGGGCGATATTAAAGTATTACAGGAAAATCTTCTCGCTGAAATGGCTGAAAAAGCATCTGCTCTGGATTTCGAATCGGCTCAGGAAATAAAGAATAAATATAAGCTCATAGAGAACTTCAGATTAAGGAGTGAGGTTGTCAGTTCATCAATGACAAATCTCGATGTCTTTTCAATTGAAAGTGATGAGAATAGTGCCTTTGTCAATTTCTTACATATAAACAACGGTTGCATTACCCAGGCTTTTACTATAGAGTATTCCAAAAAGCTCGATGAAAGCGATGAAGAATTGATTTCTATGGGTATTGTGGAATTGAGAGAGCGTTTCAATAGTAATGCTAAAGAAATAATACTTCCTTTTATTGTTGAATTACCTATTGAAGGTGTTGTTGTGACAGTGCCACAAAAAGGCGAAAAAGCACGTCTGCTTGCATTGTCAAAGTTGAATGTAAAACAGTATAAGGCCGATCGTCTAAAGCAGGATGACAAGCTGAATCCTGAGCAAAAGACAACACGCCTGATGAAGGAGGTACAGGCGGCCCTGCATCTTGAAAAATTGCCTGTAATAATCGATTGTTTTGATAATTCAAACATTCAAGGAAGTGATGCTGTTTCGGCATGTGTAGTGTTCCGTAAACTCAAACCAAGCAAGATAGATTATAGGAAGTATAATATAAATACTGTCGAAGGCCCTGATGATTATGCATCGATGCGCGAGGTTGCCGGGCGCCGGTACCGCCGTATAGTCGAAGATGGCGGGGAGTTGCCGAGCATTATTTTTGCCGATGGTGGAAAGGGGCAGATGGATGCAATATCCAGTGTTGTGAAAGGTGAATTGGGATTGGATATTCCGGTCCTGGGACTTGTAAAGAACAACAGACACAAGACATCTGAAGTAATCACTGAAAATGGAGATATAGTAGGATTGAAACAGGGTACTATGCTGTTCCGTCTGTTGTCCCAGATACAGGACGAGGTGCACCGTTTTGCTATAACATTCCATCGTGATAAACGAAGCAAACGCCAGACTGCATCGGAGCTTGACAATATCAAGGGGATTGGAGAAAAGAGCAAGCAGCTGTTGTTGAATCACTTCAAGAGTGTCAAGAGAATAAAAAAAGCAGGTATTGAAGAGCTTGCTGATGTTATAGGTAAGGCAAAAGCAGAAATAGTATTCAATGGGTTGAAATCATAGCTCTTTTTGTGTATCTTCGCAATTGGAAAGTAAAAACAACCGTTTAAAGTAATGAGAGTACTTATACAAAGGGTAAAAGAAGCTTCAGTAACCGTTGATAATGAGGTTATTTCTTTGATACACAATGGATTACTTGTTTTTGTAGGCATAACAGAAGATGATGACAGGGAGGATATCCTCTGGTTGACCAAAAAGATAGCCAACATACGTCTTTTTGATGATGAGAATGGTGTCATGAACCGTTCTGTCATAGATGCCGGTGGCGATATACTTGCAGTAAGCCAGTTTACCCTTATGGCATCTACAAAGAAGGGTAACCGTCCTTCGTATATCAAGGCTGCCAAGCCTGATATCTCGATACCCTTGTATGAGGAGTTCTGCAGTGAGATGGAGATTGCTGTAAACAAACCTATCCAGCGAGGTGTTTTTGGAGCAGACATGAAGGTAAGATTACTCAATGATGGCCCTGTAACAATTTTTATTGATTCAAAGAATAAAGAGTGACAATGACAATCAAAGAGGCACAGCAACGTGTTGATGCGTGGATCAAGGAGTATGGTGTTCGTTATTTCAACGAACTTACAAACACTGCCATTCTTGCTGAGGAGGTTGGCGAAGTGGCACGTATAATGGCGCGCAAATATGGTGAACAATCATTCAAGGAGAATGAGAAGAGTGAGCTCGGCGATGAGTTGGCCGATGTGTTGTGGGTGCTCATATGCATAGCAAACCAGACTGGTGTTGACTTGACTGCCGCTCTTGAAAAAAACTTCGATAAAAAGACAAAAAGAGATAATAAAAGACATATAAACAATCCAAAATTATAGAGAGATGAGTGAACATGTAAATTGTGGTTGCGGTGAGCATCATCACCACGCCGATGAGGAGAGCAAGTATGACTTTGTCATAAGCGAATACAGTAATGCTATGAGCGATGATGAGGTTGCAGCGAATGTAAAGAAGCTTATCGAAGAAAAGGTTGAAAAGAACAATACACTCGATGTGAAGAAATTGCTTTTCAACTGCATTGACCTCACTACCCTCAAATGTACCGACAGTGAGGAGAGTGTCATGGCTTTCACTGAAAAGGTTAATGAATTTGATGACAAGTATCCCGATTTGAAAAATGTTGCGGCTATTTGTGTATATCCTAATTTTGCAAAGATTGTAAACGATACATTGCAGGTTGAGAATGTTGGTATAGCTTGTGTTTCGGGTGGTTTCCCATCATCACAGACATTCCAGGAGATAAAGATTGCCGAGACCGCCATGGCCATCCACGATGGTGCAACTGAGATTGACATTGTGCTCAGTGTTGGCAAGTTCCTCAGCGGCGATTATGAAGGCGTATGTGATGAGATTCAGGAACTGAAGAGCGTGTGTGGTGAAAAGCATTTGAAAGTCATCCTTGAGACTGGCGCTCTTGCAACAGCCGAGAATATTAAAAAAGCATCGATTCTATCGATTTATTCTGGTGCCGATTTCATCAAGACATCTACAGGTAAGGAGTCTCCTGCCGCAACTCCCGAGGCTGCGTATGTAATGTGTCAGACAATCAAGGAGTATTACCAGAAGACAGGCCGCAAGATCGGTTTCAAGCCTGCTGGTGGTATCAATACCGTGCACGATGCTCTCGTGTATTATACAATCGTCAAGGAGTTGCTTGGCGAGGAGTGGCTGAACAATGAACTGTTCCGTTTGGGAACAAGCCGTCTGGCTAACCTTTGCCTTAGCGAGATTGTTGGCGAGGAAGTAAAGTTCTTCTGATTTGAACATCGCCATTATAAATAAAAATGTCCCGATTTTGTCGGGACATTTTTATTTTGTTTTCTATATCATTTCTCTCTTGATATCACGTAGTCGATATATGCAATCAGTGCATCGCGGTACTCGTTTTCAATATCTTCGGGTATGGACTCTATTGCCATGTTGCGGTAGTTTTCTATGCAGCTGTTTGTATAATCGATACCACCCTCATTCTTTGAAATCTCAATCAATGTTTCTATCTCCTTTTCATCGAGATATATTCCATTTGACAGCTTTTCCTTTATAGGCTGAAGAAGTGGGTTGGAACTTGTGCGCAAGACATACAGGGCAGGCAATGTTATTTTACCTTCGCTCATGTCGCTGCCGGTAGGTTTTCCAATGTCATTGCTGTAATAGTCGAATATATCATCCTTCATCTGGAAACAGAGTCCGGCATATTTTGCGTAATTGCTGAACTTTTCAACATATTCATCACTTCCACCTGCTGTATATACGGCACATGCAGCGCAACACACAAACAGAGAAGCTGTCTTGTAATATATGACCTTCAAGTAGTTCTCTTCGCTGTACGAACCGTTCTGTTGCAGTTCAACCTGCATTACCTCGCCGTTTGGCAAGTCACGTCCCATTATTGAAATGGCATCTATTACGCGTATGTCACCGGTCTTGGCTGTGCAGTTGAGTGCCATTGAAAACATATAGTCGCCGGTAAGCACTGCCACGTTGTTGTTGAAACGTGTGTTCAGTGATGGGCGTCCACGGCGTTTGTTGCTCTCGTCAATGACGTCATCATGCAACAGGCTTGCTGTGTGTAGCATTTCAACAGCTGCTGCTGCCGAGAAGTTTTTCTCATCCACATTGCCGATACTCTTTGAAACCAGTATGACAAGCATTGGACGCATCATTTTTCCAACAGACTCGCTGAGGAATGACAATGCATCATTCATAAGCATGACATCACTTTTCAACAATGACTTGAAATAGTCGTTGAAATCGGCAATTTCCTGCTCAATAGTTTTTTTTATGGTTGACAATAAATCCATGATGGATGAGTATGTGACAGTTCAAACAAAAACTTTAAACACTGTTTCGTTGCAAAAGTAATAAAAAAGCAAAGGAAAGTGGCAAAAAATATGTATTTTTACAAACAGTTAATCTTAATTTGAAATGGACAAGTTATTTCTTCTCGATGCATACGCGCTCATATACCGTGCCTATTACGCATTCATAAAGAATCCAAGAATAAATTCCAAAGGTTTCAATACATCGGCTATCATGGGTTTTATAAATACCCTTGAGGATGTCTTGAAAAAGGAGAATCCAACCCACATAGGAATAGCTTTTGATCCCAAAGGTCCTACTTTCCGTCATGAGGCCTATGAACAGTACAAGGCACAACGAGAGGAGACACCTGAGGTTATCAGGGAATCGGTACCTGTCATCAAGGAATTTATCAAGGCCTATAATATTCCTATTTTTGAAGTACCGGGCTATGAGGCCGATGATGTCATAGGTACATTGGCAAAACAAGCCGAGAAAAGAGGTATCGTGACATATATGATGACTCCCGATAAGGATTATGGACAGTTGGTTTCTGATACCACTTTCATATACCGTCCAAAATATGGAGACAAGGAGTTCGAGGTCATGGGTGTCGAGAGAGTCAAGGAGAAGTTCGGAATTGAAACAACCGGACAGGTAATTGATCTTCTTGGACTGATGGGTGACTCAAGTGACAACATCCCGGGATGTCCGGGTGTTGGAGAAAAGACAGCACAGAAATTGATTGCCCAATTCGGTAGCATAGAAAATATGCTTGCCAATGCAGCCGAACTCAAAGGAGCATTGAAAACAAAGGTCGAGGAAAACAAGGAACAGATTCTGTTCAGTAAATTTCTTGCCACCATCAAAACCGATGTTCCCGTTGAACTCGATCTTGACTCTCTGAAAAGAGAGGCACCCAATGAAGATGAGCTCTCACAACTTTTCAATTTTTACGAATTACGCGCATTGAAGGAGAGAGTGATGAAGAACCAGCAGGCACCGTCACTTTTTGATGATGCTCCAGTTGTCACAACCACTGTTTCTTCTTCGAACAAAAAAACTGCAAAACAGGACTCTCTTCAAGGCACTCTCTTTGATTTTTTTGCGACCGAAGATACGGGTGAAGAAAAAAAATCGAGCCATTTGACGTTAAAAGATATACAAAATGTATATAAACTCGTTGAAACAGAAGAAGATATAGCCGTTTTAGCCCGTACACTGAAAAATTACAAAACAGTGTGCTTTGACACTGAAACCACAAGTACCGTCGCTATTGATGCTGAATTGGTGGGTGTAAGCTTCTCTGTCAAGGAGAATGAGGCGTTCTATGTGACAATGCCTGCCGAAAGAGAGAAGGTGTTGCCGCGTCTTGAAATTTTGCGTGAGGTTTTCGAAAACGAGGAGATTGAGAAGGTTGGTCAGAATTTGAAATATGACATAACAGTTCTTGCCAACTATGGAATTGAGGTGCGCGGAAAACTTTTCGATACAATGATTGCCCATTATGTCCTGCAGCCCGAACTTTTCCACGGGATGGACTATCTTGCCGAAATCTATCTCAACTATGAAACTATAAGGATTGAGGAGCTTATCGGAGAAAAGGGACGCGGCCAAAAGAGTATGCGCGATGTTGCTCCTTCCCTTGTATGTGATTATGCGTGCGAGGATGCAGATGTGACTCTCAAACTGAAGAATATATTGCAGGAGGAGTTGAAAAAAGAGGGTATCGAGGAGTTGTTCTACAATATAGAGATGCCTCTTGTTCCAGTACTTGCCTACATGGAACGCAATGGAGCGAGAATAGATACTGCGGCCTTGAAGGATACATCGGCTCTGTTCAGTAAGCGCCTTGCCGATATTGAGGAGCATATATATTCACTTGCCGGCGAGCCTTTCAACATAGCATCCCCAAAACAGGTCGGCGATATTCTTTTTGGTAAGCTCAAGATTGTTGACAAGCCAAAAAAGACCAAGACAGGCCAGTTTGTGACATCGGAGGAGGTGCTTGCTCAGTTGCAGAACCGCCACCCTATTGTAAAAGATATTCTGCAATACCGTGGACTGAAGAAATTGCTCAGCACATACATCGATGCCTTGCCCGAACTTGTCAATCCAAAGACCGGCAAGATACATACGTCATATAACCAGACTGTGACTGCTACAGGCCGATTGAGTTCAAGTAATCCTAACCTGCAGAACATCCCAATCCGCGACGAGGATGGCAAGGAGGTTCGCAAGGCTTTTGTGCCCGATGAGGGATGCCTGTTCCTCTCGGTCGACTATTCACAGATTGAGCTGCGTATCATGGCGCATCTGAGTGGTGACAAGAATATGATAGATGACTTCCGTAGCGGCTACGACATTCATGCTGCAACAGCTGCAAAGGTCTATAAAAAGCCTATAGATGAGGTTACAAAGGATGAACGACGTAAGGCGAAAGTGGCTAACTTCGGTATAATATATGGTATCTCTGTCTTTGGACTTGCCGAGAGAATGAATATGGACCGTCGTGAGGCAAAGGAGCTTATTGAGAACTATTTTGCCACATACAGCGGCGTGCAGCAGTATATAGAAAGCTGCAAGCAGGAGGCTAAGGAAAAGGGATACGTCGAGACTATATACCGTCGTAAACGTTATCTCCCCGATATCAATTCACACAATGCAGTTGTGCGCGGTTATGCCGAGCGTAATGCCGTGAATGCGCCAATTCAGGGTAGTGCAGCCGATATCATCAAGGTTGCCATGATAAACATATACAAGCGCTTCAAGGCTGCATCCTTGGAATCGACAATGATTCTGCAGGTGCACGATGAGTTGAACTTCAATGTGCACCCGAGCGAGAAGGATATCGTGCTTGAGATTGTAACCAGTGAAATGCAGAATGCCATTGCGCTAAGCGTACCATTGATTGCCGACTATGGTTGGGGTGTCAATTGGTTAGAGGCTCATTGATCATAACATGTGATAAATGAGAAAACCCTACGACATTGAACAGATAAATGTAATGGTGTGGCTGCGTTTCCCGCTTATTTTGGGAGTGGTGCTTGCCCATTGTAACCTGTATGCCATTGTTTCTGGTTGGGAAGGGGCTAATCCGGACTGGCCAGCCTGGCTTGTATATATTTTCAACTATTTCTATTGGTTGCTGCTGCCGGCTCGCGTCCCTACTCTTTTTATCATTTCCGGATACTTCTTTTTTAGGTCACAAAAGGAGAGGAGTGTGCACTTTTTTGTAGACAAGTATAAGCGTAGGGTATACTCTTTGCTGCTTCCCTATTTAGTATGGAATGCCATTGCAATTCTGCTCATGTATTTCAGATATGACATAATAGTTGACAATGGCTACTCTTTGGCTGATTATCTGAGTGGTTTCTGGAGTTCTGCCATAAATGGAAATGGATTGCCAGCAAACAACCCATTGTGGTTCATGCGTGATCTGATGGTTGTAACATTGATGGCTCCGGCCATAAATTACCTTGTCAAAGGCAGGTATGGATTGTTGTCAATAATATTACTTGCAGCCTGTTATGCAATAAATGTCAGAATTCCGGTTTGTGGAATGAGTATGGAGGCAATACTCTTTTTCTCGGTAGGCGCATATCTGGCAATCCACAAGGTGGATATAACATCAATTCCAAAACATTTGGGTGTTATGATGCTGCTTTTATATATCCCTGTGCAACTTTTCATGAATGGTCTTTCTTCTGATTGTGAGTATATACATTGTTTTGATCTGCTTACAAGTTGCATAAAGATAACAGCTGTCTTCTATCTTGTCTCATTGTTGTTCAAGAAGAATATCCTTAAACCGACACCCAAATTGGGTAAAATATCTTTTTTGTTATATGCGCTTCATGGAATTATAATAGGCCCGATAATTATGGTGCTCTATAAATTGTCAAGAGCTACCGATAATCCGTTGGCGTTGCTTGGCATATATGTGGCTACTCCAATGATAATCATGGCTGCAACCATAGGATTGTATGGTCTTCTGACAAAATTCACACCTAATATAGCCAAAGCCGTAACCGGTAACAGAGGGTAATTTGATAGTACCGAAATAATTCACTACCTTTGCAGAACTTTTTTCAAAACGATTAAAATTTGATATTCATATGGCTTTAAAAGCAGGTATTGTTGGTTTGCCCAACGTAGGAAAATCTACACTTTTCAACTGTCTTTCAAGTGCAAAGGCACAGGCAGCGAACTTCCCGTTCTGTACAATCGATGCACAGTTGGGACAGATTACCGTTCCCGATGAACGATTGAATAAACTCGCAGAGCTTATACACCCTGACCGTATTGTTCCTGCAACTTGTGACATTGTCGATATCGCAGGTCTTGTAAAGGGTGCAAGCAAGGGTGAGGGATTGGGTAACCAGTTCCTTGGAAACATCCGTGAGACCGATGCTATCATACACGTTCTTCGTTGTTTTGATAACGATAACATTGTGCACGTTGACGGCTCAGTGAACCCTGTCCGCGACAAGGAAATCATTGACCTTGAGCTCCAGTTCAAGGATCTTGATACCGTTGAGAACAGAATCAAGCGTGTCGAGAAACAGGCTCGTGTGGGTGGTGACAAGCAGGCTAAGCTCGAGTATGATGTGCTAATGAAGTTCAAAGAGGCTCTTGAAGCCGGAAAATCGGCACGTACAGTGGTTTTTGACACTGATGATGAGCAACAGATTGCAAAGAACCTTTTCTTGCTTACATCAAAGCCTGTACTCTATGTTTGTAATGTAGATGATACATCCGCTGCGAACGGTAACAAGTATGTAGAGGCTGTGCGTGAGGCTATCAAGGACGAGAATGCCGAGCTTCTTATCATCTCGGCACAGACAGAGGCTGATATCGCCGAGCTCGAGAGCTATGAGGAAAAGCAGATGTTCCTTGAGGATATGGGCTTGAAGGAGTCTGGTTGCGACCGTCTTATCAAGGCTATCTACCACCTGTTGAACCTACAAACATATATCACAGCCGGTGTAATGGAGGTTAGAGCATGGACTTTCCGTCGTGGATGGAAGGCGCCTCAGTGTGCCGGTGTAATCCACACCGATTTCGAGAAGGGTTTCATCCGTGCCGAGGTAATCAAGTACGAGGATTATATCAACTATGGCTCTGAGGCAGCTGTCAAGGAGGCCGGTAAGATGAGTGTCGAGGGTAAGGAATATGTTGTGCAGGATGGCGACATAATGCACTTCCGTTTTAACGTATAAAAACTATGAGTCTGGTAGACTGCGCTATTGTCTGGGATCCATCGGTAAGCCCGTTTTCAATATTCGGCTTCGGTGTCAGGTACTACTCTCTATGTTGGGTTATAGGCCTTCTTGGAGCGTATATGATAGTCCATAAACTGTACAGGAAGGGTGGTGTCAGTGAAGAACTATTTGATCCGCTGTTCATGTACTGTTTCATTGGTATTCTGGTTGGTGCACGTTTGGGACATTGTCTTTTCTATCAGCCCGAATTCTATCTTACGCACCCTATCGAGATGCTGTTGCCAATCAAGAATACAGCCAATGGATGGTTTTTCAGCGGGTATGAGGGGTTGGCAAGCCATGGTGGAGTTATAGGCGTCATCACGGCATTGATTCTTTACACAAGAAAGACAAAGCTTACAATGGTGTGGACACTTGACAATATTGCCGTTGCAGCACCGTTCTTCTCGGCTATGGTACGTATCGGTAACTTCATGAACAGTGAAATAATCGGTACCGAGACCTCCCTCCCTTGGGGTGTAGTCTTTGTGCAGGCGGGCGAAACGGTTCCACACCACCCTGCCCAGTTATATGAAGCAATTGCCTATGCTGTAATATTCATCTTCGGGTTATTGCTCTATAAAAAGTATAAGGCAAAAATCGGAACAGGTCTGTTCATGGGATATTGCCTGTTCACCATTTTTACATTCCGTTTCTTTGTGGAATTCATAAAGGAGAACCAGGTGGCATTTGAGGAAGGAATGACCTTGATTATGGGACAGTGGCTCAGTATTCCGCTTATAATTACAGGAGCTTATTTCATGATAAAGGGTATAAAAAAATCGGCTTGATTGCCGATTTTCTTATTTTGTAGCTGTTGCTGCAAGTCTTTCCGTTTCACTCATTGCAGCCAGTTTCTCAACCTCTGTAATATCTATTCCCATAGCCTTTGCAAGGCGAGTGCCATAATCCTTGTCGGCAAGATAACAATGCGCCGCATGGCGGTATTTTATATTGTCGGTAACGGGCAACATATCCTCGGCGGTGTTTGATATTAGAGCTTTCTTTTGCTCTTCGCTCATGAGCCTGTATAGGTTACCCGGCTGGTAGAAACAGTCGTCAGTGCGGTTTTCGTATGGATTGTATCGCATAGCTTCACCTGTAACAGCCGAGTGTGCATACATTGCCGGTGCAGTCTTCCATTCACCGATGCTGTTCGGTGAATAACCTTTTGTTGCTCCATTGTTGCCATCAATTCGCATTGCGCCGTCGCGGTGAAAACTATGTACCGGGCATTTTGCTCTGTTTACAGGTATCTGGTCGTGGTTTACACCAAGACGGTAGCGCTGTGCGTCGCCGTATGAGAAAAGCCTGCCCTGCAAAAGTTTATCGGGCGAAAGTCCTATACCCGGTACTATGTGAGCCGGGTTAAAAGCCGCCTGTTCAACCTCGGCAAAGTAGTTTGTGGGGTTGCGGTTCAGTTCTAAAATGCCTACTTCAATCAGCGGAAAATCCTTGTGGCTCCACACCTTTGTAATATCAAAGGGATTCTCCTTGTAGGTGGCAGCCTGCTCCTCGGTCATCGCCTGTATGTATAGTTTCCAGCGTGGGAAATCGCCCTTTTCTATTGCATTGAAAAGGTCGCGTCCGTGGCTTTCGCGGTCGTGTGCTATGATGGTGGCAGCCTCGCTGTTGCTTATATTCTTTATACCCTGCTGTGTGCGGAAATGGAATTTTACCCATACACGTTCACCATTTTTGTTTATGAGACTGTATGTGTGTGAACCGAAACCGTGCATGTGGCGGTAAGAGGCCGGTATGCCACGGTCGGACATAACGATGGTAATCTGGTGCAGAGCCTCGGGTAACATTGTCCAGAAATCCCAATTACTCTGTGGTGAGCGCAGGTTTGTCTGTGGGTCGCGTTTTATGGCGTGGTTAAGGTCGGGGAATTGCAACGGGTCGCGCAGAAAGAATACAGGTGTGTTGTTGCCTACCAAATCCCAGTTTCCATCATCGGTGTAGAACTTGACTGCAAAACCACGTATATCGCGTTCGGCATCGGCTGCTCCACGTTCACCGGCAACAGTTGAGAAACGTACAAAAACATCGGTCTTTTTGCCGACTTTTGAAAAGAGTGATGCACAACTGTAATGTGTTATGTCATTTGTTACTGTAAAGCAGCCGAAAGCCCCACTACCCTTTGCGTGCATACGTCGTTCAGGGATTACCTCACGGTCGAAATGTGCAAGTTTTTCGAGCAGCCAGTTGTCCTCGAGAAGCACAGGGCCACGCTCCCCGGCTGTGAGTGAATTTGTGTTGTCGGGCACGCGTGCACCAACTTCATTTGTCAAGAATTTCTTATCCATAAAAAAGGGTGTTAATGATTCATACAGAACTATTAACACCCTTTTATATAAGTTTGTTCAAGTGTTATTTTCCCTTTACAATTCTCTTTATATCATTCAGTTTGTTCAGTGCCTCAAGCGGTGTAAGGTTATTGACGTCGATGCCAAGAATCTCATCACGCACCTGTGAAAGCACGGGATCATCGAGCTGGAAGAAGTTCAGCTGCATACCCTCACGGCTTTCGGCAATTTCGGCTGTAGGAGCGCTTTTGAGTTCTCCCCTGTTGTTACCAGCTTCAAGCTTCTTCAGTATCTGCTCCGAGCGTTTTACAATGCTTTTAGGCATACCTGCCAGCTGGGCAACATGGATACCGAACGAGTGTTCACTGCCACCGGGCATAAGCTTGCGCATGAAGATGACCTTTCCGTCTATTTCACGTACCGATACGTTGAAGTTCTTTATACGTGGGAAGCTCTTCTCCATCTCGTTGAGTTCGTGGTAGTGGGTTGCGAACAGTGTACGTGCCCTACCCTTTGCATATTCATGTATGTACTCTACAATAGCCCAGGCAATTGACATGCCGTCGTATGTAGATGTTCCGCGTCCAAGCTCATCGAACAGCACAAGGCTGTGGCCCGAAAGGTTGTTCAGGATGTTGGCAGCCTCGGTCATCTCGACCATGAATGTTGATTCGCCGGCCGAAATGTTGTCACTCGCTCCCACGCGTGTAAAGATCTTGTCCACAAGGCCAATTATGGCGCTGTCAGCGGGTACAAAGCAACCTATCTGTGCAAGCAATGTGATGAGTGCTGTCTGGCGCAGCAGAGCCGATTTACCGGCCATGTTGGGACCCGTTACAATGATGATCTGCTGCTTATCATTGTCGAGGTACAGGTCGTTGGGGATGTAGCTCTCCCCTATTGCCATCTGTCTTTCAATGACGGGGTGGCGTCCCTGTTTGATGTCAAGCACATCATCCTCGCTTATTACAGGGCGTATGTATTTGTATGCGCGTGAAACGTTTGCAAACGAGAGCAGGACGTCGAGTCTTGCAAGGTGTGTCGCATCCACCTGTATGGCTGGAATATATGCAGCCAGGTCGGCAACAAGGTTGTTGTATATCTGCGTCTCCAATGCGAGTATCTTCTCCTCGGCACCAAGAATCTTCTCCTCGTACTCCTTGAGCTCCTGGGTAATGTAACGCTCGGCATTCACAAGTGTTTGCTTGCGTATCCACTCCTCGGGCACGTTGTCCTTGTAGGTGTTGCGCACCTCAATGTAGTAGCCGAACACGTTGTTGAACGATATCTTGAGGCTTGGAATTCCGGTGCGCTCGCTCTCACGCTGCTGTAGCTGCAACAGGTAATCCTTGCCGTTGTATGCTATCTGGCGCAATTCATCAAGCTGTTCATTGACACCGTCGGCCACTACCCCGCCCTTGTTCAGCAACAATGGTGGCTCTGGAACTATTTCGGCGGCAATTCTGTCACGTATTTCGGCGCAGCAATCGAGTTGTGCACCAATACGTTTGAGTACCTCGTTGTCAGCTTCCTCACAAGCCTTTTTAATGGGTTCTACAGCCTGCAATGCCATTTTCAACTGTACCAGTTCGCGTGGTGATACGCGGCCTGCCGCAACCTTGGCAATGATGCGCTCAAGGTCGCCAATAAGGTGCAGTTGGTCTTCAACGATTTCACGGAAATATGGCTCGCGGAAATAGTATTCTACAATGTCAAGTCTCTCCTCAATAGGCTTCTTGTCCTTGAGAGGGAATACCATCCAACGCTTCAACAGGCGGGCACCCATTGCGGTCAATGTCCTGTCAATCACCGACAGCAGTGATGAACCGCCGTCATGCATGCTGCCGAGAAGCTCAAGGCTGCGTATAGTGAATTTGTCGAGGCGCACATAGCGCTCCTCCTCAATGCGCGAAATGTTGCGTATGTGTGATATCTGTGTGTGCAGTGTCACTTCAAGATAGTGCAGGATTGCACCTGCCGCCACTACTCCACTGCGCAGATGTGAGATGCCGAATCCCTTGAGGTTCTTTGTCTCAAAGTGCTTTGTCAGCTTCTCGTGTGCAAATTCATCGGTAAATGCCCAGTCGTCGAGTTCGAAAGTGAGGAATTTGGTTCCGAAATTCTCGATGAAGCGTCCTTTGAGGCCGCGCTCGACAAGTATTTCCTTGGGGCGGAAATTGATCAGTAGTTTTTCAATATAGTCGAATGTACCTTCGGCCACCAGGTATTCTCCTGTTGAGATGTCGAGGAATGAGACACCGCACATGGGTTTGCCAAAGTGGACTGCAGCAAGGAAGTTGTTCTCCTTGTAATCCAAAACGTTGTCGTTGATGGAGACACCAGGTGTGACAAGCTCTGTTATTCCTCGTTTGACCAGTTTCTTGGTCATCTTTGGATCTTCGAGCTGGTCGCATATAGCAACACGTTTGCCGGCACGCACAAGTTTAGGCAGGTATGTGTCGAGTGCATGGAATGGAAAGCCTGCCATTTCAATGGCTTTTGACGCGTCGCTCTTTCCGTTTGAACGTTTGGTGAGTGTTATGCCAAGAATCTCCGACGCAATTACGGCATCAGAGCAGTATGTCTCGTAAAAATCGCCACAACGGAACAACAGCACAGCATCGGGGTGCTTTGCTTTCAGTTCATAGAACTGGCGCATCATTGGCGTTGCAGCTACATCTTTTTCGGCCATTTATATATTGTGTTTTATATGCGTGAATATTATGCGAATGTACGAATTTTTCTTCAATTTCCGGCGTTGTAAAAACAAAAAAGAGTTTTGAAAAACAATTTCCCCGTTCAATGGGGTAAATCATTCAAAATTTATATATTTTTGTAGATTACTACATCCACAAAGTGGATAGTAATATTTTTGACAAGATTAAAATTTTAAAGACAATGGCATACAATTTTAACGAAATCGAACAGAAGTGGCAGCAGCGCTGGAGAGAGAACAAGACATACAAGGTTGTTGAAAACGCGGAGAAGGAGAAGTTCTATATCCTCAACATGTTCCCTTACCCATCGGGTGCGGGTCTTCATGTGGGACACCCTCTCGGTTATATCGCATCTGATATTTTCGCACGCTACAAGCGTCTTAACGGATATAATGTACTCAATCCAATGGGCTACGACGCGTATGGTCTCCCTGCCGAGCAGTACGCAATACAGACAGGACAGCATCCAGCCGTGACAACAGAGCAGAACATCGCACGTTATCGTGAGCAGCTCGACAAGATCGGTTTCTGCTTCGATTGGGACCGTGAAATCAGAACCTGTGATGCTGGTTACTACCACTGGACCCAGTGGACATTCATCAAGATGTTCAACAGCTACTACGACAATGATGCAAAATGTGCAAAGCCAATCTCTGAACTCATTGAGAAGTTGAGCAAGGAGGGTAGTGCAAGCATCAATGCAGCATGTACTGAGGAAGTTGAGGTAACAGCTGCAGAGTGGAACGCTATGAGCGAGGTTGCGCAGCAGGAGCTGTTGATGAACTGGCGCATTGCATTCCTCAACGAGACAATGGTAAACTGGTGTCCGGCTCTTGGAACTGTGCTTGCCAACGATGAGGTTGTCGACGGTGTTTCAGAGCGTGGTGGCCACCCTGTAGTACAAAAGAAAATGAAGCAGTGGTGCTTGAGAGTATCGGCTTACTCACAGCGTCTTCTCGATGGTCTCGAGAAGATTGACTGGAGCGATTCACTCAAGGAGACACAGCGCAACTGGATTGGTCGCAGTGAGGGTACCGAGATGCAGTTCCGCATCAAGGATAGCGATATTGAGTTTACTATCTTTACAACACGTGCCGATACAATATTCGGTGTTACATTCATGGTGCTTGCTCCTGAGAGCGAACTTGTGGCACAGCTTACCACCGCAGGACAGAAGGAGACTGTTGAGGCTTATCTCGACCGTACAAAGAAGCGCACCGAGCGCGAGCGTATGATTGACCGCAACGTGACAGGTGTATTTACCGGTTCATATGCCATCAACCCTATTACCGGCGAGGAGATTCCTGTGTGGGTAAGCGACTATGTGCTTTCTGGTTACGGAACAGGTGCCATCATGGCTGTTCCTGCACACGACAGCCGTGACTACGCGTTTGCAAAGCACTTCGGCATTGAGATACGTCCTTTGATTGAGGGTTGTGATGTAAGCGAGGAGAGCTTCGATGCCAAGGAGGGTGTAATGACAAACTCTCCTGTTGCTTCTTTCAGTGATTGTAAGCTCAACCTCAATGGCTTGACAGTCAAGGAGGCAATCGCAAAGACAAAGCAGTTTGTTACCGAGAATAAGCTTGGCCGCGTGAAGGTCAACTATCGTCTGCGCGACGCAATTTTCAGCCGCCAGCGTTATTGGGGTGAGCCATTCCCAATCTATTACAAGAACGGTGTGCCTTATCCTGTTCCCGAGGAGTGCTTGCCAATAGAACTCCCCGAGGTTGAGAAGTTCCTGCCTACAGAGAGCGGTGAGCCACCACTCGGTCATGCTAAGATGTGGGCTTGGGATACAACAACCAACAGCATTACAAGCAAAGAGAATGTCAACAATAGCACTGTCTTCCCATTGGAGTTGAATACAATGCCCGGTTTTGCCGGTTCAAGCGCGTACTATCTGCGTTATATGGATCCAAAGAACGGCAAAGCACTCGTTTCAGAGGAGGCAAACGGCTACTGGCAGAACGTGGATCTTTATGTCGGTGGTAAGGAGCATGCTACAGGTCACCTCATCTACTCACGTTTCTGGAATATGTTCCTTTTCGACTGTGGCTACAGCGTTAAGGAAGAGCCATTCCAGAAGCTCATCAACCAGGGTATGATCCAGGGCCGCAGTAACTTCGTTTACCGTATAAAAGACACAAATACATTCGTTTCATATAACCTTTCAAAGGATTATGATGTTACACCATTGCATGTTGATGTAAACATTGTTGCAAATGATGTCCTTGACATTGACGCTTTCCGTGCTTGGCGTCCCGAATATGCCAATGCCGAGTTCATCCTCGAGAACGACAAGTATATCTGCGGATGGGCTGTCGAGAAGATGAGTAAGTCTATGTTCAATGTCGTTAACCCCGATGTTATTGTTGAGAAGTATGGTGCCGACACATTGCGTATGTATGAGATGTTCCTTGGTCCTATAGAGCAGTCTAAACCATGGGATACAAACGGTATCGACGGTTGCCACCGTTTCCTCCGCAAGTTGTGGGGTATGTTCTTCGACAAGGATGACAATTGTATTGTAACCGATGCCGAGCCTACAAAGGAGGAACTCAAGTCGCTCCACAAACTCATCAAGAAGACAAGCGAGGATATTCCTGCATTCTCATACAACACAACAGTGAGTGCATTCATGATCTGTCTCAATGAGCTTACAGCACTCAAGTGTAACAAGAAGGCTATCCTTGAGAAGATTGTCATTGTGCTTTCTCCATTTGCGCCACATGTCTGTGAGGAGTTGTGGGAGACATTGGGCAATACAACGACGGTATGCGATGCCCAGTGGCCTGCATTCAACGAGGATTATCTCAAGGAGGATTCTGTCAAGTACACAATCTCATTCAACGGAAAGGCACGTTTCACTCTCGATTTTGCTGTAGATGCAACCAATGCCGAGATTGAGGCCGCTGTCCTTGCAAATGAGAATAGCCAGAAGTACATTGATGGCAAGCCTATCAGAAAGGTCATCATTGTACCAAAGAAGATTGTCAACATTGTAATCTGATAAAAGAGAACCCTATAACAAAAGTCATTGTAATACTTTAGAATTATGGCTAAGCGATTCATACCACAGCCCTCAGTGATGAGTGAGGTCAAGAACTATCTTGTCATTGCTGCAGGACTTGCATTCTATGCCTTTGCGTGGAACTTCTTCATGGCTCCATACACTTTCGTTACAGGAGGTGTGACCGGTATATGTGCTATCATACAGTATACTACGGGTGTTCCCATACAGTTCTCATACTTTGCCATAAACATGGTGCTGATAGTCATTGCCATATGGCAGCTTGGATTGAGGTTCTGTATAAAGACCATATATGCAATTGCAGTGCTCACGCTATTCCTGCAGCTTTTCCAGATGGTATTCGCGGTGTATCCTGACGCCTCGGTTATTCTTGGTCCTGACAAGCAGCTCGAGTCATGTATCGTGGGCTCTATTTTTACAGGTCTTGGTCTTGCATTCTGTTTCATTAGTAACGGCAGTTCGGGCGGTGTCGACATCATTGCGGCAATAGTGAACAAATACAAGGATGTGAGCTTTGGACGTGCAATGCTATATGTCGATGCATGTATCGTAATAAGCAGTTTTTTCATTGTGCCTACAGCTGACACGACAATGAGTCTGCAGAAGGTGTTCTACGGCTTTATAAACCTTGTGATAGTCAATGTATCGCTCGACTATGTTGTCAACAGCAACCGTCAGACTGTGCAGTTCTTCATATTCTCGAACAAGTACGATGACATTGCATACTACATCACAAGAAATCTTAAACGCGGTGTGACATTGCTTGACTCTATAGGTTATTACTCGGGCAAGGAGAGTAAGGTTGTGACTACCATCACACGTGCAAGTCAGGCCAACAAATTGCTCAGTGCAATAAAGCAGATTGACCCCAATGCATTGGTATCACAGTCGAAGGTGATGGCTGTATATGGTCTTGGATTCGACAAGATCAAGGCGAAAAAGAAGGTTCTGATTGATGACAAGATTGTTGTCGACACTGATAAAATGGAAAAGGTATGAAACTTGTTTTTGCTACCAATAACAAGCATAAGCTCCAGGAGGTAAGGGATATTGTAGGCAATAGGGTAGAGGTGCTGTCACTCAGTGATATCGGTTGCTGCGATGACATTCCCGAAACAGCCGATACCCTGCAGGGTAATGCGCTTATTAAGGCAAGGCACATATGCGGGAAGTATGGCCTTGATTGTTTTGCCGATGATACCGGTCTTGAGGTTGAGGCTCTCGGTGGTGCTCCTGGTGTCTATTCGGCGCGTTATGCAGGCGAGGAGTGTGACTCTGAGGCCAATATGCGCAAGCTTTTGGAAAATTTAACAGGAAAATCCAACCGTAACGCACAATTCCGCACAGTTATCGCGTTAATTATTGACGGCAAGGAGATGCTCTTTGACGGTATAGTGAAAGGAACTATTGCCACGGAGAAAAAAGGAGATTCCGGATTCGGATACGATCCTATATTTATTCCCGAGGGGCATACCGAAAGCTTTGCACAGATGAGTGGCGAGATGAAGAACAGCATGAGCCATCGTTTCCGTGCAACACAGCAGCTTGGTGATTATTTGAAAGAGAATTATGGTTAAGAGATTGTTGATATCTTTTCTGTTTGTCCTTGTATTGGCTCATGGAGTAAAGGCTGATGATGACAACTGGACGCTTTATCCGTCATACCACAACGCAACATACTGTCAAGTGGTAGGCGATAAGGTATATGTACTGGCATCAGGGGCGCTCTACTCCTATGACATGAGCGACAACGAGGTAAGGACATATGATAAGATAACAACTCTCAGTGACATAGATATTGCCCATATAAGATATTCAAGTTTTATAAATGCTCTTGTGGTTGTCTACAAGAATGCCAATATCGATATTCTTTATGATGACGGATCGGTCTATAATATAACCGATTTCAAGAATAAGGTATTGCCCGACAAGACAATAAATAATATCGACATCCAAGGCAACACTGCCTATCTTTCAACATCCTTTGGTGTCGTTGTGCTTGATCTTGAGAATATGGAGTTCGAAAATACCTACAGCACCGGGCTCGATACATATTGCACCTACAGCTACAAAGGCAAGTTGTATTCAGGAACAAAAGATGGCTTCTTTGGCTGTGATATGGGAAAGAACCTTCTTGACAGGAATAACTGGGAACAGCTTTCAGCAGACCGTTTTGTGACATCCCTTTGTGAGCTGGATGGGAAACTGTATTGCCTTGTCGATGCGGTGGAGATATGTACATTCATTCCCGACAGTAGAGAGTTCAAGATTGTTGTAGGCAATAACGGTGAGAAATTCTCCACGATATATTGTGCAGGCAATGAAATCATAGCACCTGCAAAGAGTAAGCTCTGTGTGATAGCCGGTGAAAGTGCTGTTGCCACTTATAAGAATAGCGGTAGCAACCATATTGCCAAGAATGGTAATGTTCTATGGGATTGTAAGGGCTATAAAGGTGTGGTGGAGTGCCAGATTAAGGGCAATTCCGTTGTGGAGACATCTTTGCCTGTCGTGTCGGATTCCCCTGTCAGGAACTATAGTGAATATATGAAATTCACTTCTGATGGCAAACTTCTTGTTGCCGGCGGCAACATCAACTATTTCGATAATGTGTTCTATGATGGAACTATTATGGAATATCACAGTGATGATGACAGGTGGGTAAATCTTCCCGAAGATGCTGTAAAGAGTGCAACAGGCTACAGATATGTCAACATCTGCTCTGTCGATGAAGATCCTGCGGAGCCCGGTCATTACTTTGCCGGTTCGTTCGGTTATGGAGTATATGAATTCAGGAATGGAGAGTTTGTAAAGCATTACAATCACGAAAACAGCAAGATTGAAAGCGCAAGTTCAGGAAGGTATGCCTATGCCTATGTGCGTGTTCCCACAGTCAAATTTGACAATGACGGTAATCTTTGGTGCGTGAATACCGATGTGAAGGATGTTGTAAAGATACTCAGAAAGGATGGCACATGGCTCTCGCTCAATTATAAGGACATTGAGTATTGGGCTACAGTGGTAAAGCCTCATATCGATTCGCGTGGTTGGCTGTGGTTGACGGCGCTGCAGGGCGATCCTGGTCTGTTCTGTGCAAAGATGAACAATACACCATTTGACACAAGTGATGACGTAACAAAGAAATGGTTGAACAAGTTTACCAATCAGGATGGAATCAGCTACGATATTTACCAGCTCTATGACATGGCCGAAGATATGACTGGTGCCATTTGGGTTGGAACGAATATCGGTGTCTTTGTCATTGACAACCCCGAGAAGTTTTTCAACGATGGTGTCTTCAAGCAGATAAAGATTGCACGCAATGACGGAACCGGCCTTGCCGACTACTTTATGAGCGGTGTCTATATCAAGGATATTGAGGTGGATGGTGCAAACCGCAAATGGATAGGTACAAATAGTAACGGAATATACCTTGTCAGTGCCGATGGCCAGGAAACAATTCACCATTTTACAACAGAAAATTCACCTTTGCCATCCGATTGTATCGAAAGCATAGCCATCAATGATGTAACCGGCGAGGTGTTTATTGGAACCGATATGGGCATAGCAAGTTATAGGAGTGATGCAACAGAGTCGGCTCCAACTCTTGACAAGAGTGAAATCCACGCCTATCCTAACCCCGTGAGAGCCGATTACAGCGGAAATATCTCCATTGTTGGACTAACATATGGCTGTGATGTAAAAATCGTCGATGCGGCCGGATATTTAATAAATGAGGGCAAATCCAATGGTGGTATGTATTCCTGGAATGGACGTAATATGCGCGGAGAAAAAGTCGCGAGCGGTGTCTATTATGTTCTCACTTACGATAGTGAAGGAAACGAGGGAGTGGCAACAAAGATTCTTATTACAAGATAAAAGAAAGAGATCAGCAACCAATTACGGTTGCTGATCTCTTTTATAGCTTTTCCATGGAGACTGTAACTGCGCGGATTAGTGTGGTGTGGAATTATTCATTCTCGTTAAAATTGTCGTTACCCTGCAGCCAATACGGGGAATCGTTGATAGTTGCATAGGGGTTCTTGCCGATGTGATTTATTGCGTCTTTCACCACCGATGAATTGCTTACCACAATCCTTGCATCTGTACATCAGTCTCTACCCTCTCAGGTCATTCCTGACCACATTGGAAGAACTACAAAAAGCATTTTTTAAGCATATCAATAATAATCTTCGCAAAGATATGTAAATCAAGAGATTGCGGAGATTTTATCCTACTTTTTGTCCACCTTGCCTTTATCCCTTCACGAATATACACAAACAAAAAAGCCTCTCAGCATAACTGAAAGGCTTTTGCGGTGCGTACGGGACTCGAACCCGTGACCCCATGCGTGACAGGCATGTATTCTAACCAACTGAACTAACGCACCAATATTTCAAAGTTTTCTACTTTGTTCGTGTCTCAAAGCGAGTGCAAAGGTAGGGCTTTTTTTTGAATCTGCAAACATTTTCGAGTTTTTTTTCAAGAAAATGCGATTTTTTTTGATTTTTCGGTCAAAAATAGGCTATTCGACCAATTTTTGTACTAAAAAAACATTGTTATAACCGTTTTCTGTCCGTTGCCATTGTTGTAGGAGTGCACTTTTTTTGAAGCCATTTTTTTCAAAAAGTCCCAAACTTTCTTCATTCCATTCAGGGATGAAAGCATAAAGTTGGTTGATGTGCAGCTTTTTGAATGCATAATCGCATATCAGGTTCAATGCGCGCGCTGCAATTCCTTTGCCTCTGTACTTGCCAAGCAGTCCAATACAGACCTCGGCGCGGCTGTTGAGCGGGTCAAAATCGGCAAGGTCAATCATTCCGGCAGCTTCGCCGTTTTCAACCCCAATGACAAAGCGTGCCTGGCGCTCGGCGTAGAGATCCTGCTTGCTCTGTTCAAGGTACTGCCTTAGTGTATACCGTGAATAGGGGAGTGTGGTGTTTCCAACGCTCCATAGCGTTGTGTCGTTCTCCATTGCGTACATCAGCTCCAGGTCCTCGGGTTCGGGGGTGCGCAGTGATATGGCATCATCTTTTAGCCAGGTGGTGTTCATCGCTTTGATATTATGTCGTCATAATCGAAGATCTGATCTGCGGTTATGAGTTTCTTTGTTTTTGATGAATATGTTCCAAGGCGCAGTCTGCGTCCGGCATCGGTATTCAGTAGTTTGAGTATTGTGCTGTATGTATATGCCTCGGTGTCATAGATAACGGTGTTGTAGCTGTTAAGGTCTATGCCGCAGCCAACATGTCCTTGTGGCTTTGTCTCCTCGGTAGCCTCAACAAACGCGTGTCTGCCGTTCTTGAACTTCGTCTGCAGTATTTCCTTTACATCTGCAATGGTGTCGTTACTGCCAAATACAATGCAGTTGATGGCCGGAGCTTCCTGTGTGACGCTGCGGTGAACGAACTGGTTGCCTATATATGCCAACATTGCGCGTGTCCAGATGGCAATGTTGATGGGAAGACTCACAAGCAACGAGTAGTGCGAGTAGTGCTTCTTGAAGAACAGCTGCATTGCACGGTAGAATGTGTGCACGTAGCGGTATGTGCTCTTGTTTGTGCTCTCACCTTTGTAATGTAGTATGCGCAGGGGTAGATAGTAGTTCCTGTAGCCGCCTTTTAGGATGCGGTACGACAGGTCAATATCCTCTCCGTACATAAAGAAGTCCTCATCGAGTGCGCCGGTCTTCTTGATTGTCCTGTTGCGCAGCATCATATATGCTCCCGATATGATTTCAATAGGGTTGGTCTCCTCTTTGTCAAGGTATTGCATATAGTAGCGGCCGAATGTGCGTGATTGGGGGAATATCTTCGACAGGCCCGACATCTTGCAGAATGCCACGAATGGTGTTGGAAGTCCACGGCGCGATTCGGGTGCGAACGTGCCGTCTATGCGCAACATGTATACGCCACAGGCGCCGGCATCGGCATTGTTGTCCATGAAATCCACGCAGCCCTCAATGGCCTCTTTGGTTACTATGGTATCAGGATTCAGCAACAATATATACTCGCCTTTGGCCTGGGCTATTGCAATGTTGTTGCCTTTGGAAAAGCCGTTGTTCTCCCTGCATGCCATCCATTTGACCTTTGGAAAGCGCGCTGTGATATATTCTGTAGAGCCGTCGGTTGACGCGTTGTCAACCACAATGACCTCGTAGTCTATGCCCATGGCAGCCTGCTCAAGCGAGTCAAGGCACTGCTCAAGGAAATATTTTACGTTGTAGTTGACAATTACGACCGATAGCTTCATTCCTGTCATTTTGTTTCGTTGCCGTTCTGGTATTCGTCAAGCACTTTGCCGGTAGGGTAGCTGTAGAGCAGTGCTCCAAAGCTGATGATGGCACAATACAATGCTCCGTTGTATTCAATGCCGTAATATACGAAGATATTGACTACAATGGCTATGAATAGCAGGAACATACGCAACAGGCTTTTTTTGCTGTATAGTTTCAGGAATGCAATGCCGTCAAGGTCTGCGCCCTTCTTCATTGCGCGGCTGAATCCCTTCAATGCAAACGGGATTATCGCTATGGTAAGCATGACTGCGCTTACCTCAATGTAGTACAGGTCCTCATGGGCAAGGTTCATTGCCAATGCTCCTTTTGTCAGGTATCCTGTTTCAAATGCCGCAACGGCTATTATGAGTGCGAAGATGGATGTCGCAAAATTGAATTTCAAGGATTTAAGTACGTTCTCTCTGTTCATTTCATTATAGTGTTTTACCGGTGAATGGTCGGCGGTTGATAATGGAGCTTCCCAATGTGACCTCATCGGTATATTCAAGTTCGTCGCCTATCGATATGCCGCGTGCAATGACTGACAGCTTTACATCATACTGCTGTAGCTTGCGGTAGATGTAGAAGTTTGTTGTGTCGCCCTCCATTGTTGAGCTCAGTGCGAGGATTATCTCCTTTACTTCGCCTTTTGCTACACGCTCAATGAGGCTGTTTATGTGAAGGTCGCTTGGCGAGACACCGTCCATCGGCGATATTACGCCTCCAAGGACGTGGTATACACCCCTGAACTGCATTGTGTTTTCCACCGCCATGACATCCTGTATGTTCTCCACAACACAAATGAGGCTGTGGTCACGCAGTGGGTTGGCACATATGGGGCAAATGTCGGTGTCCGATATGCTATGGCACTCCTTGCAGTATTTTGCCTCGCGCTTGAGTGTGATGATTGCCGATGAGAAACCTTCAACCTCCTCCTCTTTCTTGCGCAACAGATGCAGCACCAGACGCGTGGCCGTCTTGCGCCCGATGCCGGGGAGTTTGGAGAACTCCTTTACGGCGCGTTCCAAAAGTGTTGAGGGGTATTCCTGGTTCATTTGTTCATCTTCTTTTTTTTAGCGGTCACGAAGATAGTCAAAAAAACGCCACTGTGCAAATTAAGGGTACCGGTTACTTGATGTCGACGGTAACCTCGGCAGGGAACATGCGTTCAGGGTCAAAATATTCGGCACAACTCTCGACCATGGCTTTCATTGTAGGTGTTACCATGCCATTGAATGCCTCCTTGCCGTTTACGACAACCTTGACGGGTTTTGCAAAGTCGAACAGTTTCTCGCTCAAATATATTGTAACGTTGCCCTTTGTAGCGGGTGAGTAGCTCTTTGAGAAGAACATTGGTATGTTGTATATTGCCTGTGTGGTTGTGTATGTCACGTTCTGCACGGTAAGGTTCACAGTATTGTTGGAAATGCTTACTTCGTAGCAGCTGCGCTCCTCGTCGTTATTACGCGATGTCTCGTTTACCTTCAGGTTATAGAAACCGGTGCGGTGACGGCCATACATGTCATAGTCCTCCCAATAGAAATATGTGGGATGGGCATTGCGGCTGTACTGCTTGAGCCAGGGAGTTGTCTTTTCATAGTTGATGCTGTGTCCCATCTTTGGTACTAGCTCAATGAAGTTCTTGTACAGGCCGGGATGTTTCTTCGCAAGGCTGTCGATTGTCAACGCTGCATTATATGTCATGGCGTTGCGTGCAAAGCCATAATCCTGCTCGCCTGTCCTCAATGAAAAGGCTATGTTGGCAAGGTTCTCCATTGGGGCGTTCTTCAGTGGCTCGCCACCTGCCATGGGGCCTGCTCCTGCCAGGTAGTCGGCATAGAATGATGCAAGGCGCTGGCTGCCATATCCACCCTCTGAAATACCATAGAAATATATTCTGTTGGCATCGATGTCTTCATTGACGAATGCCAGGCGAAGCAGTTTTTCCCATGCCCACTGCTTGCTCTGTATAGCCCAGCGGTAAAGCTCGCCATATCCGTTTGGTATCTGCGGAATGAAGTGCAGTGAGGGTGCATCGTCGTAGCTGCTGCAAAGGCGTATGCCGGCTTCCCATTCGTGCTTCTTGTCGCCCGAGCCGTGCATATAAAGGAACAGCGGGTAACCCTCATGTGGCTGGTCGCCTTTCTTGATGAAATAGTATGGCATAAGTGCGTTCTCCTCAAGGTTTTCGGGGAGTCGCCAGTAGCCCGTGTCGCGTGGCTCATTGGTGGCGAAAGGTGCGTTGAGTTTATCCTCATCGAATGCGAGCACCGCATTGCGCCAGCACTCCCATATAGCTTCGCGGGTAGCCTCAATATTGTCGCATTTTATCTTCTCTTTGTCGTTATAACTTGCGCTTTCTGCATTGAGCACCTTTGAAAAATATGTGCTCACTTTCTTTGTCTTGCATTTTGAAATTGTCTTTGCATTGCAGTCGGCAGTGCTGCCGGCAATTGCCGCAATGGCGATAAACGCCGATACTATAATTCTGTTCATCGTGTTTGATATTTTGTGCGAAAATAACCTATAGTGTGCAATCAACCAATTTTTTAGCGCTTTAAATACAAAAAAAGACGGGCAAGCTCACGCCTGTCCGTCCCGGTTAAATAGTTTTAAGTATGATTATTTTACAAACACTTTTGTCACTGTAGTTGTGCTCTCTTGTTGAACTGCCACAATGTACAGGCCGCTTGTAACATGGATTGTGCTGTCTGTACCTTTGTAGACTTCGCGGCCATCTGCGCTGTAGACAGTTGTCATGGTATCTATGGTGTTGGCAATCGTTATGTTGTTGCCGCATACTGTTATGGTTGCACCTTCCGTATTCTCAACTTTTTCAACGGCTGTTGCATCTCCGACCCAGAAGTAACCGTTGCCTTTATGAGTCAAGGAATTGTTTGACATGTCGCCGAGTTTCTTCTTGTTGCTGTCGTAGTAGATGATATTCAGTCTGTATTTGTTGAGCGGAGTGGTTGTCTTGCTGCTGCATTGGAAGGTTACGTCAGCAGTCTCTCCCTTTTTGATTGATACTGCAACATACTCGCTACGTACATGGTAGCCGATACCATAAGGGATGTTTACACGTACATAACCGTCGAAGTCGGCATTCAGGCAACCAAGTGTGGCTTTTACTTCAAAGGTCTCGCCCTGGACAACAACGTCGTTGCCATTGTTGATATCCATAACCTCCTTTACATAGGGGATAGTTGCGGTTGTAGACGCAATGTCCTGGATGCATGTCGCTGCCGATTGTCTAATCTCTTTCCATCTGCCGTTGTCGGCCATTCTCAAAGTGATTGTGTAGCTTCCGGGTTTCATTACAGGTAGGTAGTCCGGGGTACTGCAAGTGATCTCGGTCGAAGCATTTTTCTTCAGATTGTCTACAAGTGCAGTTGCAAGGTGATATTCCCAACCTGTCGCATTGTCTTTTGCAAAGATTGCCAATGCTCCTGTAAAGGTGTCGTCTGTTGTCGAGATGTTCTTTACGGTTGCAGTGATGCTTGCCTTTTCACCGTATGTTATTGCCGGTGCGCTGAGTGCTGTGGTTGAAAGTACCAGGCCGTCGGGCAGTGGGCTGATGGTAATATCCTGGCTCTTGCCGGCTATGGAGATTGCCGATTTGCGATCAAGTTCTTCAGCACGTTCTGTGTAGCTGTTCAACACATTGCAAACAAACGAGATGTGATATGTGCCGTCCTCGGGGAATGTTCCTACATTCTTAAAAGAGGCTACGATTTCCTCATCGTCATATACATCGATCATTGCGATTGCCTTTGTCAATGTGTCGCTTTTGTATGTATTGTCCGCCATCTTGCGGTTTACCACAGGTGCAATGGCCAAGAGTGAATTGCGCTTGTTGGTGTTCTCGAATTTTGCATCAAACGAGATCGGGTCGCCTTTCATTGTAGGAGTGCTGTGGAAGGTCAATTCTGTAACCTTTACCTTGGGCTGCAGGATGTAAGTGCGTGTGCCGCTTTCACTTACCTCTATGACAATATTGTTCTCCGCGCCGCGCACCAACTTGAATTCGCTCTCCTCTCCTCCGTCCGAGTAGTATAGACGCACGTTGTATGTACCCTGCTCAAGGTAGAACTCGCCGTCGCTGTTGTTATTTACCGTGAAATCAACGATGTAATGACCGCCGGAATCCTCGTTCATCTTGAGCTCTATGAGGTCGTCGGCATCATTCATCAGCATATTGAGGTATGCTTTGCCGTCTTTCTCAAATGCCATGAGAATCTGCATTTTTGTTGTTGAGTGTGACCAGTTGAGGAGTGCGAAAGCAATGCGCTGTTTTGCTCCGTTGTTCTCGAATGTCTTTACTGATTCATCTACAATCTGATAACTTTCGCCCTTGCTCTTGTCAGTATCAGGGTTCAGGATAAGCATTGAGTAAATTGTAGGTTGTCCGTTTACATCGGCTTCGCCTGTTACTCGTGGACGGATGTTTGCAATGATGGTCTGTCCCACGTTATAGCGGTCCTCGCCACCACCGATACCTGCACCACCTGGCGCCATTGAAGTGATGTCGAAATATCCGTCATATGAACCGCCCCATCCCCAGTTGATGTGCAGGAGATTGTTCTCATTGATACCGTCGCACACGAATGCGTGTCCCGAACTGTAGTCCTGTCCATGTCCTGCATACAGGAGTGGCTGGCGTGCCTCGAGGTTCTTGCGGATGAGTTCCATATACTCTTCGTTGGTATATTCCTCTCTCTTTGCAACAATGATGTCGGGAGAGTATTTGAAGATATTTACCAAAGCCTGTGCTGCGTATGTTGGGGTACTGCCTGTACCTGCAAGAGCATAAGTGCTGTTCATTGCCTTGCCCACATCGGACATAAGCAATGCCACGGCATTGGCTTCGGTGGTTGTATATCCGTTCCTGTAGCTGTCGAGCATGTTTGCCCAATCATACCTGTGGCTTGATGTGTTGACATATTCATCCTTTCCTGTCACGTTGTTATGCCATGTAAATGACTTTGATGCTTTCTCGGGCCAGTTGTGGAACTTCATGATCTGTGCAGTTGCGGTTGCTGTACATCCTGTGGGTGTGTATGAACCGTTGATCTGTGGACACTGGAGATTGTATGGCGAATCCTGGTTCCATGTTGTTGTGAGCATTGGCTCAATGCTGCTGTTGGAAGCTGTGACTACAGGCTGCATGGGCTCGGCAATGCCGTTGCGTACATCCTCGACATACATGTCGTATACACTGAGCAGATCGCAAAGTGCAGGTGGCATCTCGCCGGCCTTGGCTGTTGTCGAGTAACCTACGATAGGAGCCAGTTCATCATCGCCCGAAACGATAACGAAACCTTGTCCGTCTGCCGGAGAGAATATATAGAACCCCGGTGTCTGCTCCTTGGTGCCGAAGCGGTTGCCCACTTTGGACATCTTGTTTCTTGGGATGAGTTCCAATGCACCGTCAGAGTTCTTTTTGATGCTGTTTTTCCATACCCCCGAAGCAATCTCATAAGCCTTGTCGGGGTCTATGGGGTTTGCGAAAACCGTGATTGTCAGTAAAAGTGACGATAATAAAAGTGTAGTAAATCTTTTCATTTTTATGTCGTTTAGGAAGTCGTAGGGCGCAAATGTATGATTAATGGTTTATGTTTCCAAACTTTTGCAGACATTTTGTATGAGTTTTGTTGAAAAATGATGCCGATAGTCAAATTTTGAGATATTTTGTTAAACAAGGTCTGTATTTTAACAATTTATTGTGATTGTACCTTTTTTGTCACATTTGTAATTTTGCAACCGCAAAAAAGAACAGGTAATGATTATGAAAAGAATATTTGCAGTTTTTATGCTTTCTCTCTCTGCTTTGGCTGTATGGGCCGGGGATTCGGATGTAATCAAAGAGGGAAACAGGATTTTGGGACATGTTGTAGAGGATGGCACTGAGGAGAATATCGCTTTTGCGGCAGTGCTGGTAGTTGAAACAGGCGAAGGAACAACAAGTAATGAGAACGGTCAGTTTGAATTTACCGACCTTGCTCCGGGAAAATATACTCTTCGAGTGACAGCCATGGGATATGCTACAATGGCAAAGGAGGTTGTTGTCAGCAAGGAGTATACGGCAGTTGTGCACTTCAAACTGAAGAGTGATGATTTTGTCATTGATGAGGTCGTTGTGTCGGCTAACCGCAATGAGATAAGCCGTAAGGATGCTCCTGTTGTGGTGTCGGTGGCTGCATTGCCGCTTTTTGAGGCGGTAAACTCGGTCGATCTGGCAAAGAGCCTCAATTATGTTACGGGTTTGCGCGTTGAGAACAACTGCCAGAACTGCGGTTTTCCACAGGTGCGCATCAATGGTCTCGAAGGCCCTTACTCGCAGGTGCTAATAAACAGCCGCCCTGTGGTCAGTGCCTTGAGCGGTGTCTATGGCCTTGAGCAGATTCCTGTGAATATGATTGAGCGCGTTGAGGTTGTTCGCGGTGGCGGTTCGGCGCTCTTTGGCGCAAATGCTGTGGGTGGAACGGTCAACATCATTACCAAGGATCCTGTGAGCGACTCATTCTCTGTAACAAGTAACTTTGCCGGTTATGGCGGCAAGGCGTGGGAGCAGAGTGTGGGTGCCAATGTGTCGCTCGTTTCGCCCGACAACAAATATGGCATGGCGGTGTATGCGAATTATCGCAACCGCAATCCCTATGACCATGATGGCGACGGCTTTTCGGAACTAGGAAAGCTGAACATGAATACCTTTGGCCTGCGAACCTATTACCGCCCCACTTACAACGGCCGCTTGAGTGTCGAATACCACACAACCAATGAATTGCGCCGCGGCGGAAACAAGTTCGACCTGCAGCCACATGAGAGCGACATTACAGAGCAGACAAAGCATATCATAAACAGCGGCGGTGTCTCTTATGACCATGGTTGGGATGGCTACAAACATAAACTATCGGTGTTCGCATCGTTGCAGCACATTGACCGCGACAGCTACTATGGCGCTCAGCGCGATCCTAATGCATACGGAAAGACTGATGACCTCACCTGGGTGAGTGGTGCCACATACACATGGCAAATAAGCAGGCTGTTTTTTTCGCCTGCAACATTCATGAGTGGAGTGGAGTATCAGGAGAATAGGCTCCACGATATTATGACGGGCTATGACCGCGATATGCGCCAGGATGTACGCATAGGTAGTGCTTTTGTACAGAACGAGTGGAATGCACGCTACTTCTCGTTGTTGTTGGGCTTGCGCATGGATAAACACAACCTCATCGAAAAGCCAATCTTCAGTCCACGTGTGAACTTCCTCTACAAGCCATTGAAGGATCTGCAGGCGCGTCTTACCTATTCGACAGGTTTCCGTGCCCCACAGGCGTATGACGAGGATCTGCACGTGACAGCCGTGGGTGGCGAGGGTGTGCAGATTGAGCTTGCCGACGGGCTGAAAGAGGAGCGTTCAAACAGCTTCAGCGGTTCGGTCGACTGGACAACACGCTTCGGACACTGGCAGGCGAATGTGCTTGTTGAAGGTTTCTATACAGGCCTGAACAATGTATTCGTGCTTGAGGATGTGGGCGTCAACGACTTTGGTCACGCCATAAAGGAGCGCCGCAATGGTGCGGGTGCGCGAGTGTATGGTGCAAACATCGATGCAAAGATTGCGCACGGAAAGCAGTTCTCGCTACAATTGGGCTTTACTGCACAGCGTAGCCTTTATAAAGAGCCCGAGACGTGGACCGAGGTTGACGGTGTTGCGCTCACAACAAAGCGCATGATGCGTACCCCCGATTATTACGGCTATTTCACAATAATGTCATCGCCTGTCAAAAAACTGGACCTCTCATTGTCGGGAACATACACCGGCTCAATGATTGTACCGCACTATGCCGGTTACATAGAGAACGACCGCCTGGAGACGACGCCCGATTTCTTCGACCTCAACTTCAAGGCCGGATACACGTTCATCCTCCATGACCACATAAATCTGCAGCTCAATGGTGGCGTGCAGAATATCTTCAACAGTTTCCAAAGAGATTTGGACAAGGGTGAGTTCCGCGATTCGGGCTACTTCTACGGCCCCACACAGCCAAGGACATTCTTCGTTGGTGTGAAGATATCGCAATAAATATATCCACGTGTATATCGCATGGGCGTGCATGAACAATCTTGCACGCCCTTTTCTTTGCTATTAGTGAATATCGTTGTATCTTCGTGGCATAAATATTGACAACATGAGCACACCAATTGTAAAGAGCGCACGATTTGTAATAAGCAATACCGACATAAAGAAGTGTCCACAGGACGGCAAGCCCGAATATGCTTTCATAGGCCGTTCGAATGTGGGAAAATCGAGTCTTATCAATGCGTTGACAAACCAGAAGAAGCTGGCGCAGACATCTGCGACTCCGGGAAAGACACTGCTGATAAACCACTATCTCATCAACAATGAGTGGTATCTTGTCGACCTTCCAGGTTATGGTTATGCAAAGCGCAGCAAGTCGCAGAACGAGCAGCTTGAGCATATAATATCAAGCTATGTGCTCGACCGTGAGCAGATGACATTGCTCTTTGTGCTCATCGACTGCCGCCACGAGCCTCAGAAGATTGATCTTGAGTTCTTCCAGTGGCTTGGCGAGAACGGTGTGCCATTCTCGATAATCTTTACAAAGGCCGACAAACTGACAAAGAGTGTTCTGGCAAAGAACATCGCTGCTTACAAGGCAAAGCTGCTCGAGGAGTGGGAGGAGTTACCCCCGGTGTTCATAACATCGTCCGAGAATGGATTGGGCAAGGATGAGGTGTTGGGATATATCGCAGATATCAATTCATCGCTCTGAAAATCTGTGGAAAGATATGAATATGGCAAGTGTATATTGATGCACTTGCCTTTTTTATTAAAAAATACGTGTGTTATTATTAATATAATAGTGTTTTTTACTACCTTTGCGGCGGTTTTTGTTAAAGAAGCGAATAAAAACTTAATATTTATACTTTTTATGGAGTGTGCCATGTGCTTCGGCATTGCTTTCGCGGCTTGGTTCTGCGAGTAATGTTGCGGTGTGTGGGCATCTTTTTGTGTGTGATAAGAAACAACTTATTATAATGAGAAATAGAGTATTTTTGCTGTTTGCCATTCTCTGTTCATTTATGGTTCAGTCGGCCATGGCGCAGTCCTTCAAGGTTAGGGGTCAGGTTACCTCATCCGAGGACGGCGAGGGCATGATTTCGTTGACCATCATGCAGAAGGGTACATCAAACGGCGTAGTCACTGACTTTGATGGAAACTATGAAATCGAGGTCAAGGGTGCGAGCGATGCTGTACTGCAATTCACTTATGTGGGTTATACAGCTCAGGAGCACGTTGTCAATCAGGATACAAAAGTCCTGAACGTAGTAATGGAACCCGAGCAGATGACAATCGATGAGGTTGTGGTTGTCGCTTATGGTGTCCGCAAGAAGGGAACAATTTCAGGTTCGGTTTCGACCGTTAAGGCCGAAAAACTTGAGAATGTACCGGCTGTGAGCTTCGACCAGGCTCTGCAGGGTGCCACACCGGGTATGACCGTAATATCAAATTCTGGTGAGCCCAGCAAACCGGCTACATTCCAGATCCGTGGTACAAACTCAATCAATTCGGGTACATCGCCACTGTTCATTCTCGATGGTGTGCCCATCACAAGTTCCGATTTCAACTCTATCAGCCCGGGCGACATTGAGTCTATCAATGTGTTGAAGGATGCTTCATCAACATCAATCTATGGTGCACGTGCAGCAAACGGTGTGGTGGTTATCACAACCAAGCGCGGAACTTCAACCGAAAAGGTAGATGTCACTTTGCGTACACAGCAGGGTTTCTCGAACCTTGCCCATGGCGAGTGGAACATGATGAACACTGCCGAGAGAATACAGTTCGAGAAGGAGATAGGTCTTGATGCCGGTCAGGATTACAACCTTCTTGGCCAGACCGATATCAACTGGCTCGATGTTGTGTTCAATGACCATGCACAGTTGCAAAGCTATGACCTGACAGTGAGCCATGCTACCGACAAGCTTAACTATTTTGTTTCAGGTGGTTACTATGATCAGGAGGGTATTGCACAGGGTTCGGCATTTGCACGCTACAACATGCGTTCGAATGTTGATGTAAAGGTTGCGCCATGGTTGAAGATCGGCACCAACTCTATGTTGGCATACGAGGAGGTTCAGCAGGCCGATGACGGCGAGTATGCTCTCTATACCCCAATCTCGGCATGCCGTTTCATGCTTCCTTACTGGAATCCCTACAAGGAGGACGGCTCTTTGGCGTCGTCAAAGGATGGTAGCTGGAAGGGTACATCCTACAATCCGTTGGAGTGGATGGAGAACAATCCTCTTGACAACAAGAAGTACAAGGCGCTCAGTGTGCTCTATGCCGAGATTACTCCAATCCGCAATCTTACCCTGCGTTCACAATTCGGTATCGACTACTCGCACTCTACTGCCGATATGAAGTCATATCCAAGCTTTGTGGGCAACAATGGTGTGGGTGCAGCAGGCCGCAGTTCATATACGACAGTGAACCTGACAATAACAAATACAATCAACTACAAGTTTGATGTACAGCGTTATCATCACTTCAACGTGATGCTTGGTCAGGAGGGTGTGGACTACCGTTCCGAGGGCTTCCAGGTGGTGACACGCGGACAGAACAATGATGCATTTACCCTGCTTTCATCGGGAACAAGAGCGTCATCGTGGGCCAATTCATATTCAAGCCACGCATTCCTTTCGTTCTTTGCACGCGGCGAGTACAACTACAACGACCGCTATTATACCGATTTCTCACTCCGTAGCGATGCTTCTTCACGTTTCGGTAAGGATGGCCGTTGGGCTACATTCTGGTCACTCGGTTTCATGTGGGACATGCGCAAGGAGAAGTTCATGCAGCCTGCGAACAAATGGCTTACCAACGCACAGGTCGCATTGAGCACCGGTACATCGGGTAACTCATCAATTCCTGATTATGACCACCTTGCTCTTGTGGGCAGTGGTGCCAACTATATGGGCGTGGCAGGTATTGCTCCAGCAACACAGGGTAATGAGAAGTTGAGCTGGGAGCAGTTGTGGACATCGAACCTTGCCCTGCACCTTGGCTTCTTCGGTCGCATTAATGCTGATATCGAGCTCTATCACAAGAAGACAACCAACATGCTCATGCTTGTTCCGCAGTCATACGTGAACAATGGTTTCGGTACACGTTGGGACAATGTGGGTGCAATGATCAACCAGGGTTTTGAGGTGTCGTTGGGTGCTGATGTGGTAAGCACAAAGGACTTCATCTGGAACATCAATACCAACGCAAGCTACAACTACAACGAGATTACAGAACTCTATGGAGGTCTCGATGAGTATGAGATGTCAAACACCTCGACAAAGCTTGTAGTCGGTCACTCTATCGGCGAGTTCTATATTAATAGGTATGCCGGCGTGAACCCTGCAAATGGTGATGCACTCTGGTACGACAAGGAAGGTAACGTCACCAATGTCTTCAGCGAGGAGGATAAGGTGCTTGTCGGCAAGAACTACAATGCTCCATGGCAGGGTGGTTTCGGCACATCAATGAACTATAAGGGTATCTCTCTGACCGCCAATTTCAGCTGGGTTGCCGACCGTTGGATGTTCAACAACGACCGTTTCTTCGAGGAGAGCAATGGTCTTTACTCGGCATACAACCAGTCAAAGCGTCTGCTCTATGACCGTTGGAAGCAGCCGGGCGATGTTACCGACATTCCACGCTATGGCGTTACTCCACAGATGGACTCACGTTTCCTTGAGGATGCATCGTTCCTGCGTTTGAAGAACCTCATGCTAAGCTATGACTTCCCACGCGCAATGCTTGGAAAGACTGGTTTCATCAGCCGTGCCCGCATCTATGCACAGGCGCAGAACCTGTTTACCTGGACAAAGTTCAGCGGTCTTGACCCGGAGTCAACAAGCAACGTCTACAAGGCACAGTATCCAATGTCACGTCAGTACACATTCGGAGTTGAGATTACATTCTAATTTTAGGAGGGTTTATGATGAAAAATATAATTACCTATATATTATTGGCAACGATGCTTGTAGTACCGGTATCGTGCCTCGACAAGTTCCCCGAGAATGCTGTGCCCGAAGGTTCGGCAATAACAACCGTTGATGAGGCCGACCAGGCTGTGGTGGGTATATACTCATCGTTCCTCAGCGGTGCGCTATACAGCGGCTATCTTACCCTGCTACCCGATATCCAGTGTGATATGGTGTATGCAGTGAACGGTTATACAAATACTTTCGGTGATGTATGGCGTTGGGAAATCCTTGCTACAAACTCACAGATTGAGGCTGTCTATGGCTCGCTCTATTCGTTGATCGGAAACTGTAACTTCCTTCTTGACAATGCCGCGAAGCTGAAGCCTACACTTACAAGCGATACAGAGCTTGACCGCCTGGAACTCTACTGTGGCGAGGCATATTTCGCACGTGCTCTTGCGTACAGCGAACTCATTAAGCTCTATTGTGTCGATTACAAGAGCGATGAGGCTGCGCAGAACGAGCTGGGTGTTGTGCTCAAGACAAAATATTACGAGAACCAGCCAATCAAGCGCGCGTCGCTCTACGATTCTTATCAGTTGGTGCTCAGCGACCTTGACAAGGCTGCCGAGCTCCTGAAACTTGATGATGATTATGACCCCGCTGTCGACGGTTACCTCTACAACAACTCTGTGTACTTCAATGAGTATACCGTTTATGCACTCCGTGCGCGTGTGGCACTCTATATGCGTGATTATGAGGAGGCAATCAAGTACTCGACAAAAATCATTGACAGCAACATGTTCTTCCTGTCAAGCTGTAATTCACAGTACTCTGCAGGAATGAACTATTACGATTACATGTGGCAGTATGACCTCTCTTCCGAGGTTATCTGGAAGGTGGGCTTCACATCAACCAACTATGGCGGTGCGCTTGGAACAGTCTTCTTCAACTATGACTACTCATCGTTCAAGCCCGACTATGTTCCTGCAAAGTGGGTGCTCGACCTCTATGGCTCAAACGACTTGCGCTACAACTCATACTTCTATGAGGCGCAGACGGGCTACAGCCATGGTCTCACATGGCCTTTGCTCTACAAGTATTGGGGTAACCAGACTCTCTACAGCGAGGCGCAGCTGCTCAATGTCTCAATGCCAAAGGTATTCCGCCTCTCGGAGCAGTACCTGATTCGTGCCGAGGCTTATTGCCAGCTCGAGACTCCGGATTACGCCAAGGCGGGTAAGGACCTCTCTACCCTTATGGCAGCACGCTACACAAACGGCTCGGTGGCTTTGAATGCAAACAATGCAATGGAGATCATTGAGCAGGAGCGTATCAAGGAACTCTACATGGAGGGCTTCCGCCTGCAGGATCTCAAGCGTTGGGGCAAGGGCTTCGAGCGTACACCTCAGGACCAGTCACTCTCAAACGGCAGCAGCCTGAAGATCGCTGCGGACAATCCACTCTTCGTATGGCCTATACCACAGCATGAGATCGAGTCGCCGGGTGCCGAAATTGAACCTAATGAAAGTAACAGATAACAGCAGCGACATATGAAAATGAATATTATAAGCAGATTTGCAAGGATTTTATCGGGTGCAGCCCTTACTGTTGCTGTTGTTGGCAGCATTGTTGGTTGCAACGGGGGAGAGCCTATGGCGCCTACTACTCCTGATTATATCCAGTTCTCGGACACACTCTATGTGTTGCCCGTAGTTGATGACGTGGAGTATCACAATGTGCAGGTTGTTGCAACAAAGGCCTGCGACTATGACAGAACAGTTGCTGTGGAGATTATTGATGCCGAAAGCAACGCGATTGAAGGCCGTCACTATTCTCTCGAATCCAATACCATTACCATCAAGGCCGGCGAACTCGTCGGTAATGTGCGTGTACGTGGTTATCACGAGAATATTGATGTATATGACTCATTGGGTTTCAAACTCAACCTCATTGTTCCCGAGGAACTGCAGTGGGATATGTATGGTACTGAGACCAATGTGCTGTTGCAGAAGGCCTGCAAGTTCGATATCAATGCCTTTGTCGGATACTGTGTCCTGACATCGACATACATCATGAACTATATGGAGGTAGACAAGAGACTTGTAAAGGCTGAACTTGACCCTGAGAATGAGAACACAATCATCATGAGGGATTACTTCTTCGATGGCTATGATGTAAGGATTACTTTCAAGGACAATGATATCCTCAATCCGCTCATTGAGATGGAAGACCAGGTGTTCGGCTCCACTTCTGAGGCCTTTGGAACACTTTATGGCGATGGCCTGATAAGATTGTATCAGCCTACAGCATATACATCATACTTCAGCAGTTGCGAGAAGTTCATCTTCCAGTATATGACACTCTACGTTCCCGGAATGGAGGAAGGATACAACACCGTGGGAACATTCGTGAATGCGGTTGAGTGGATTACAGACGATGAGGCCGAGAAACTGAAACGTGAGGGATACTAAAAAGATGACTTATATGAAATATATAAACAAATGGTATATTGCCTGCCTTGCAATTGCATTCTGTTGCTTGGTATCGGCTTGTTCCGAGGATGATGTTACTCCTGTTGAGGCGACATTTACCGCTCCCGGAGAATTTGATATGGCTTCTCTTGACAGCTGTGAAAGCATTGTCAGTTCGTTTGAAATTACATCAAACGGAGCCTGGAATCTTTACAGTGACAAGATGTGGGTAAAACTCTCAATGCAGCCTGATGGTGCCTTCTTCAACGATGTGCAGGGCGGCGAGGGTACACACACCGTATATATAAAGGTAACAAATGATGCGCGTGGCTTCGGCAACGCACATGCCAATGTAACTCTTGTTGCCGGTGGCAAGTCACAGAATGTTGTCACTGTTGGGCGCAAGGGTTGGGATTATGATTTTGCTCTTGTTTCAAGCGAGGGCGAGAAGATCGAGAAGATTGAGATTGGTACAGATGCCACTGCTTGGGTTGCTGCAAATGCCAATTTCGACTGTTCTATACTCTCTTTCCCATCTTGGCTTGCCCAGCCCGAGGCTTCTGAGGGTGGTTACACATTGAATGTGGCAAACTCTTTCGTGCCTTTTGAAAAGGAGGGTGTGGTAACATTCGGTAACGTTGACGGCAGTGTGACTTATGAAGTTCCTGTTGCGTATGTTGGTATGGATCCGACCTTGATGAAGATTGAGGGTGACAACACACCATGGGGCTGGAAGGTTTCGCTCGACGGCAAGACATTTATGCAGGAGACAACAACAGCTTCGGGAGAGACTGTTGAGACAGTTGTTGAGGATGCCATCGCGTTTTCAGTAACCTGCCTGAATTATGATTACAAATTGGTTCCTGTTCAGGTAAACAATGGAATGTTGGCTGTCATGAATGAGAGCGAATCATGGATTCTTGCATCGCAGAACAACAACGACCTTTCGCAGGTAAGCGTCTCGGTATCAGCCTTTGCATCCGGTTCACGTTCGGGCTATCTCTTTGCTGTTCCTGCTGCAATGTATGAAAACTTTGCCGATTCACTTGCGGCAAGCAGCGATGTGGACACTTTCATTGATAGTAACCTCTCTTATGTTGTGCTGGAGGTTGAACAGAAGAGTCTTGAGGCAACCGATGGCTTCATTATCACCGATGCCGATGGTGCTTCCGTGCCATGTGTGGCCGAGGAAGAGTATTATGAGTGGCTCTGCAGCGAGTTCTCAATAACCGATCTCACTGCCTGTGAACTTGTTCCCGGAAATAACTATACAATCGTGACAAGACTCAACAAGGATGACTGGGAGGGCAACTTTGCAATCACAGACCTTGAGGGTGCGCATCAGCGTCTCAAGTCATGGGGTAACCCGACTGCAGAGCTTGGCGAGGACGGTCTGTACAAGTTGAATATTACAGTTCCTGCATCGTTGAACAAGACTATCATTCTGCGCTTGTATACTCCACAGATTGTAAATATAAAGGCTCTTGTCATAAGGCCTGTGGCACAATGATAAATGATTGAAGTTATGGACAGAATACGAATATATTTATTGGTTTTGTTTATGTCGCTCAGCGGAGTGGCATTGATTGGCTGTTCCGAGGACAATGGTCTCGAGGCGGAGCAGTATGGCTACGTGCAGTTCAAGGTGGGACAGGCAACACGTGCGGTCGACAGGCTTGAGAGTCTTTCCCAGGCAAAGAAGGTAAAGGTTTACCTTCAGTATAATGGCCACACTATCGAGCAGACACTTTTGCTCAATGCCTTCAACGATGAGGCTGCCGAGTATGGTCTGCGCAGTGACAAACTGCGCCTTTTGGCCGGCGAATACAGCCTTATCGGTTATGTTCTCTATAATCAGCTCGACGAGGAGATACAGCAGAGAGATGTCGAGGGCTGCTTGTTTGAGATTGTTCCCGGTGGCCTGCATGTACAGCACATTACTCCCGATGTGGTTGAGCGTGGACGTGTGTCGTTCAAGCTTGTGAAGGAGTGGGTGCAGACACGTGGTGTTGGCAATGACGGATACTATCCTTTCAGTGATATCAGAACTGTTGATATTACAGTGCAGCATCTCTTTACAAAGGAGTTCACGACCTTTGAGAAAATCCCTGTAAAGTACACCGAGGATTTCAAACCCGCTTCAGAGGAGACATCATATGCTGCGTGCGACACTCTCGTTTGGCTCAAGGCCGGTGAGTACCGTGTGCATAACTGCATCACATACTCCGACAAGAATGCCAAGACAATGCTTGCCGCAGAGTATAACAATACAGATGCCACATTCGTGGTTGAGAACGATGCGGATACAAAGGATGTGAATGTGCCTGTAAATCTCTCCGAGACAACAGAGTATATCAAGGACTACATAGCATTGAAGCAGATATGGGAGGCACTTGATGGTCCTAACTGGAGCTATGCCGGTGATGTATACACCAATGGTGTGAACTGGTATTTCAACAAGGACATCGATATGTGGGGCGACCAGCCCGGTGTGCAGCTCGATGCAAATGGCCGTGTCGCTACAATCTCACTCGAGGGCTTCGGTCCAAAGGGTGTGGTGCCCGATGCCATCGGTCAGCTCACTGAGCTTTCAATTCTCTATCTCGCCAGTCACTCCGACCTGTTGGGCGGTCATCTCTTTGGTCGCATAACACCAGACATGACTGCTGAGCAGATGAGCGCGATACGTATGGACTATGCCGACAGAGTGCTCGACAAGGACTTCCGTACAGGTTATTCTGCATTGTGGCAGAAGACCATCGAGATGGATCCGAATGAGAAGCCTATCCGCAAGGGTATCTCTTTGAAGGGAATTCACTTCGGCGATATGACAAACGGCATTGTAGGTATTTCAAAGGCATTGCAGCGTTGTACCAACCTGCAGCAGTTCTTCATTGCCAACTGTCCTATTGAGGTTGACAGCTTCTTCCGCGAGATTGAGCCGGAGTCTCCATTCTATGCAGAGCGCGAGTCACTCAGCTGGGAGAACCTGACGACGCTCTATGATGTCGAGATTTTCAACTGTCCAAAGCTTACAGCCCTGCCAATGGAGATGCTTACATCTATACCGGAGTTGCAGATGCTCAATGTCGCAAGTAACAAGGGCATTTCGGGTAAGCAGCTGAAGGCCGACTGGGAGGCTCTCATCAACGGTAACTGTGGTGACAAGCTTCAGGTGTTCTATCTTGGTTTCAACAACCTTGAGGAGACCCCTGTATATGAGGAACTCCGCAAGATGACCAAGCTTGGCATGATTGACTGTACCAATAACCAGTTGAAGACTGTGCATCCTTTCGGTAAGGAGATTACACTTGCAAAGGTATATCTCGACTACAACAAGATCGAGAAGCTGACAGTTGCTCCTGACGGTTACTTCTGCGGTTTCTCACAGCTCGAGAGCTTTACAGCTACAAACAACGAGATGACACAGTTCCCCGACATCTTCAATGCAAAGTCGGTATACATAATGCAGTCTGTTGACTTCTCATACAACAAGATTTCAGGTTTTGAGAATGGCGACAACTTCAAAGGTATCAACTCATCGGCGGTCAATATCACAAACAACCGTCTTGAGACCTTCCCCGGTATCCTCTTCAAGACCGGTTCGCCAATGAACCAGCTTATCCTTGCCGGTAACGGTATGAAGAGAATTCCTGAGGGCTCATTGCAGGGCGAGAATGCGTTCCTGCTCGAGGCGCTTGACCTCAGCTACAACTACCTGAGCGAGCTGCCCGATGACTTCTATGCACGTACATTGCCTTATCTGTCGGGTATGGATTTGAGTTACAACCGTTTCTCTTCATTCCCCACAAAGCCTTTGAGCATATCTACAATGAGCCGTTTCTTTATCCGCTACCAGCGTGACGAGAACGGTAACCGCATCCTCAAGGAGTGGCCTACAGGTCTTTACACCTGCCCATCAATGGTGGTGTTCTGTATCGGTGGCAACGACCTCCGCAAGATTGAGGATACAATTTCGCCATATATCATGTATTTTGAGATTGCCGATAATCCGAATATCTCAATTGACATGTCATCGGTGTGCGATTACATCTATGCGGGATATTATACTCTCATATATGACAGGACTCAGGATATCCGCGGTTGCGATGCCTTGGTTCTTGATAAATGATATTAATGCAGTTAGGTTATGATGAATAAATTATATAAGATAGCATTAGGATTGATTGTCTGCCTTCCGTTCGTTGCCTGCAACGAGGAGGATGAGAATGCCGTAGGTTTTTCTTTGGACAAGAGTGAGCTGACATTTGCCGCCGAGGGTGGAGCTGATGTTGTGCTGGTTGAGAGCAACGAGAGCTGGACCGTGTCGGTTACAGAACCATGGTTGTCGGTATCTCCGGCGAGTGGTACAGGCGCTGCAGCCTGCCATGTTGTTGTGGACTCGTCGCTCGTGAACGAAATGCGTACAGCATCTATACGCTTTGTCCCTTCTACAAAGCCTGCAGTCAACGTTACTGTAAACCAGATGGGATATGGCAAGATGATTGTTCCCGAGAACAGCGAAATTTGGGTAGAGTCTTCGGCAAAGATGGAGGAGCGTTTCTTTGAGACTACCGTTACCACAAACGTGAAGTTCGGTGTTGAGGTCGATTATCTTGGTGCCGAGCAGGAGTGGCTCACATCGGAGAACGTGACAGTTGAACTTGACAAGGGCGCTCGCCCACGTACTGCAAAGCTGCGTTTCGAGTGGAAGATGAACACTGTTCCCGAACAGCGTGTGGCAGAGATTAAACTTATACCCGAGGGCGAAGGTGCAGAACTTGTTGAGCCAGCAGTGATATCGGTATATCAGAAGCCGGCGTTGAAGATTGAGGACAACCGCGCAGGAGACTCAATTGCACTTGTGGTAATATATGAGCGTATGAACTGCTGGAGTGATGCCTGGGATACAAGCGAGAATCTGCAGTACTGGGAAGGCGTTGAACTTTGGGAGGCCAGTGACAAGGATTTGCCAGCTCCCGAGGCAGTGGGCCGTGTACGCGCGGTACAGTATAGCTTCCTCAATACCAAGGAGACTATCCCTTCCGAGATACGTCATCTGAAGTACCTTGAGTCGTTGGCAATATCAAGTAATGTGAATACAATGCTTCTCAACATTGATTTGGGTAGCGAGATTTGCGAGCTTGAGCACTTGAAATATCTTACACTTTTCTCTTATGGTCTTGTGTCATTGCCCGATGACTTCGTGAAGCTTGGCAAATCACTTGTCGCTCTTGACTTGAGTGCGAACAACTTTGCCGAGATTCCGGCAATGCTCACACAGGAGAACTTCCCCGAGCTCAAGTCATTGAGCTTTGTGGCATCGCGCCGTTGGCAGACTACAGACCTGCGCAAGAAAGATGAATATAAGGACAAGGATGGTCTCGGCTTGCATGTCAATGTAACCACAGATAATGCTTTCCGTCGTTTGTTGCTTTGGGAGAACCTTGAGGAACTTGCATTCTCGAACTGCTATCTTGAGGGCGTAATTCCCGATTTCAAGGTTGGTGAAGAGGGAGTCGTTGCATATACACAGAAAGATGTCGAAGCATGGGGCGGCGATACAATACAGTATCTTGCCGACAATGCACTGCCAAAGATTCTGCCAAACTGTACAATGCTCCGTCTTAACCTCAACTTCCTCAACGGCAACTTGCCCGATTGGTTGCTCTATCATCCCCATTTCATGGATTGGGCACCCGACCTGCTCATCTTCAACCAGCAGGAGAAGGGCTTGAACTCTGCCGGCGAGGCTGTGCGTTTTGACAACGAGCCAAAGACATTCGACTATTACTATGATGTATTCCCCGGAACAAGGGAAAAGTATGAACTTAAGGATGAGATAGAGGAGTGATTATGAAAACAAGACTATTTATATACTCAGCACTGTTTGCGTTGTCTTTGTCATCTTGTAACGACAACGATGTAACAAACAATACACCGGAGCTGCCGGATCCCTCATTGTCGTTGACAGTAGATGCCATTGACGGAGAGCTGCTCATCAAGTTCTCTCCCGAGATGACCGGCATCCTCGACAACTACTTTGTCACACGTGCCGCAGCGCATGGTATGGCTACACGCAGTGGCATACCATCGACCGATGAGGTGCTTGAAATACTTGGTGCATATAGCTTTGAGCGCGTGTTCCCTGTTGATCCACGTAATGAGGAGCGCACCCGTGAGGCCGGCCTGCACCTTTGGTACAAGGTATGCTTCGATGACAATGTTGACCTTGATGCTGCAGTAAAAAGACTATCAAAGCTTGGCGAGATATCAAAGATCCAGTGCAACAGAAGAATCTACCGCATTGACAACAGAGTGGCAATGGAGAGCCTTCCTGCTGCTACACGTGCGGCGTCCGATCTGCCTTTTGACGACCCTGAACTCTCACAGCAGTGGGGCTACATCAACAGGGGTGGTTATGGTTTCGAGCAGTCTTGGGCAAAGGCCATTGCCGGTTGCGACGTAGGTTGCGAGGAGGCTTGGGCGCTCTGCACCGGCGACAGCTCAATCATTGTTGGTGTAATGGATGAGGGTGTACATTGGGAGCACCCCGACCTCAATGCCAATATCTGGGTCAACGCCGATGAGGAGTACGCTTCGAACGAGGATAACGACGGTAACGGATACAAGGGCGACCGCTATGGTTACAACTTTGCATCAGACCGCGGATATATTGCCACAACATCTACCAATGACACCGGTCACGGAACACACGTTGCTGGTACAATTGCAGCTGTGAACAACAATGGAATAGGTGTTTCGGGTATTGCCGGTGGCGATGCTGCTGCAGGCAAGAGTGGTGTAAAGATCATGTCGTTGCAGATTTTTGATGACAACCGTGCATCAACAGTTGCAATGGAGGCCAAGGCGTTCAAGTATGCAGCCGACAACGGCGCTGTAATCATGCAGTGCAGCTGGGGCTACAACTCGGCCTATTCAAACATCATGCAGGGATATACTCCGGGTCCGGCAACCGAGGAGGAGTGGGAAACACTCTATCCGCTTGAGAAGGAGGCTATCGACTACTTCATCAACAACGCCGGCTCTCCAAACGGTGTCATCGATGGCGGTATCGTGGTCTTTGCGTCGGGCAATGAGTTTGCCGGAATGTCGGCTTACCCCGGTGCATATTCAAAATGTATCTCGGTAGGTGCTCTGGCTGCCGACTATACTCCTGCAACATATACCAACTTCGGTGTAGAGGTTGACCTCTCTGCTCCAGGCGGTGATGGTGACTACTATGGAAAACCAGGCACTGACTACAGCAATGGCGGTATGATATATTCAACCATTGTGGTTGAGGGAAAACCTACATACGGTTATTATGAGGGTACATCAATGGCTTGTCCTCACGTATCGGGTGTGATAGCTCTTGGTCTCTCATATGCAGCCGAGCAGCGCCGTCACTTCCGTGCCGAGGAGTTCATTGACCTTGTATACAGTACCGCTACAAAGATTGACAAATATTTTGTCGGCGAGAAGATGTCATACTACAACCACTCATCTCCCGGTTCGGCTGCAACGAAGACCGAGCTTTCAAGATATAACGGCAAGATGGGACGTCTGGTAAATGCCGGAGCCCTGTTGAAAGCAGTGGAGAATGGCGGTCATGACATGAAATTGCCAAACATATACCTTGCTCCGGCCGAGAGCCAGGAGATTGACCTTGCCCGTTTCTTTGTAAATGGCGAGAAACTCGCTTATAGCGCAAAAGTTGCCGATGCCGGTATCGCTACTGTGAGTGTCGCAGGTACAAAGTTGACCGTGAAGGGCATTGCCGAGGGATTCACAACCATTGACATAACCGTTGACGGAAAGGTATATTGCGTGACTGTTACAGTGCGCAACGGTGCCAACAGCAATGGTTGGATGTAATTCGGGACAATGAAGGTCAGGGTCTTGCATATGCTCTCTGTGCTTGTGCTTGCCGGCAATATGATGTCGGTTGCACAGGAGAACAGGCTCTTGTCGCGAGAGGCGCTCGATTCGCTCATGTCGCCACAGGTTATGCCCAACGGGGACAGGGTGCTTGCCTTTGAGACTTTGCAGAAGGACTTTGGCGTCATATATGAGAATGGCTCTCCATTGGCGGTGGATTATCATTTTGTCAATGTAAGCAGCAAGCCTGTTGTCATTACAAGGATAACTACCAACTGCGGTTGTACGGTCGCTGAAATAGGCGACAGCGTGGTCTCTCCAGGCAAAAGGAGTGTGATAAGGGTAAAGTTCAACCCGCGCAGACGCTCTGGAACTGTCGACACAAACAGTTTTGTCTATACCTCACTTTCCGATAAGGAACCGGTGGCAAAACTTACCCTTTTGGGCAATGTGATTGACAATGACGAGTGGAACCACTTGCCTTGCAGGATGGGAACGCTTAAATTGAAACGCAAAGAGGTGGTTTTTGAGCCCGTGAAGGCGGGAACAGCACCTCAGCAGCGTATTCCTTGTGCAAATGTGGGAACTGCGCCTTTGAGGCTCTCATCGGTGCTCCTGCCTTCTTTTGCGGCATTCTCTACAGAGCCGCTTGAGATTGCCCCCGGTGAGGAGGGAGACATTATAATAACGATAAATGGCGATATGCTGCCACCCAATGCTCCACACAGTTTCAATATGGTTGTAGATGGTGTGAGGGGACGCATATCTGACAGGATAATTAAAGTGAAATTAGAAAAATGAATATACTTATGAAGACATTCTTGAAGACAATTGCTTTCATGCTTGTCCTTACCGGAGTTTTTGCGTGTACACCCGAGGAGGATTTGACTCCGCAGTCGCTCGAGGTTACCCCTAACAACATCTCGGGTATCTGGGCGCTTGCCGAGGTTGATGGCGAGCAGCTCCCCGACGGGCTCTACTGTTATATCCAGTTCGTGCGCAGGGACAGGACATTTACAATGTACCAGAAGTTCGACAGCATGTATCCACGCCGTCTGACCGGTTCATTCTCAATAACAAAGGATGAGTATAAGGGATATATACTTGACGGAAAGTATGACTATGGCATGGGCGATTGGAACAACTCATATATTGTGACAAATCTGTTCGAGGAGTCTATGCAGTTGACTGTAGACGGGGAGAATGGCGAAGTCTGCAAGTATGTACGTTGCAATGAGGTTCCAGCCGAGATTCTCGATTGGTTTGAGGCTGTGAGTGCCAATTGATGACAGAATAGACATTACAGTATGAAAAAACTTTTCCACCTTTTGTTGCTGTGCCTTCTTTTTTCTTGTTCAAAGAATGAGAATGCATGCGTTGTGAACGGCCGTTATGCATCGGCTCCCGATGGTACGGTGTTGTATGTAACCCCTATTGATGATATCCTGGCACCGATTGATTCGGTAGTTGTAAGGGATGGAAAGTTTGGACTGGAACTTGACGCTGCGGCTCCGTCGGTGCGTTTTATTTCATCGCAACAGGTTATTGATGGTGGTTTCGTATATGTTGAACCGGGTGTCGTAAATGTCGATTTTGCCGGGGATTTTGTGGGCGGAACGCCTGCCAATGAGCGATTGAACCGCTTCATGGTCGAGAGGGATAAAATCGTGAATCTGCGCAGAATGGGCGCGCCGGGTGCGCTTGATGCTTTTGGCCTTGACAAGGCAATGTGCGACAGTATAAGGGATATTGTTGTCATTGCCGGGGATATCTTCGAATCTTATGCCGTCAAGGAGATAAAGGAGAATATCGATTCCCATCTCGGATATTTTTATCTTGTGCAGTCTGTCGGCATTGTGGCATCGGCAAAGCTGTTGCCGCTTTTGGATAAAGTGCCTGATGAGTATCGTGACAAGCTGTATGATACAATGTGTAACAGGATCGAGAGCGATGTGCATAATGCGGCAATGGCCGAAAAGTATCTTGACGATATCTGGAAAAGCCTCGAGGCGACAGCAGTGGGCAAAAAGTTCCAGGACTTTGAACTTGATGATATCAATGGCTGGAAGGTTCTGCTTTCTGATGAGGTGTTTGCCAACAAATATGCACTCGTATTGTTCTGGGCAGGTTGGCAGGATGGCGTAAAGGAGCAGTTGCAGGTGCTTGCCGAGGCTTATGGAAAGTATAAAACCAAGGGGTTGCAGATTGTCGGCGTGTCGCTTGACGGTGATGTGGCGGCGTGCAGGTCGGTTGTAGATGAACTTGATATTGCGTGGGTGCAGTTGTGTAACCCTGCAGGCGGCAGCGCCGAGGTTGCTGCTGCGTACGGCATAACAGAGCTGCCGGCAGCGGTTCTTGTAAACAACAGGGGAACAATCATCTCCCGGATGGCTACAGTCGAGGACATGCTAAAGAAGTTCGAGGAGTTGTTCTGATACATCTCCTTGAGGCCATGTTCCTGTTTTTGTGCAGTTGGCGCTGGCTGTAAAAAAAATACAAAAAAACAGCGTGATTTAAACAAAATCGTTATCTTTGCATTACAAATAGTGCAGGACATTCTTTGTTTTGCATTTTCATTCAAATAAAATATCTTTTTACAGATTTTCATTATTGTGGGCTCTTACCCTCATTGTGGGTGGGCATCATCATCTTATTTATGTATCATATAGAACAATTAAGGAGCAAGGAAATTGCCGATTTGCAATCCATTGCTCAAGATTTAGGAATTAAGGGTACCAAGTCGCTCGACAGGGATTCGTTGATTTACCGTATTCTCGATGGCCAGGCAATGCAGAACAGCAAGAGCGGTGCGCCGGCAGTGGTTAAGGAAGAGAATAGAATGACCCGTCGCGAGCACCGTCGTAACCGCATACATTCCGACTCTCCAAGCAAGGTATATACAGCAACAGGCGAAAAGGCTGTCAAGGTTGAAAAGGATGAACCCAAGAAGCAGAAGCTTGAGCAAGAGCCGGTAATGGCTCCAGAAAAGGCCGCTCCGCAGCCTGCTGTAGAAGATGCAACTCCTGTAGCCGAGGCTGTTGCTCAGCAACCTAAGGAGGAGGTGGCAAAGCAAAAGAAACGTGGTCGCAAGACAAAGAGCGAAAAGGCCAATGTGACCGAGGTAAAGACCGAGGTGCAGCCCGTTGAAGCAGAGGCTGTAGAGGCGCCTCAGGCAGCAGTAGAGGAGGCTCCTGCAAACAGCGAGAAGCCTGCAAAGAAACGTGGCCGTAAACCCAAGAATAAAACTGTTGAGCAGCCTGCTGCAGAGCTTGCTGTAGAGCCCGTATCCGAGGATGAGGGCGAGGCATTTGTGGCGATAGAGAATCTGCCAAGCGATTCAAAAGAGCTCCCTGCAGAACTTGCCAGCAAGTTCGAGAAGAACAACAAGGACAACAGAAAGAACGAGAAGAAACAGCATCATCAGAACAATGACAAACGCGAACTGACACAGCCCGAGGAGCAGCCAGCGCCAAAGCAGTATGATTTTGCCGATGTGTTGCGCGTTGAGGGTGTCCTTGAGATAATGCCTGACAATTACGGTTTCCTCCGTTCATCAGACTACAACTACCTTGCATCGCCCGATGATGTATATGTTTCACAGTCGCAGATAAAGCTGTATGGACTTAAGACAGGTGATGTTGTCGAGGGTATTATCCGCCCTGCAGCTGCCGGCGAAAAGTATTTTCCGCTTGTTAAGGTAAACAGCATTAACGGTTCGTCGCCCGAACTTGTGCGTGACCGTGTGTCTTTCGAGAACCTCACACCATTGTTCCCCGATGAGAAATTCACTCTCTGTGCCGGTAGCTATGACAATCTTTCGGCACGTGTCGTAGACCTGTTCTCGCCAATCGGCAAGGGTCAGCGTGGTCTCATTGTGGCACAGCCAAAGACCGGTAAGACAATGCTCTTGAAGGATATTGCGAATGCCATTGCAGCCAACCATCCCGAGGCATATATGATTATGTTGCTCATCGATGAGCGCCCCGAGGAGGTTACCGATATGGCGCGCAGCGTGAATGCCGAGGTCATTGCCTCTACATTCGATGAGCCTGCCGAGCGTCACGTGAAGATTGCGGGCATTGTGCTTGAGCGTGCAAAGAGAATGGTTGAGTGTGGTCACGATGTTGTCATCTTCCTCGATTCTATCACACGTCTTGCACGTGCTTACAATACTGTTTCTCCAGCATCGGGCAAGGTGCTTTCGGGTGGTGTCGATGCCAATGCTTTGCACAAGCCAAAACGTTTCTTTGGTGCTGCACGTAACATTGAGAATGGTGGTTCACTCACCATCATTGCAACAGCCCTCATTGATACCGGTTCAAAGATGGATGAGGTTATCTTCGAGGAGTTCAAGGGTACCGGTAACATGGAGTTGCAGCTCGACCGTTCGCTTGCAAACAAGCGTATTTTCCCGGCAGTGAACATCATTGCTTCATCAACCCGTCGCGACGATCTGTTGCTTGACCGTCAGACACTTGACCGCATGTGGATCCTGCGCAAGTATCTCTCGGATATGACACCTATCGAGGCTATGGAGTTCGTTAAGGACAGGCTCGAAAGGACAAAAGACAATGATGAGTTTTTGTTGAGTATGAACTCATAATAAAATGACTTATAGCAAGCATCGGTGGCTAATGGGCTCGCCGATGCTTGTGTGTATATGGTAGTGCTACAATGGGCTATGCTCTCGTTTAATAAGGATTGTAGATAAAATAAAACAGTTTTTATTTCTTTTTTGAATGGAGTGTACTGTAACTTTGTATTTAATATTTTTAAACACTTAAGTATTGGTTGGTGATATGGCTAATGGCAAGTTGTATAAAAACATATTGATTTGGGGAGTGATATTTATCTGTGTCATTTTGATGTCATTGCTTATAGTCTTTATTGATAAGTTCTCGGTGCCATCTAATAATACTTCTGATGGCGTTGTCGCTATTGTCAGCGCCTTTGTGGGTGTGGTAATCACGGTAGCGGTTACAGGTGTGCTGCTAAATACTCAGAGCGAGAACGAATATTTGAAAGAAAAGAATGTAAAGCAGTTCGAGAAGAAACAACAAACATATCATTGCTTTCTTGAGAAGTTGGGAAATATTGTAATCGATTTGACCCAAAGGAGTTTGGGCGGAAATGATGCCAAGTCTTATGAAAATATTTCTTCTTTGGAGAACTTGATTTTTCAGTTCGGCTACCTGCGTATTCATATGTCTGATGATGCATTTATAAAGGTCATGGCATATACTGCGGAAATTTTTGAAGTGTACCGTAAACAGAATCTCCGTTCAAATTATAAAAAGGATATAGTTGAACAAAACAAGTCACGTTCCGATCAGCTCAATCAGGGATTGTATGAACTAACCCAGGTGATTGCCAAAAAACTGTTTGCCATATCTGCAATATTGAACAGTGATATGTATGGTGAGAAAGTGAACAATAGAAATAACCCTCAAATAGAGGATATTACATTGCAGTTGTTGAATAGTTGCGGTCTTGGTGCTAGGCCTATAGCATGATTTTTAAATACTGAGGATGTTGTTACACAACCGTCAAGTAGCCTTATACATACATTTATTGATTATTTTTATATACTAAACGATATTACTATGAAAAGATTTTTCTTGTTTTCATTGTTGTTATTGTTTGTGACAACTTTTGTTTCTGCAGAAGAACCGGACTCGGCTTTGTTCCTTACCGATGTCGAGGTTTCTGCCAAATATCTTTCACCGGTATCCGTTTCCGGACAGACATTATCTATTCGCAGCATTCCCCAGTCGGTGTCTGTGGTAAATCCTGTCAGAATCAAAGAAATGAACATTACAACCATTGACCAGGCTATGCAGTATGTTCCAGGTGTGACTACAATCGCAAATGACAACATGCGTAGCCAGTACAAGTCAAGAGGTTACAGCATGAGTATTATGACCGATGGCTTGCCTGCGTACAACTCTTTGGCTCTCTCACAGCAGTTCGACCTTGCCTTCTTTGAGCAGATTGAGGTGCTCAGAGGTGTTGCCGGTATGTTGCAGGGTGTGCCAGAAGGTTCTTCTTTAGGTGGTATAATTAATCTTGTGAAGAAAAAAGCCGGTAAAAAGTTTGGCATAAACGTGTTGGGTAGCGCTGGCTCATGGAATAACTTTAGAGGTGAGCTTGATATCAATGCTCCTTTGACAAAGGATGGCCGACTCCGTAGCCGTTGGGTCCTCTTCCTCAACAACAGAGAGTTCTTCTACGAGCGCTCTGACATGAAAAAGGAGGGTCTTTATGGTATTGTAGAGTGGGATGCTACATCAACAACAAACTTGGGACTTTCATATACCTACCAGTATTCGAAGGGCGATGTCCTTTATAATGGTCTGCCTGCATGGAGACAGGATTCAAACGACCCAAGCCGCAATTCATTGCCTGTAGACCGTTCGTTCAATCCAACTCCCGATTGGGATTATACCTTGTGGAAGACACAGGAGCTTATGCTCAATGTGGAGCAGAAGCTCGGCAAGGACTGGAAGGCTGTTGCCAAGGCCGGAATGAAATGGCAGTATCAGGAGAACAAGTATGGTTTTGCAGGAACTGTAAGTGCTTCGGATTCTACATCTAACTATCAGCGCGGATATAATGAGGAGGATATTCCACGTTTTGCAGCTGCTGTGGATGTTACGGGCCGTTTCAAGTTGTTCAATCAGATTCAGAACGTGTTTGTTGGTATCAATTACGAGAATTTCATTGATGACAAGAGAACTCTCAGCGCTTATTATAAGACCCAGTTCGGTAACCCATTCCTTGTGCCCGATTTTGAGGTACCATACAACATGTTGGGTAAGTCTAAGATGAGAGTGCGCCAGGGTGGTATCTATGCACAGTTGAGACTTGCTCTGCTCGATAATCTGAATGTGAACCTGGGTGGCCGCATGAGTTCTGTCTTTGCAAGCATGTATGACTTCAATGGTAATGCATGGGTCGAGGCTATAAAGGAGGAGTGTCACTTGGCTCCATATGCGGCCATTACATATGACCCTATTGACCCGCTTACACTCTATGCAAGCTACTCAACAATCTTTGTTCCTCAGACCGAGAGAAAAGAGGATGGCTCAATGCTTGATCCACGCGAAGGCTTCCAGATGGAGATTGGTGCAAAGAGCGAGTTCTTCAACAACCGTCTGACAGCCAATGCAGCATTGTTCTATATTAAGGACAATGGCCGCGCATACAAGGTTTCTCCTACGGCATATGTCAATGGAGGTTGTGTAGAGAACAAGGGATTCGAGGTAGAGGTCAATGCTTTCCCATACAAAGGACTGGAGTTGAGCGCTTCTTATACATTCCTTGATACCAAGATTACAAAATCTTCAAATGGCGATGAGGGATTGGCTTTCAGTCCTATTGAGCCAAAGCATTCGTTCAGGGGGTCTGCAGTGTACCGTTTCAATGAGGGTGTTCTCAACGGACTGGCGGTTGGCGCGGATGTGATGTTCTTTAGCGAAAGCTATGCTTCTATTCTCACTCCCGAGCGTAAGCAGGTGCCATATACATTGCTTAACGGCTTTGTATCATACAATGTCAACAAGAACCTCGCTCTCTTCTTCAACTGCAACAATATAACCGATTGCGTGTACTATTCACGCGTTGGCGGTAATGGAGATTTCTTTGGCGACCCACGTAATTTTACATTGAGCGCAAGGTGTAGCTTCTGATAACCTATGGGTGCACACGCTAAATTGACAAGGTCGGAACTGAAAGATTGCTGGGGCTTGATAAAGCCCTGGTGGGTGTCCGAGGAGAAGTGGCTGGCGAGAGGTCTGTTTGTTATTGTCTTTGCGCTTGATATGGCTATTGTGGGCATTGGCGCATGGCTTACATATTGGAACAGGAACTTCTTCAATGCCTTTGCCGCCTATGACCTTGATCTGGTGTGGAAACTGTTGTTTGAAGCCTTGGTGATAGCCGTCAGCGGTATTGCCGCTGAGGCTATGCGTACATGGTTCTATCAGACTCTGCAGATAAGATGGCGCCGGTGGTGTACCGATGTCTATCTGAAAAAGTGGCTCGAAGGCTCTACATTCCATCGCATAGAGAACAACAAGGAGGTTGACAATGCCGACCAGCGTATATCGGAGGACTTGAAGGTGATGACAGAGCTTACTCTGCATCTGAGCCTGGGTTTTATGTCTAATCTTGTCAATCTTGTTACCTTCTCTATCATAATATGGGAGATTTCGGGCACGCTTTCCTTTGTGCTGTTCGGTGCAACAATTGATATTCCCGGTTATATGCTCTGGGTTTCTATTGCATATGCGTTCATTGCATCAATAATCCTTGAGAAGAGAGGACGCAACATGGTTGCTGTTGAGTATGAACAGCAGTTGCGGGAGTCCGATTTCCGCTTTCAGATGATGAGAATACGCGAGAACAGTGCCGAGATTGCAATAAGCAAAGGAGGTGACTCGGAACGCGGCATGCTCAAAAGGCTCTTTACACGTATTGAGACGAACTGGGACTATTACAAGCGTTATACCCGCAGGATAACGGTCTTTGAGAAAGGATATACCGAGTTCGGTGTTCTGCTGGCCTATCTTCTAATAATTCCGCGTTACTTCTCGCGGCATATTGAGATTGGTTCCATTATGCAGCTTACAATGAGCTTTACCAAGGTTAGGGTGGGTTTTGCCTGGATGATTTTCCAATATAAGCGTCTGGCAACTTTGCGCTCGGTGTGCAAACGTTTGAGTGAATTGTATTACTATGTGAACATGGATGTCACAAGGGATATACAGTTCAGGAAAAGCGAGGATGGTGTGCTCCGGGTTGACGGGCTTAAACTCTCCTTGGCCGATGGCAGGGTAATAACAAAGGTCGACAGGCTTGAGATTATGCCCGGTTCAAGGTGGCTAGTCAGGGGTGGCTCCGGTGCCGGAAAGACAACTTTCCTTAAGGCGTTGGCCGGTATATGGCAGTATGGCGAAGGTGTGATAACTGTCCCTGAAAACAGAATGATGTTCTTGCCGCAGGAACCGTATTTGCCGTTAGGCACTTTGCGCACCTCCTTGTGCTATCCCGAGGAGACGGCTTCCTTCAGTGATGATGAGTGCAGAGAGGTTCTTGAAAAATGTGGGTTAAAGCAGTTTGTCGGTAATCTCGATGACGACGACATTACTTGGGGCAGAAAACTCTCACCGGGCGAGAAACAGCGTTTGGCTTTTGCTAAATGTCTCTTATTGAAACCAAAATACCTGTTTATGGACGAGGCTACTTCGGCTCTCGACAACAGGATGGAGCAACTGCTTTTTGAGAACCTGCTACGGGAACTTCCTGCGACAACGATAGTAAGTGTCGCTCACCGGTTGAGTATTGAGAAGTATCATGATAATTTATTGACAATATAAATCAAGAATTTCGTGAAAGTGAGGGTTGACTTTAAAGGTTGACCCTCCTTTTTGTTATTCCACAGCTTGCATCATTTTTTTATGGTTTACAGGGATAAAGTCTTGTATACGGATACTTTTATGCCGATAATAACAAAGATTTAATATATAAACGAATTGAGGCGCACCATTGGTGCGCCTCAATCATTTTTTAATCAATAGATATTGATTGTTCTTAGAATGGAAGATCGTCGGGGTCATTTGCGCCCTTGCTGAAGTCGGGGACCTCAACCTTTGGAGCGTTGATGACCGGTGTCTCTGCTGCTGCAGGGGCTGCGCCACGCTCTACTCTCCAAGCGCGGATATCGTTGTACCAACGGCCGTTGTACTCGCGTGCATTGATGTCGAACGATACTGTGAGCTCGTCACCTGCCTGAATGTTGAACTGTGCTATCTTGTCTGCACCGAATACGTTAAAACACAACTTCTTTGGGAACTGCTCGTGTGTCTCCAATACGTATTCCTGCATTTTCCACTCGTTTCCTGTCTTTGATACGCCGCCTCTCTCGGGAAGCACTGCGATGATTTTTCCTGTAATCTCCATAGTTTTCTTTAAATTGTGGGCGAAAATAGTTCTTTTATTCGCGAAATGCAATTTTTTTGCCTCAATTTTATCAGTTTCTATATATTTAGTTTATCTTTGTAGATACTACGCGCGCGAGCGCGATAGACTTTAAACAGATAATCAATTAAAATTTTTATACTATGAATTTTACAGTATCAAGCTCTTTGCTGTCGTCTCGTTTGCAGACCATCAGCCGTGTGATCAATTCAAAGAATACAATTCCTGTTCTGGATTGCGTATTGTTCGAACTCGAGGGTAACAAGCTCACTTTGACAGCTTCGGACCCTGACAACACGCTCAATACCTCGCTCGAGGTTGTGGATTGCTCTGAGGACTCCAGCTTTGCAATCTCTTCAAAGATTCTCATCGATTCATTGAAGGAGATTTCGGAGCAGCCGATCCGCTTCGATGTCAAGAAAGAGACTCTTGAGATAACAATCTATTACCAGAACGGTAAATATAGCCTCGTAGGCCAGAATGCCGACGAGTATCCTTCGGCAGCTGTGCTTGGCGAGAGTGCTGTGGCCATCAACGTTCCTACAAAGGTTCTTTCAAGCGGCATCTCATGCTCTTTGTTCGCTGCTGCCGATGACGAGGTGCGTCCTGTGATGTGTGGTGTATACTTTGACTTTGCACCCGACAGCATTACATTGGTTGCTTCAGACGGCCACAAGCTGGTACGTTGCCGCGACTACTCTGTGACAGGTGCTGAGAAGTCTGCATTCATCCTTCCAAAGAAGCCTGCAACTCTTCTGAAGAACTTGCTTGGCAAGGACGAGCAGGAGGATGTTGCCGTTGAGTTCGATGGCCGCTTTGCAATCTTTGATATGGGCGAGTATAAGCTGGTTTGCCGCCTCTTTGATGGCCGTTATCCAAACTACAACTCTGTAATTCCACAGAACAACCCTCATAAGCTCACAGTTGACCGCGCAGCGCTCATCAGCACTCTGCGTCGTGTTGCAATCTTCTCTTCGCAGGTAAGTCTCATCAAGTTGCACCTCGAGGATAACAAGGTTGTCATCTCAGCTCAGGATACAGACTTCTCTACATCGGCCGAGGAGAGTATCGCATGCAGCTATGATGGTGCATCAATGAACATCGGTTTCCGTGCATCATTCCTCATCGATATCCTCAACAATACTCCAGGTCAGGATGTGGTGATTGAACTTGCCGATCCTTCACGTGCCGGTGTAATCGTTCCTGCCGAGCAGGTTGACAAGCAGGAGCTCCTGATGTTGTTGATGCCAATGATGCTTACAGATTGATTATGAAACTGAATCTTGTAAAACCAATAATCTTCTTCGACCTCGAGACTACCGGTACCGATATCTCAAAGGACCGTATTGTCGAGATATGTTACATCAAGGTTTATCCTGATGGCAAGGAAGTGGAGTATACCAAGCGCATCAATCCCGAGATGCATATCCCCGAAGGGGCTTCGGCTGTACACGGTATTTATGATGCTGACGTAAAGGATTGCCCTACATTCAAGGAGGTGGCCCGCGAGATAGCCAATGAGTTCGAGGGATGTGACGTTGCCGGTTTCAATTCGAACCGCTTCGATTTGCCTCTGCTTGCCGAGGAGTTCCTGCGTGCGCAGGTCGACATCGATCTGTCTCGCCTGAGGGCTGTAGATGTGCAGGTGCTGTATCACAAGCGTGAACCACGTACATTGTCTGCTGCATACAAGTTCTATTGTGGCGAGAATCTCGAGGATGCCCACAGCGCACTTGCCGATACACGTGCTACGTATAATGTTCTCAAGGCGCAGCTTGAGCATTACGATGATATGCCGAACGATATCGAGGCGCTTTCAAAGGAGTCGTCGTTTACCAACAATGTCGATTTTGCGGGCCGCATCGTGTACGACGAGAACGGCAGGGAGGTCTTCAATTTCGGAAAGTACAAAGGTATGCCTGTCGATGCGGTGCTTGACCGTGATCCGGGCTATTATGGCTGGATGATGAACGGTGACTTCTCGCTCAATACAAAGCAGGTACTTACACGTATCAAGCTCCGTGGGTTGAAGAAGTGAATGGAGTGGTTGCGGTTTCTGCCGCAACCGGTGAGATGAATTAAAACAGTTTCCAAATGCTGAAAGGAAAGAATATAGTTTTGGGTGTGACCGGAAGTATCGCCGCCTATAAGGCTGCGGTGCTTGTGCGTCTGCTTGTCAAGGAGGGAGCCACCGTACAGGTTGTCATGACTCCGGCGGCAAAGGACTTCATCACTCCGCTTACACTCTCAACACTGTCGGGACGCCCCGTGATGTGCGACTTCTTCCAGAGCGAAAACGGTGCATGGAACAGCCATGTCGAGTTGGGCTTGTGGGCCGATGCTATGATTGTTGCTCCAGCAACGGCTTCAACCCTTGGCAAAATGGCAAATGGTGTTGCCGACAATCTGCTTGTCACAACCTATCTGTCAATGAAGGCGCCGGTATTCATTGCCCCTGCAATGGACCTTGACATGTATGCGCATCCGTCAACACAACGCAATGTCGAGTTGTTGAAAGGCTATGGTAACCACATCATCGAGGCTGCTTCGGGCGAGCTTGCCAGCCATCTGTGCGGCAAGGGACGATTGGAAGAACCCGAGGCGATTGTTGAGCGCATCAAGGATTTTTTTTTAGGCAGTAGCGCGCTGACAGGCAAGAAAGTGCTTGTTACGGCGGGTCCTACATACGAAAAGATTGACCCTGTGCGTTTCATCGGCAACTACTCTACAGGCAAGATGGGTTTTGCCATCGCCGAGGAGTGTGCAGCGCAGGGAGCCGAGGTTACACTTGTCGCCGGCCCCGTCTCACTTGAGTGCAAGCATCCCGGGATAAAGAGGGTTGATGTGGAGTCGGCACGCGAGATGTACGATGCTGCAATGGATGCCTTCCCGGCTTGTGATGTAGCTGTGCTTTCGGCGGCTGTTGCCGACTATCGTCCGGCGCAGTGTGCGCCTGTGAAGATGAAGCGCACGGCCGATGACATGTTCATTGAACTTACTCCCAACAGTGATATAGCCGCATCTTTGGGTGCCGTGAAGGGCGAGGGCCAGATGCTCGTGGGCTTTGCCCTTGAGACAAACAATGCCGAGGAGAATGCACGCCTGAAACTCGAGAAGAAGAACCTTGATTTCATTGTGCTGAATTCTCTTGAGGACAAGGGTGCCGGCTTTGCCTGTGATACAAACAAGATAAGCATCATTGACAAGAATGAAAAGAGCGATTTTCCATTAAAGAGCAAGAAAGATGTCGCAAAGGATATTGTTTCGCATATCGCAAAATTACTGACAGTGTTGGCGTTCATGCTGTTGCCGTTGTCGGCAAGTGCCGAGGGCGAGGAACTGAATGCCAATGTTACACTCAATGCATCAAAGGTGCAGGGATCAAACACCGAGGTGTTTACACAGCTCGAGGAGGCACTGAAGGCCTTTATCAATGACCGCAAGTGGACACCGAATGTGTATGAGGAGGTGGAACGTATCAACTGCAATTTTACCTTTGTGGTGAATTCCTATGCCAATGACGGCTCTTTCGATTGCTCATTGATGGTGCAGGCTTCGCGTCCGGTGTTCGGTGCTTCCTATACATCGACGCTCTTCCAATACGAGGACAAGAGCATTAAGTTCAAGTACCAGCCTTTTGACCGTCTTGAATTCATTGAGGATAATCTCGACAACAACCTGACGGCAGTCGTTGCCTTTTATGTCTATATGATCATTGGTATGGATCTTGACACAATGGGCGAACTTGGCGGTGGCGAGTTTCTCAACAAGGCGTTGACAATTGCAAACAACGCCCAGAATCTTGGCGATGCTGGTTGGCGTGCCGGCAGTGGCGGCAATAACCGTTACTCCATTATCGATGACTACATGAACGGCGCCATGGAGCCTGTGCGCAAACTGATGTACAAGTACCATCGTCTTGGCCTTGATACAATGTTCAGGAATGCCGATGGCGGGCGTAAGGCCATAACAGAGAGTATTGCGCTGCTGAAGAAGGCATACGAAGACCGCCCGATGGCCTATTTTACAAAACTGTTCACAGAGTATAAGGCCGATGAGATAGTGAATGTCTATTCAAAGTGTACTCCCGAGGAGAAGAAGATGGTGGTCGAGACTCTCTCGAATATCAACCCGTCGCTTTCATCGGCATGGGACAGAATAACAAAAAGCAATAATTAAGAAGCATAATGCTTAAACATATATCAATACGGAATTTTGCACTTATAGAGCGTGTGGAGGTTGATTTCTCTACAGGCTTTTCTGTCATTACAGGTGAGACCGGTCATGGAAAATCGGTCTTTCTTGGTGCAATCTCGGTGTTGCTTGGACAGCGTTCCGACGCAAAGGCTGTTCGCGAAGGTGCAGACCGTTGTGTGATAGAGGGTTGTTTTGACATTTCGGATTTTGCGATGCAGGCGTGGTTCGAGGAGAACGACCTCGATTACGACAGCGAGTGTATTGTTCGCCGTGAGGTGGCTGCAACGGGCCGTAGCAGGGCATTCGTGAATGATACCCCGGTGTCGGTAGCACAGCTCAAGGAACTTGGTGCGCGCCTGATGGATATCCATTCGCAGCATCAGAACCTGTTGCTTGGCGACAGGAATTATCAGCTTCGTGTGCTCGACATGCTGTCGGACAACAAGGCGCTGCTTGACAGCTATAAGCAACAGTATGATGACTATCGTGCCTTGAATGCCGAACTGAAAAAGCTCAAGGAGGTGCTGGAGAACAGCCGCCGCGATGAGGAGTGGTTGCGTTTCCAGCTCGAGGAACTCGAGGCTGCAAAACTTGCTGATGGCGAGGTGGATGCCCTTGAGCAGGAGATGAGCGAACTGTCGCATGCTGAGGATATTCAGGCAGCCTTGTATGGCGCATGTTCAGGTATAGACGGCGAGGGCAATAGCCTTGTGCAGGCATTGCGTGAATCGGCAAATGCTCTTTCGCGCATATCTTCACATTACAGCGCTGCAAGTGAGTTGGCCGACCGTCTTGAAAACTGCTACATCGAGCTCAAGGACTGTTGTAGTGAGATGGAGCAGCGCGCAGGCCGTGTGCAGTATTCGCCCGACAGGCTTGAATATGTGGAGCGCCGTCTGGCGTTGATATACGACCTGCAGAAGAAACATCGCGTGGAGTCTGTTGCTGCGCTCATGGCTCTTGCTGCCGATTTTGCCACCCGTCTTGACAGGATTGAGTGTGGCGATGATGACATCAAGGCGCTGGAGCGTCGTATAGATGCCCTTGGTAAGGATTTGAAGAGTTTGGCCGGCGAAATCACTGCAACACGCAAGGCGAGCGCACAACATCTGCAGACAGAGATGGTGTCAATTCTTGTAAACCTTGGTATGCCAATGATACGCTTCGAGGTGGACTTTGCCGCGACCGACGGTTTTACACCGTTTGGATGTGATGTCATAACATTCCTGTTCTCGGCCAACAGCAGCAGTGCACCGCAACCGCTTTCGGATGTCGCTTCGGGCGGTGAGATGGCACGCGTTATGCTTGCGCTGAAATCACTTGTGGCATCGGGAACAAGCCAGCCCACACTCATATTTGATGAGGTGGATACCGGTGTGTCGGGTGTGCTTGCCGAGCGCATGGGCCGTATGATGCAGCAGATGGGATGTGCCAACCGTCAGGTGTTGAGCATCACGCATTTGCCTCAGGTTGCCGCTTTGGGTTCACGCCATTACAAGGTACACAAGGAAGAGACCGCAAACGGTACAGTGACAGATATTGTAGAACTTGAACAGCAGGAGAGAGTGCGTGAGATAGCGCAGATGATGAGCGGCGAGGTGCTCACCGATGCAGCCATCAATGCGGCTAACCTTCTGTTGTCACAATCATAACAAAACAGAATTATGGTAAACACAAATGAAATGATATTCGGCGTGCGCGCCGTTTTGGAGGCTATTGAAGCCGGTAAGGAGGTAGATAAGATTCTTGTAAAGCGCGATTTGCAGAGCGAATTGTCGCGTGAACTGTTTGCGGCTCTCCGCGGACGTACCATTCCTGTTGTGCGTGTACCGGTAGAGAAACTCAACCGCATCACACGCAAGAACCATCAGGGTGTGATTGCGTATATCTCGGCTGTGGAGTATGCAAGCGTTGACACTCTTGTGCCTACTCTCTATGAGGAGGGCAAGGTTCCTTTCCTTGTGCTGCTTGACGGTATAACCGACGTGCGCAACTTCGGTTCTATTGCCCGCACATGTGACTGTGCCGGTGTCGATTCAATAATCATTCCTGCGCATAACAGCGTAACTGTGAATGCCGATGCTGTAAAGACATCAGCCGGTGCATTGCACTTGCTTCCTGTTTGCCGCGAGAAGAACATTACCGAGACTTTGAAATATCTCAAGGCGTCGGGCATACGCATCGTATGTGCAACAGAGAAGGGTAAGATCAACTATACCCAGGCCGATTTCAATGAGCCTGTGTGTGTGGTAATGGGTGCCGAAGACAAGGGTATCCCACAGGAGCATCTTGCACTTTGCGATGATTGGGTGGCAATTTCTCAGTTCGGTAATATCGAGTCATTGAATGTTTCGGTAGCTACCGGTGTTATTCTTTACGAGGCTGTGCGCCAGCGTCATCTCAACGATTGATGGTGATGAAGAGATTGGGATTGTTGCTTCTTTTTGTGTGCTTGTCGGCGATTTCTGCAAATGCCGACAAATTGCCGAAGGGCGTAGATAAGGCCCGCCAGTCTGTCGCGACTGTTGTTACCTACAAGCAGGGAGTGATGTTGCATAATGGTACTGCAGTCTTTGCGGGCGAAAAAGGCGATGTAATCTCGTCCCATTCGCTTTTTGTGGGTGCTGACAGTGCAGTCGTCATTGACAGCAAAGGCGTTGTACGCCCGGTGAAGCACATTCTTGGCGTAAACGAGATGTTCGACTGCATCAGGGTGCGTGTGGCTGCCGACAAGAAATTGAAGCCACTGACGGTTTCGGCACTTCCTGTTGTTGCAGGCGAGACTCTCTATCAGCTTGGCTATGGTGTCGGAAAAGGTGGCTTTGCCGAGATTGCGGATGTGGAGAGGGTTGATTCGGTATACTCATGTGCATACTACACTTTGGCAAAGCCAATGGAACAGCGTTTTTCAGCATTGCCTCTAGTCAACGCTAATGGCGAACTGGTTGCCGTTATGCAGGAGGTTGCTGTAGGCGACACTATAAACAGCTATGCCATAGGAGCGTCACTCATTTCCAATCTTTTTGTTAGCGTGCCTGTTTATGGTAAGGGATACTACCCGTCAATGGGTATACGTACGGCTTTGCCACAGAACAAAGAAGAGGCTTTGTCATGCCTTTATATGCAGGCAATACTCGGCGATAGCATATCGTACAGGGATGTGATAGATGATTTTATCGCTCTTTACCCCGATAGCTACGAAGGCTTTGTTTCAAAAGCTGAATATGAAGCTGTAATGCTCCGTGATTTTGCTGCTGCTGAACATTCCTGGAACAGGGCTTTCAAGCTCGCAGTCAATCCGGCCGAAGTGCATTACGGAAAGGCAAAGGCAATCAATTCTATTCTTCTGGAGGGGGATTCTGTATCGCATGAGATGCTCTCCAAGGCAAATGCCCTGTCCGAGATAGACAAGGCCATTGCTGCTGACAGACAGTCACTATTCATAAATGCAAAGGCTGATATTCTTTTCTCTCACGGTAACTTCATTGCTGCTGCCGAATGCTATGAGTCGCTTGCGGCAACCGATATGCGCAGTGCCGAGGTCTTTGCGAAGGCTGCGCAGTGCTACAGGGCTGTTGAGGATTACGGAAAGTCGGTGGCGATGCTTGACAGTGCGGTGAACTGTTTTGATGAGGCTTCGGAAAAGGCTGCAGCGCCATACGTGCTTACACGTGCTCTGGTAAATGCAGCTGCCGGCAAGCACCGTAATGCGGTGTTTGATTACAACAGGTACGAGGAGCTCATGAACGGCCGCCTCGGCGCGAATTTCTACTACCTTCGTGAACAGGCTGAATTGGGTGCCAAGATGTATCGTCAGGCGCTGAATGATATTGACACCGCAATATATCTTGAACCGCAGAATGTGGCCTATTATATAGAGAAGGGTTTGCTCTGTTACCGTGTAAGACTCTCGGATGAGGGCATAAGGACCCTGAAAGAAGCCGAAGCATTTGCTCCAATGGCTTCCGATGTGCATTATCTCCTTGGCCGCCTGCATATCCAGAAAGGAGAGGACGGTGTGGCGCTTCCATATCTGAGAAAAGCTGTTGAGCTTGGACATCCAGATGCCGAGGCTGTTTTGAACAGCCTGTCGGCCGAGTAACAATACGTGTGTCTTATGAGAATGTCCCGTGTACAGATGTTTGTGTCGTTGGTTGTCTGCTTGCTTTTGGCAAGCCCGTTGACAGCCTACAGTTCACATTTCTGTACCGATACCCTGCGCAGCGAGGAGTATCTGAAAGGACTCGATGCCTATAAGGCCGGCGACTACGCCGAGGCTGTAAGGCAGTGGAAAAGTGCGGCCAAAAAAGGCGATGCTTTGGCTCAATGCAATCTCGGAACTTGCTATATCTCGGGCAAAGGCGTTGTGCAGAATTATAACAAGGCGCTTGTCTGGCTCCGGCGTTCGGCCGCTCAAGGAAACGATATGGCCCAATGCAATCTTGGAAATTGCTATCATAAAGGTTATGGCATAAACCCCGATGTCGATGAGGCTGTCAGGTGGTACAGGATTGCTGCCGAGCAGGGCAACGTGGTGGCAATTACAAATCTTGGCGTCTGCCACAGATTGGGAAAGGGTGTTGAGGCCGACAGCGTGAAGGCTTTCGGTTATCTGTCAAAGGCTGCACTCAAGGGTTATCCTGTTGCCTGGAATGAGCTTGGCGATTGCTACTATTATGGAATAGGTGTGTCCCAAGACTCCGATGAGGCTTTCCGTTGGTACAGGAAAGCTGCCGAGCATGGGCTTGATTCTGCCCAATACAACCTCGCTATCTGCTATGCTTACGGCGATGGCATTTATCAAAATGATGAAAAGGCGTTCTATTGGTTCTCGAAGTCGGCCAATCAAGGAAACGTAAACGCGCAATACAGTCTTGCCGATTGCTATTATAAGGGCATAGGTGTGGCGCGTGATTCGGTAGCTGCTGCCGGCTGGTACGAAAAGGCCGCTCTCCAAGGACATGTCGATGCCCAATATATCCTTGCCTGCTGCTATTATACAGGCGATGGTGTGATAGAGGACCACTATCTGGCTGCCAAGTGGTACGCCAAGGCTGCAAAGGGCGGCGACGCAGATGCCATGTGTCAGCTTGCCGGTTGTCATTATTGGGGAGATGGTGCCGTGTACGATTATAAAAGAGCAATGAACCTGTACTCTCAGGCCGCAGAGCTCGGAAATGCCGAGGCTCTGTATTGTCTTGCTGAATATGGCGTGTCTGATTCAGAGGAAAATAATATGAAGGTTGCCTTTGAAAGATACCTTCAGGCTGCCGAGCAGGGTTTTGTGCCGGCATACAACAAGGTAGGCATATTCCATTATCTGGGTGTTGTTGACAGTATCAACTATAAAGAGGCTGCAAAGTGGTACAGGTTGGGTGCCGAGGCAGGCGACAGTGATGCGCAGTACAATATGGCCCAATGCTATTATATGGGGCGTGGAGTTGTCCAGAACTACAAGACTGCGGCCCGATGGTGTTCCAAGGCTGCAGCAGCCGGCCATGACAATGCGGAATATCTTTTAGGAGCAATGTTCTATAAGGGTCTGGGCGTGAAACAGAGCTATGAAGAGGCTGTGATGTGGTATAGCAAGGCTGTGAAGAAGCAACATCCCGCAGCGTTATATGATCTTGGAATATGCTATTACTATGGCCATGGTGTTGCAAAGAACATGGACAAGGCGATAGAGCTGTGGAAATTGTCGGCCGAGCAGGAGTTCGAGGATGCTGTCAAGGCATTGAAGGATTTAAGGAAGTGACAATTATCCCTTCCACTCAAGCCTGACAATCCTTCTGGTCTTTTCTGTGATGCAGCAACGTGCTGACGGGCGCTCATCGACAATCCATACAATCTCTCCTCCGGCATCAACAACAACCAGTTGTACCTGTTTCTCGATGAAACTCTTCTTGCGGTCAGTGAGGTAGTCGCTTACCAGTTTGGTTCCGTGCATTCCAAAGGGTGCAAAACGGTCGCCCTCATGTGTATTTCTCAATGTAAGCGGCAGGCGCAGTTTCTCGACATCAAGACAAGCTATGTTCCGCTCTCTGGGTATATTGTCGTCAAAATCGGCAAACGTGATGGTCAATACGCCTTGTGGTGTTTCGATGGTGCCTTCGGTAGGTAAAACTATATTTTGCTGCCCAAAGTCTTGTCTTGGGGCTATTATCAGTGTTTCACGGTCTTTTATCACGCTCCAGTCTGTCGCATGGAACTGTTTTGCCCCCTCATTCTCCATTGAACGCGAGATATCCTCAATCTGTGCGCTGTTGAAGCCTAATGGAGACAATATCTCGTGTAGTATAGTTGATGGGGCAATCTCTTTTAGAAGAGCCGTAGTGTTGATTTCATTTCCTTGCTTAACGCGCTCAATAGCCTCTTCAATAGCGTGGCGATAGATTCTTTCGGCTTCGCTTACTCTTTGTGCAGTTGCCGAAAGCGTATCAAGAATTGACGGGTTTATCTCGGCCAGCTTTGGGATGACTTCAAGTCTCAGTTTGTTGCGGGTGTAGTCACAGGTAAGGTTGGTGCTGTCTGTGACATAGCTCTCGCCACGCCATTTAAGGTAGTCGACAATCTCATCACGTCTCACGCATAGCAGGGGGCGTACGATGTTTCCATTCTTTGGCTGTATGCCTCGCAAACCTTTGATTCCTGTGCCACGTGTCAGGTTCAGCAGCAAAGTCTCGGCCGAGTCGTCACGGTGATGTGCTACAGCTATTGCTTGTGCGCCGATAGCCTTTCTATGCTCCTCGAACGCCACGTATCGTTGTTCGCGCGCAGCCATCTCTATAGAAATGCCTCTCTTCACGGCATAAGCCTTTGTATCAAAATGTACAATGTGCAGTGTGACGCCGAGCCTTTCGCACAGTTCCTTCGTGAACAGCTCGTCGCGGTCGCTCTCCTCGGCGCGCAGATGGAAGTTACAATGTATGGCTTCGCAATCGTATCCCAGTTTGCGTAGCGCGACAAGGAGTGCGACAGAGTCTGCTCCGCCGCTGATTGCAACGAGCACTTTTTCGCCTTGTTTCAGCAAACCATGCTCGTCAATATATCTTTCGACCTTGTATATCATTGTGCTATTTTGTTGCGAAGATAGATAAAAAATGCCCTTTATGATAAAATTATAGATGAAATGTACTTTAAAAGGTTAAAAAATGGGCTTCTTTGTTTGTTCTTCACAAAAAATGTCTTACCTTTGTCATCGTTTAACGCGGCATGGTCGCAAAGCCAATCGGTACCTTGGATGAGTGGCTTAGTCAGTGGTCTGCAAAACCATGTACGGCGGTTCGAATCCGCCAGGTACCTCAAAGAGCTCTAAAAGGAGCTCTTTTTTTGTTTCTATAACTTCGATATTTATGGCCGACAACTATTTGGAAAAGCGGATGGAGCAGTATCGCTCCCATTCGGCAGCTTCGCCAGGTGCAAAAAAAGAGGGGCTTGCAACTCTGTTGCTGAAGAACCGCAGTACAAGAGGGTATGATGCATCGTACATTGTGCGTGCCGATCAGCTGCGTCGCATTGTGGCCGTGAACAATAAATTGGCTTCGGCCCGTAACCGCCAGGTCCTGCGTTTTAGGCTCGTGGCATCCGATGAGGCTCAAAAGGTGCTGCCTTTTATCAGGATGGGCGCCGGTCTGAAGGAATTGCAGCTGCCTGTAGATGGTACTCAGCCCAATGCATTCATTGTTGTATGCTCTACCATTGAACCACGTAACAGCACGTTTGTCGATCTTGGTATCTCGGCACAGAGTATGCTGCTGCAGGCCGTGGAGATGGGTTTGAACGGTCTGTGCATGATGGATTTTGATGCAGACGGGCTCGTTGACTCGCTACAGCTGCCATATGATCCTCTGCTTGTTATTGCTGTGGGCAAGAGTGCTGAGAAAATTCAGCTTGTGGATATAAAGGGGGCTGATGACCACTCCTACTACCGTGAGGGTGGTGTCCACTATGTTCCAAAGGTGGTTGTTGAAGATCTGATAATTGAATGATAAACAAAAAAATAGAGCCATACGGCTCTATTTTTTGTTTTATGCATCGATGTTTGCGTATGTCGCGTTGTTTTCGATGAACTCGCGGCGTGGACCTACATCGTCGCCCATAAGCATTGAGAAGATGTAATCGGCTTCCTGTGCGTCGCGGATTGTAACCTGCTTCAATGTACGTGTCTCTGGGTTCATTGTTGTGTCCCAAAGCTGCTCCGGGTTCATCTCACCAAGACCCTTATAACGCTGGATGTTGATGTCCTTCTCGTTGCCTCCTGCATACTCCTGGATGAATGCCTCTTTCTCTCTGTCATCGTAGCAGTATTTCTTTACCTTACCCTTTGAGCAGAGGTAGAGTGGTGGCATTGCCTTATAAAGGTAGCCAGCCTCAATGAGCTCGGGCATATAACGATAGAAGAGTGTCATGATGAGTGTTCCGATGTGTGCACCGTCGACGTCGGCATCGGCCATCATGATGATCTTGTGGTAACGCAGTTTCTCGAGGTTTGCCTTTTTGCTATCCTCTGGGTCAAGACCGAAGCGTACGCCTATTGCCTGGATGATGTTGTTTACCTCGTCACTCTCAAAAGCCTTGTGCCACATTACCTTCTCCACGTTCAGGATCTTACCGCGCAGTGGAAGTATGGCCTGGAACTTGCTCTTGCGTCCCTGTCTTGCCGAACCGCCCGCAGAGTCTCCCTCGACGAGGAACAACTCGCAGTTCTCGGGGTTCTTGTCCGAGCAGTCAGAAAGCTTACCTGGAAGGCCGCAGCCGCCCATGGGGCTCTTGCGCTGTACGCTCTCGCGTGCCTTGCGTGCTGCGATACGTGCTGTAGCTGCAAGGATAACCTTGTCAACAACCATCTTTGCCTCTTTTGGATGCTCCTCGAGGTAGTATGCGAGAGCCTCGCCTACCGCCTGGTCAACAGCACCTGTTACCTCGCTGTTACCGAGCTTTGTCTTTGTCTGGCCCTCGAACTGTGGCTCTGCAACCTTAACAGATACGATGGCTGTAAGACCCTCGCGGAAGTCCTCGCCAGAGATCTCTACCTTAGCCTTCTCAAGCGCCTTTGTGTCGTCGGCATACTTTTTGAGTGTACGGGTAAGCGCTCTGCGGAAACCGGCAAGGTGTGTACCGCCTTCGTATGTGTTGATGTTGTTTACGTATGTGTGTACATTCTCGCTGTAGCCTGTGTTGTAAAGGATGGCTACCTCGATTGGAATGTTGTTCTTCTCTGTGTTCAGATAGATCACGTCGCTGATGAGTGGCACGCGTGATGCATCGATGTGGCGGACAAACTCTCTCAAGCCTTCGGTAGAGTGGAAAGTCTCGCTCTTGTAGTTACCGTTCTCGTCAGTCTCGCGTGCATCGGTCAATGTAATTGTGATGCCTGCGTTGAGATATGCGAGCTCGCGCAGACGTGTTGCCAAAATCTGGTACTGATACTCTGTAACAGTGAAGATAGAACCATCGGGCTGGAATGTCTGCTTTGTACCTCTGATGTCGGTCTCGCCAATGCAACGCACTGCATCGAGTGGCTTACCGCAAGAGTAGTTCTGCTCGTAGTGCTTGCCATCGCGGAATACCTCGGTCTTCATGTGTGTTGACAAGGCGTTTACGCACGATACACCCACACCGTGCAGACCACCGGAAACCTTGTATGAATCCTTGTTGAACTTACCGCCGGCGTGCAACACTGTCATTACAACCTCGAGTGCCGAACGGTTCTCCTTTTCGTGCCAATCCACAGGGATACCACGACCGTTGTCCTGAACTGTAATTGAGTTGCCTGGGTTGATTGTTACGTTTATGTGGGTACAGAAGCCTGCCATAGCCTCGTCGATAGAGTTGTCGACCACCTCATATACCAAGTGGTGCAGACCCTTTTCGCTGATGTCTCCTATGTACATCGCCGGGCGTTTACGAACTGCCTCGAGGCCTTCAAGTACCTGAATACTGTCGGCCGAATAGCTGGCTGCTGCGTTTTTGTTGATTTCTTCGCTCATAATGTTTTATTACCAATATAACTGAACAAAGTTAACAAAAAAAGCGCTATTTGACAAGCGCTTTCTACTAAATATTTTGCTCTTTTCGTGGCTGTTTTGAAAGCTTTTCGGCCTATGCGTCCGACATGGCTCCGCGGGGCGGTTTCTGCCGTCCAAGAGGGTTTCAATAAGCACAAAGGCGAAAAGGCTGGATGATAATCCAGCCTTTTCGCAGGTAAATATATTTGTTAAAAAATTAGGCTAATTTTGCAATGTTAGCGCAAAGACCTGACTTGAGGTTTGCTGCCTTGTTCTTGTGGATGAGACCACGCTTAGCCATTCTGTCAAGCATCTTCTGTACCTCTGGGAACTTAGCCAAAGCCTCGTTCTTATCCTTCATTGCGCGCAAGCTGCGAACTGCAGAACGCATGTTCTTACCCAAGTAACGGTTCAAAAGATTTCTCTTCTCTGTCTGTCTGATTCTCTTAAGTGATGATTTGTGATTTGCCATCTCTTTAATAATGTTTTTAGTTTTAATTGTAGCCCATAGGGGAATCGAACCCCTCTTTCAAGAATGAAAATCTTGCGTCCTAGCCGATAGACGAATGGGCCATTACCTTGTAAAGTCCCTTTTGAGGACTGCTTTGGGCGTTAATGGCCAAAAGCGAGTGCAAAGGTAAAACCTTTTTTTGAATTGGCAAACAATTTGAGGAATTTTTTATAGTTTTGCAGTGTAATTTGTTATTCAGGCTGTTATGATTGAGAAATTCGAAGGCATTGTCCTGCGTACACTTAAGTATAGCGACGGGCTTATGATTGCCGACATCTACACCGCGCAACGCGGAAGGATGTCGTTCCTTGTGCCCGTGTCGCACAGCAAGCGCACCAAGGTCCGCAGTGTGCTGTTCCAGCCTCTCTCAATGCTCACTTTTACAGCTACGGTAAAGGCCGGACGTAATCTCTCGCGTATTGGCGAGGTACAGCCATTCTCAATGTACTCATCAATAACAAATGATGTGGTAAAGTCATCCATTGCCCTCTATCTTGCCGAGCTTCTTACTTTTGCCTTGCGCGAGGATGGCAGCGATGATTCCCTTTTTACATTCCTTGACAGATCGTTTACCCTGTTCGACAATCTTGAACATGGCTATGCCGATTTTCATCTTGTCTTTATGGTGCAGTTGTTGCGTTTTCTCGGCATATACCCTAACCTTGAGGATTATACTCCGGGATGTTATTTCGACCTGGCGCAGGGATGCACCACACACGAGCATCCGTTGCATCCACATTTCCTTTTGCCCGAGAGCACCGCAATATTCGTAGATCTGTTGCGCACCGGATATGACTCCATGCATCTTCTGTCGTTAAACAGAAAGTTGCGAGGAGAATTCCTCGCAACCCTTTCTCTCTATTACCAATTGCATATACCGGAATTCCCGGAACTGAAATCGGCTGCAGTCCTGCGTGAGCTGTTCGATTAATTGGCAAGCAACTGCTTTACGATTGTAGAGATTGTCTTGCCCTCGGCCTTGCCTGCAAGCTGCTTGGTGGCTACGCCCATAACCTTGCCCATATCCTGTGGGCCGGCTGCTCCAACCTGTGCAATGATCTCCTTTACAATTGTTGCAACTTCTTCCTCGCTCATCTGCTTTGGAAGGTACTTTGACATCACTTCAACCTGTGCCAGTTCCTCCTGCGCAAGGTCTGTGCGGTTCTGGCTCTGGTAAAGTTCGGCCGATTCCTTGCCCTGCTTCACAAGCTTCTGGATAATCTTGATGGCAGTCTCATCACTTACAGTGTCGCCTGCTCCAGGGGCGGTCTTTGCCTCAAGCAGAACTTTCTTTATGTTACGTAATGTGTCAAGTGCAACCTTGTCCTTGGCCTTCATGGCCTCCTTGATGTCGTTGCTTATAATGTCAAACAAATCCATATTTTTCTTATTTAGGGTTATTATTCCATTTCGTTCATCTCCTTGTTGAAAACTGTCTCGCCAGGATTCTCATCATCAGCAACCTCTTCAACAATATTTTCATCTATTGCATCTGCATCCGCGGTCTCCAATGGCGCATTTGTAGGAACAGTTGTGTCGCCACCGAATATTGACACCATTCTCTCCAGGTCCTGTGCTGTACGGCGGTAGGTTGGAGAGTTGTCAAGCGCAGCAAGGAACTCCTCGTTGTACATCTCATCGCCCTTGAAGATATACATCTTGTAGTCGGCCTTGTAGAAGGTGCCGAGCAGGTCGTTTAGTTTCTGTTCTTCCTTTTCTTTCTTGACTCTCTCCTGGTCGGTCAATGCCTGTGCATCTTGTTTCATGTCACTTACAATTGGCTCCATACCCGGAATGTTCTTCATTCCAAAGCCTGTTGCAAGCACGGTAACCTTAACCTGGCCATCCTCGAGACTGTTGTCCTTGCTGTAACCCCAAATGAGCTCAATGTTCTCATCTGTAAACTGTGACATGAAGGACTCCACCTCTGCCATCTCCTCAACACGGATAGGAGTGTTCGGGTTCTCGTATATGTTGAAAAGAATCTTCTTTGACTTGTAGATGTCATTGTCATTGAGCAGTGGCGAGTGGAGCGCCTTGCGGAATGCGCGTGATACTCGCATTTCGCCGCTCTCAATGCCGTAGCTCATGATGGCTACGCCACCGTTCTTCAGAATCTTCTTCACATCGCGGAAGTCGAGGTTGATGACACCGCGTGCAGTGATGATCTCGGCAATACTCTTTGTTGCAGTTGTCAGCACATCATCGACAATCTTGAATCCCTCGGATACCTCCATCTTTGGATAGATGTCAATGAGTCGCTGGTTGTTGATGACGAGCAGGGCATCCACATGCTTTGATATCTCGATGACACCACGTAGTGCCTGTTTGATTTTTCCAGGCATCTCAAACTTGAATGGGATGGTCACTATACCCACTGTCAAGATGCCCTTGCTACGGGCAATCTCGGCAACTACAGGCGCTGCGCCTGTACCTGTACCACCACCCATACCGGCGGTAATGAATGCCATCTTTGTTCCGTCGTTGAAGAGTCTTTCAATCTCCTCACGGCTCTCCTCAGCAGCCTTGCGTGCTACTTCGGGGTCATTGCCGGCGCCAAGTCCTTCTGTAATCTCCAGACCAAGCTGCACCTTCTTTGCGATAGGTGAGTTCTGCATTGCCTGGAGGTCTGTGTTACATACCGCGAATGATACATTGTGTATGCCCTTGCGGTACATGTTGTGTACAGCATTGCTACCACCGCCACCAACACCAACAACTTTTATTATTCTTGGCGCATCGGTAGGTATTGCAAATGGTAAATTCTGTCTTGCAGGTTCTTTAATTTCCATACTTCAGTATCATTGATTGATTGTTGTATTGTTTTCTTCGTTGCTATTTTCATCCTCAGGGTCACTGGTCATGTTTCTTACGAAGTCTTGAAACAAGTTTCCAATGCTATCTTTCCAACTTTTCTTTGGACCGTTCCCCTTGTCTTTTATTGGCTTTTGAGGCTTTGCTGGTTGTTTTTGTTGTTCGGGCTTTTTCTCCTCTTCTGTTGCCTTTGTCTCTACCTCCTCTGTCTTCTTGGGTTCATCTGTTTCCACTGTCTTTTCTGTTTCCGTTTCATCAGTGAAGAACAGTTCACCATTCTTTATTGCAGTCTCCTGTGCTGCAGGCATCGCAATCTCGCAGCAGTTTGCCTTGCCCTGTTTCAAGAGACCGTACAGTGCTGTAGTGATTACACCGTATATATTCACTTCGTTTTCACTTATGAGGTTGAACTCGGGCTCAGGCTTGATGTCTGTGCTGAAGTTTGGCAGGAACTCATCAAGAAGCTCCTTCAGGTTCTTCAACTTAGAGCCACCACCAGTGAAGACAATGTGACGTACCATTTCGCCCGATTCCTCAATCTGGTAGCGTACGTTCTTGAGTATCTCGCCCATACGTGCATAGATGACCTTGTTGACTGTTTCGTTGTCAATTCCGTCACAACTGTTGTATGTAGACTTGTAGCCCTGTATGAACTTTATCTCCTCGGCCTGCTCTAATGATATAAGCTCTGCTGTGAGGTCGCGTGTTATGTTGTTGCTTCCCAACGGCAGCACTGTGATCATCTTGGGCTTGTCGTTGTTGTAGATTGAAATGGTGGTTGTCTCGGCACCAATGTTCACGAGGGCGCAACCATTGCGGCGCTGGTCCTTTGAGAGAAGGATGTCCGCATCGAAGTGTGCGGCACAGAAACTGTCCTCAATCTCAATGCTTGCTTGAGCGAAACTGTCGCACAGCTGTGTGTAGAACTGCTCCTTCATTACAATATTCAGGTAGTTGCACTCTATTGTCTGTGTGTATGCACCTATGGGGTTATAGTCAACATTGCCATCGAGTCTATACTCCTGTGGATCCACCTGCAGTCTCTTATAACCTTCAGGTGTCTGGAATGTGTCGAGTCTGTCGCACTCGTTGATGATGTCCTGTGTGATTTTGGTGTATTTGCCAAAATCACGGTTCACCTGTGACTTTATGCTGTGCACGCTGAGTCCGGCAAAGGTAATGTATGCCTTCTTGATGTTGATGTACTCGCCGGTAGCCTTGTTCAGGTCGGTCTCGAGCCTGTTGATTATATCATTTATAGCTCCACTTGTCTTGTCGACATTGCGTACAATACCCTTTGAAATGAAACCGTCAACGCGTGCGCTTGCGGCTGCAAGAATTCTCATTCCTTCAGTTGTCTCAATTCCCACAACTCCGGAAATCTTTGAGGAACTGAGTTCAATGGCTACAATGTAACATGTATTTCCCATATCTATTTTTCTCTTTTTGTACAAATGACTTTGTTGCTAATCTTTATGTTCAGTTTGCTGTATTTGTCCCAACCCACAGCGTTCAGTCCCTTCTGGTAGAACGTCTTCAGGTTGCTCAGCTTTTCATCAAGTTGCTTGATGCTTCCAAGTTCTATGATGTGGTTACCCATTCTTGGTGTCATCACAGCCTCTTTCTTTTCGTTGAAATATATCTGCTCAATCTGTGCGAGCCAGAATGGATCCTTTGCTATTGCCAGGACAAGACTCTGCAGTTCGTTGGCAATCATGCTGTCATCAATTTCGCCCGATGCCACAGGCAACAGCAACGGCTTTTTGATGTCGTTGATCTTCTCTCCTTCAATGTCAACATAGTATGTTTCCCCGTTTCTGTCGAGCACCTTGAGTACAGGTTCACGGCAAATGACATCAACCTTAACCCTTTTCTCGTTGGTCTTGTATACCTGGCACTCCTTTATCAGCGTCATGGCGTTTATGAAATTCTCTATTTCGTAACACCTGATGCTGTCCATCTGCTTGCCTTCGGGGAACAGTTCCTCATCCCTGAGCATCTCCTCAATGTCCTCGTTGCTGATGGTGCCCAGTTTGTTGTCGGTTATGTTGATGACAATGCCTTTGCAACTGTCATAGTCCTTCTGTAGGGGAACAATGACAAATGCAAATGCAAGGTAACATCCCAATGCTGCAATAATGATATATTTCAGAATCTTTTTCAGCATTATCTGTTTCTCAAAATCTGTTCAATTTTTCCTATCTCGTTTTCAATGTCTCCTGCTCCAAGTGAAACAAGAATCTCTATGTTGTTCTTCTCTTTCTCAATGGTGCTCACTACATCGGCACGGCTGCACATGCTTCTCTCCACGCCGGCTGCAAGGTGGTCATATATGAGCTTGCTTGTCACGCCGGGGATGGGCTTCTCCCTTGCCGGGTATATGTCTACAAGTATCACCTTGTCAAACATTGAAAGGGTCTCGGCAAACTCCTTGTAGAAATCGGCAGTGCGGCTGAACAGGTGTGGCTGGAACAGTACGGTCACCTTCTTGTCGCTGTAAAGTTCCTTGATTGATCTTGCACATGCACGTACCTCATCGGGGTGGTGTGCATAGTCGCTTATGAGTACAAGATCATCCTCCTTTATGTGGAAGTCAAAACGGCGTTCTGCTCCCGCGAAAGTTGCCATTCCCTTCTTCATCTCATCTGCTGTGGCACCGCAAATCTCCGCCATTGCCATTGAGGCAATGCCGTTTTCGATATTGATACTCATTGGCACGCCAAGTTCCACGTCGGCAATCCTTTGCCATGGCGACACATAGTCGAAAAGTATTCTTCCGCCGCCAATACGTATGTCCTCGGCGTGGAAGTCGCCCTGTTCGCGGCCATATGTATAGGTCTTTACGCCCTCTTTTGTGCGTGGCTGCACCTCCAGGCCTTCGTGTATTATAAGGTAGCCGTCCTCGCGTATTCTCTCGGTGAACTGCGCAAAGGCTTCAAGATAGTTCTCCTTGTTCCCATAGATGTCCAGATGGTCTGGGTCGGCCGATGTTATCGTTGCCACGTATGGCTGCAGGTGAAGGAACGAACGGTCATACTCGTCGGCTTCAATTACCACAAAGTCGCTCTTGTCGGTTGTGATGAGGTTGCTCTTGTAGTTCTTTGATATGCCGCCAAGGAATGCTGCGCAGTCGACCTGTGAACTATGCAACAGGTGTGCAGTCATTGTGGATGTAGTGGTCTTGCCGTGTGTTCCGGCAGCGCACACGCCACGCTTGCCCTTTGTTATGATACCAAGAACCTCGGCGCGCTTCTTTATGGTAAAGCCGCCATCCTTGAACAGGCTCCACTCCTTGTGGTCGGCAGGTATTGCGGGGGTGTAGACGACAAGTGTCGATGCTGCGTCCTTGCACTCGGCAGGGACAAGGTCTGGGTCCTCCTCAAAGTGCAGTACCGCGCCCTCCTCAATGAGTCTGTCTGTCAGTTCGCTTGATGTACGGTCATATCCGCCCACAAACTTGCCCTCGTTGAGGAAGTATCTTACCAATGCGCTCATGCCAATGCCGCCGGCGCCCAAGAAATATACCGATTTTATATCCTTCAGTTCCATTTGCTTCAATTTCTCTTTTTCTTTTCAATATATGCATCGGCAAGCTTGAGTACCTCGTCGGCAATCTCGCTTGCAGCATCGGGCTTGCCCATCTTCACGATGTTCGCCTCAAGCAGCGCAATCTTCATTCCGTCATTCACTGTCTCGACAGCCTTGTCGATAAGCTCCTCCTTAACATTGGCATCGGCCACATATATTGCGGCATCCTTGTCCACTAACGCCATGGCGTTCTTTGTCTGGTGGTCTTCCGATACGTTTGGCGATGGAACCAGTATCACAGCCTTGCCCAACAGTGCGAACTCTGATATTGAACCGGCACCGGCGCGTGACACCACCAGGTCTGCTGCGCCCAATGCGTTGCCCATGTTCGATACAAAGTCGGTTATTGTAAGGTTCTCGGGCTTTCCGGCCTCGGCTGCTCTCTTCTTCATCTCCTCGAAGTAGAGCTTTCCTGTCTGCCAGATGAACTGTATATCCTTGTTTGCCCTTATCTTCTCAATGTTTGCAATGATACCCTCATTTATGCTACGTGCACCGAGGCTGCCGCCTACAATGAGCACGCACTTCTTGTTCTCGTCAAGATTCATGGCCTTCATCGCCTCCTTGCGGTTGGCGCGCATCTCCAGCAGGTTCTTGCGCACGGGGTTACCGGTCAGCTTTATCTTCTCCTTTGGGAAGAAACGCTCCATTCCGTCATATGCCACACAGATCATCTTGGCGCGTTTTGACAAAATCTTGTTCGTTACGCCTGCGTATGAGTTCTGCTCCTGTATCAGTGTCGGGATGTCCATGCTTGCCGCCATCTTCAATGTAGGGCCGCTTGCATATCCGCCTACACCCACAGCAGCCTGTGGCGCAAACTCCTTGATGACTTTCCTTGCCTTGCGCTGGCTCTTGAAAATCTTCCACAACACCTTGAAGTTCTTCAACAGGTTCTTGCGGTCAAAGCCTGCAATTGGCAGTCCCACGATGTCATATCCTGCATCGGGAACTCTCTGCATCTCCATTCTGTTGTCGGCTCCGACGAATAATATCTTTGCATCGGGCTGTTTTGCCTTGATGGCATCGGCAATTGACAGTGCAGGGAAAATGTGTCCTCCTGTACCTCCTCCGCTAATGATTATTCTATACTCCTTTTTCATAAACACAAAGTTTTGTGGTGTTATACAATAGTGGCCTTTTTGTCCGAAGCTTTTGCATATCGGCTGATGCACAGCAGGAAACCGATATATACGCTGTTGATGAGGAACGATGTTCCTCCCTGGCTCATGAGCGGCAACGGCTGTCCTGTCACAAAGTTACCTACCGATATGTACATGTGCAGCAGTGCCTGTGTGACAATGATCATTCCAATGCCCATCGACAGGAATGCCGCGTAGGGGTCATCGCATTTCTTCGCAATCTTTCCGCAGCTATATAGTAGTGTCAGGTACAGCAACAGTACAATTGTCGCACCTATGAGTCCAAGCTCCTCTATAATCACAGCAAAGATGTAGTCAGAGTATGCGTGTGGTATGAAGTCGCGCTGTATGGAGTTGCCGGGGCCGCATCCCAAGAGATGGCTCGAGGCAACTGCAATGTGCGAATAGGTCCTCTGTTCATTCTCATTCTCATCATACTCCTCGGCCGTAATGGGCTTTGAGTTGAATGCATCCACAATACGGTGCTTCCATGTTATGGCCTTGCTGCCGAAGCGGCCCATATCCTTTACGCTCTCCGGTATGGATATTAAGGTAATAAGTCCTATCGCTCCAACTGCGAATGCGGCTCCCAATGTTGTCAACAGTTGTCGTCTGGGCACTCGTCCCACCAGCATCATCAGGTATATTGTCACTGACAACAGGAATGCCGATGAGAAGTTCTCCTTGAATATGATAAGTATAGGGAATATGCTGTATTTCAATATCTCCTTGAATGCCAACGGGCTTGTCCCGTCTTCCTCCTGGTACTTGGCAAGGATTCTCGCAGTCATCATCACAAGGCCCATCTTTGCAAGTTCCATTGGCTGGAATGTTATTCCAAAGATGCTTATCCAACGGGCACTGTCATTCAGTTTTGCTCCTCCTATCTGTGCCCACAACAATCCGGCAAGTCCCATCCAGTATATGATCTTGCTGCATTTGTCAATCCATTGCGCTTTCAGGTTGTGGATGAACCATGCAACGAATATGCCACCTATGAGAAAACCGGTATGCTTTATGATGGGGCTCCAATAACTGCCGCTACCATAGGTCTGGCGGCTTGTAGCACTGAACACCTCAACCCATGATATGGCGCAAAGAGTGATAAAGACAATCCATATTACCTTATCACCTTTGAACAATATACGTTTTAGTTTATCTCCTCCCATCGTTTTCCTTATAGTTTGTGTACCAGATCCTTGAATTGGCGTCCTCTGTCCTCGTAGCTCTTGAAAAGGTCAAAGCTTGCGCAGCATGGGCTCAGCAGAACCACCTCGCCGCTCTTTGCCATGCGGCGTGCAGCCTCCACGCACTCCTCAATGCTGTGTGTGTCGGCTATCGGCAGGCCATACTCCTTGAAGAACTCCTGCAGCTTGCTGTTGTCGGCTCCAAGGAACACAAGGCCGGCGCACTTGCTCTTCACAAGTTCTGCAATCTCGCTGTAGTCGTTGCCCTTGTCCTTGCCGCCCAATATGAGTATGGTCTTCTTTTTCATGCTCTGCAATGCATACCAGCAACTGTTCACGTTAGTAGCCTTCGAGTCATTGATGTATTCCACACCGTCTACTGTCGCAACCTTCTCCAGTCTGTGCTCAACGCCTGCAAATGTGCTCAATGCCTCGCGTATGGTCTCCTTGCGTATACCTGCCACATTGGCCGAGATACCTGCCGCCATTGAGTTGTACAGGTTGTGCTTTCCTGTCAATGACAGCTCCTCCAACTCCATGTTGAATGGTGTAGGCTCTGTGAATATAAGCTTCTCCTCGTGTGTGTATGCTGCGCTTCCCTCCTGTAGCTTCTCGGCAAAGGGGTAAAGCTTACCATGGCGGTATTTTGGCAACTCCTTCTTTATAATAGGGTCATCGTTCCAATATACAAATGCATCGTCGGGTTGCTGGTTCTGCAGAATGCGCAGCTTGGCATCAACATAGTTCTGCATGTTGTATCCATAGCGGTCAAGGTGGTCGGGCGTGATGTTCAGGAGCACTGCAACGTTTGCCCTGAACTCATACATGTTGTCGAGCTGGAAACTGCTCAACTCCACAATGTAATAGTCCTTGTCGCCCTCGGCAACCTGCAGAGCAAGGCTGTTGCCTATGTTTCCTGCCAGTCCCACATCAAGTCCAGCCTCGCGGAATATGTGATATATCAGTGAGGTAGTCGTTGTCTTGCCGTTGCTACCGGTGATGCACACCATCTTTGCCCTGGTGTAGCGTCCTGCAAATTCAATCTCGGAGATGATGGGTATTCCGGCATCCTTTATCTGCACCACCATTGGCGCCTCATTGGGAATGCCTGGGCTCTTGATTACCTCTCCTGCATTCAGTATAAGTTCCTTTGTGTGCTTGCCCTCTTCCCAGGGAATCTCCTGCTCGTCGAGCATCTGCTTGTACTTGTCGGCAATGGTGCCGTAATCTGACAGGAATACATCGAATCCCAACTTCTTGGCGAGGATAGCCGCTCCAAAGCCGCTCTCGCCTCCTCCTAATATGACAATTCTCTTTTCCATTATCTGATCTTCAATGTCATAAGTGTTATTGCGGCCATGACGATTGTCACAATCCAGAAACGCAGTGTAATCTTGGCCTCGTGCAATGGTCTCTGTGGCCCTTTAAAGAGATATGTACACTCCTTGTCGAGCTTCTCCTCCTCCATGTTGTAGTGGTGGTGTAGTGGTGCGCGACGGAAGAGTCTCTGCTTGATGCCTTTCTTCTTTCCTTGCTTGAAGTATGCCACCTGTGCCATTACCGAGAGGTTCTCTGCAACGAACACGCCGCACAGCAGTACCAACAATATCTCCTTATGTATGAGAATGGCAATCACGGCAATCAGGCCGCCGATGGTAAGGCTGCCGGTGTCACCCATGAACACCTGTGCAGGGAATGCATTGTACCACAGGAAGCCTATCAGTGCTCCAATGAATGCAAAGGTGAATATCACAACCTCCTCTCCTCCGGGCAGGAACATGATGTTCAGGTATTCCGACCACACTGCATGGCTCGACGCGTATGCCAGTATAGCCAGTGCTATTCCAATGATGGCGGCGTTTCCTGCAAGCATGCCGTCCATGCCGTCATTCAGGTTTGCACCATTTGAAACGGCAGTCACTACAAATATCGATACTATTACGAAGAGGGCCCAGCCTGCCTCTTCCTTGTAGTCGCCGCAGAACGACATGATCTCGCTGTAGTTTATGTCGTGGTCCTTTACAAAAGGAATGGTGGTCTTGTTCTCCTTAGTTGCCTTCTCGCTCAGCTGCACGGTCTTCACGCCATTGCTCTCAATGGTAACGTTCTCGCGCATTACAGCCTGTGGACTGAAGCATAATGTAAGTCCTATCGCGAGTCCGAGTCCTGCCTGTGCAAGAATCTTTATCTTGCCCGATATGCCGTCCTTGTTCTTCTTGAAGGTCTTTATATAGTCATCGGCAAATCCCAGGATACCCAACCATATGGTTGATATGATAAGCAACTGCATGTATACATTGCCCAAATTACCCAGGAGTATGCATGGGACAAGTATCGCAATGATGATTATAAGTCCACCCATTGTAGGTACGCCTGCTTTCAGGTTGTTCTTGTCATACTCGCGCAGTGTCTCTGTGATCTGCTTTTTCTTGAAGTACTTTATCAGATAGCTGCCGAACCATGCCGACACCAGGAGTGCGATGACTATGGCAACCAGTGCACGGAACGATGTATAGTGCATCAATCTCGCTCCGGGCAGGCCCGATTTTGCAAAAAGGTCGAATATGTAGTAAAGCATACCGTATTATTGTTTGAAAATTTCGTTAATCACTTCCTTGTCGTCAAAGTGGTGCTTGACGCCCTGTATCTCCTGATAGTTCTCGTGTCCCTTACCGGCAACCACAACGACATCGCCTTTCTGTGCAAATGCGCAGGCTGTCCTTATGGCCTCTTTGCGGTCCACTATGGTAATTGTCTTCTTTCTCTGCTCATCAGTCAACCCTGCAAGCATGTCATTGATGATCTCCTGTGGGTCTTCGTTTCGTGGGTTGTCCGATGTCAGTATCACTCTGCCGCTGGCTTTTGCTGCCTCGGCTGCCATCAACGGGCGTTTGCCCTTGTCGCGGTTGCCTCCTGCTCCCACAACAGTGATAATGTTGCCACGACCGCGCAACACATCGTTCACTGTGCTCAACACGTTCTTTATTGCATCGGGGGTGTGGGCATAGTCCACAATTGCCGAGAAGCCATCGGGCGAGTGCATTGCCTCAAAGCGTCCCGAAACGGGCTTTAGCGTGCTCATTACACGCAGCACCTCCTCGGGGTCCTTGCCCAATTCAACGGCTGCACCATATATCGCAAGCAGGTTGCTGATGTTGAAACGTCCTGTGAGCAGTGTCGCGAATTCGCGGTTGTTGAATTCAAGCAACATACCATCGAGATGTGTCTCTACCAGGCGTGCCCTATAGTCGCATATTGTGCGTGTAGAGTAGTTCTTTATGTCGCCACGGCAGTTCTGTACCATCACGGGGCCGTTTTTGTCGTCAAGGTTTGTTATGGCGAAAGCGTTGCGCGAAAGGTTGTCGAAGAAGCTCTTCTTTGCCTTCAGATAGTTCTCCATGCTCTCGTGATAGTCCATGTGGTCACGTGTAAGGTTCGTAAAGATTCCGCCTGCGAATTCCAGTCCGCCGGTACGCTCCTGGTCAAGGGCGTGCGAACTCACCTCCATGAAGGCATATTCGCAACCCGCCTCAACCATCTGCGCAAGCAGTCTGTTCAGCGATATGGCATCGGGGGTCGTGTGTGTCGATGGGTATGGAGTGCCGTCAATGTAGTTGCATACTGTTGATAGCAGGCCGCAACGGTGTCCCATCTTGCGGAACAGTTCGTACAGCAATGTGGCAATTGTTGTCTTGCCGTTGGTGCCTGTCACTCCCACAAGTTTCAGCTTCTGCGAAGGGTTGCCGTAGAATGTTGTGGCAAGCTTTCCTGTTACACTCTGCACGTTAGGGAATGTTATATATGCAACATTCGGAGAGAGCTTGTCCGGGGTCTTCTCGCATACTATTGCCACTGCGCCTTTCTCCTCGGCAGCAGCAATGTATTGATGTCCGTCGGTCTGTGTGCCTCTCACAGCTATGAACATATCTCCCTTCTGTACAAGGCGTGAATCGATGTTTATGCCCTGAACGTCAACCTCCTCTTTAGGCAGTACCATTCTGGTGCATTGTGTCTCTCTTAACAGTTCACTCAGTTTCATATAATCTGTTCCTTTATTGTTCAACTTGTTTATGGTTGCAACACCAGTCTCACGGTGTCGCCTGCAACGGGTATGCGGCCTGCGGCAATGCTCTGTCGCTTCACTGTGCCGTATCCGGTCATCACAACATTCAGTCCGCATCTCTGCATCAGATATGTAGCATCCTTGGCTCCCATGCCTTCAACGTTGGGCACCCTGCCGTCGCCAATCTCTCTCGCGCTTATCTGCGGCATTCCCTGTCTGTCAAATCTTGTATCGCCCCACATATTGCCCTTTTCCACATTGAGCAGGCTGTCGGGTGTTCCAATGCTTGAAAGGAGCATTCTCAAGTCCTTGGTGTTTCCACGTTTTATCGCAGGCTTTGCCGGTTTCTTCTCGTCGATGGCGTTTTCAATGGGGACAAAGAATCTCTCTGTCATGATCTTCTCGGCAATCTCCTTGAATGCGAGGGCCGATGTGCTACCGCCACCATAGTTGTTCCTTGCGCGTTCCTCTTCAGGACGTGGGTCAATGTCGGCATCATACATCATCTGCACGATGAGTGTATATTCCGGTGCTTCGGCAGGGAAGAAGCCGCAGAAACTCATCAACTTCCTGTTTGCTCCATACGCCTTTGCTGTACCGGTCTTTCCGGCAATGGTCATTGTCTCCGAGTGTGCTGCCTTGCCCGTACCATCACGTTTGCCATATCTCCAGTCGCTCTTGTCAACAATGATGCTGAGTCCGTTTACCACCTGGGTAAGCATACCGGTTATCGTATCGGCAACGGCTTTGGGGAACAGCTGCTCGTTGATGACTTCTGTAGGGAACTCCTCTACCGGTTCTCCATTGTTCAGGATGGCCTTGACCAGTCGTGGCCTCATCTGCTTACCGCCATTGGCTATGGTATTGTAGAACGATACCATGTTTATGGCTGTCATTCCCACCGCATATCCATAGGACATTGAGTTGAGGCTGTATCCGTTCCAATTCTTTGTTCCCGGAAGTGTCAGGTATGGTGTGGCCTCATTGTCGGTTATGTTGTAGTTCTCGGTAAGTCCGAATCGTTGCAACGTGTTGGTGTACTCCTCGGGGTTGCCTGCGTACGCCTTCTTTATGAAGTGCACCATGCTTATGTTCGACGAGTACATCATCGCATCGGTCATGCTGTACTTTCCGGTTCCGTTGTTACGGTACATCTCGTCGTGTATCCTATGACCGTTGAAGTTGTATACCATTGACGGGTATGCGTTGACAGAGTCCTTGGTGGTCAGTTTCTTGTCGGCAAGCATGGCTGTCATGGCAACGGTCTTGAATATCGAACCTGGTTCGTTCAGGTCGCAAAGAGCATGGTTCGCGGTCTGGTTGTATTTGATGTTGCCAATGGTGTCAATGTACTGTACCTTTCCGTTGCCATTCATGTCGCGCGACAGGTTTACAATTGCCTTTATATCGCCCGTCTTTGTCTCCATGAGTATTGCCCAGCCGGCAGCAAGGTGCTTCTCCCTGAGCACACGCTCCAGCGCGTTGTGGCAGATGTCGAGCATCTGTGTGTTGAGGGTAGTCTGTATGTCGCAGCCGTTGACGGGCTGTCTGTCCTCGCGCAGGATGTACTTTCCTCTCAGCTTGGCCTTTGTTCCTGAGCCTGGCTTGCCCTTCAGGTACTCGTTGTATTTCTTCTCTATGCCGTTTACCTCCTCAACCTTCTTGCCGTCAATCTCCACATTTCTAACAATGCCGAATGTGCTGTTGGCGGTGTTGCCAAGGATGTTCTTGCGTTCAATGATCTCCTGTGTGTAGCAACCGCTGAGTTTCTTGCCCTCCCTGATGATGGGCAACTCCTTTATCTTCTTGAACTGTGAGTATGAGATGCTGCCCCTGTATGGCTGGTAGCCGCCCCTTTTTCTCGGGTATCTGCCGTTGCGGAAACGCTTTTCAAGCTCCTCGACACTTGTTCCCGGCAGTATGTTGTTGAGTCCAACGCAAAGTTCTTTCAGGTCCTTCTCCCAGATTGAATCCCTTTGGGCGTTGACCTTCCTTTCATCCTCCTTGTCGTTAGGGTTCCTGTAGGCAAAGTCGAACAGCATCCTGTATTTTGGCAGGGTGCTCACAATCAGTCCGCCGTCATCGGCCAGAATGTTGCCTCGGCGTGCCTCAATGGGTACGTCGTGCTTGATGTTCTTCTCCTTTATCTTGTTCCAATCGTCACGCTCAATGAACATTATTATGGCAGCCTTGCCAATAATAATGATTCCAATTGTGGTGAAAAGGAATATCACCAACAGGTTGAAACGGAGGACTACATCGTCACGGAACTTGAACATTCTCAATTGTTTTTATCTATTATATAAGGAGGAACCGACAGTGTCTGGAAATCGCTTCCCTTTTCAGTCAAAAGTTTTTCTATCTCTGAAAGTCTGCAACGGTATGCAAACTCGCTTTTTATGATCAACAGGTTGTTGCTTATCTCGTTCTTTCTTTTTGTCAGTTTGTAGATTTTCAGAATCTCCTGTTCGTGCTGGTAGCGGTTGCTCACATAAAGGAAACTGTACAGCACTATCAGACCCATGAGCATTGCGTTCTTTGTGAAGATGTCGCTGGTAAAAAGACGTCCGCCCATCAGGTAGTTGAAAATGCCACTCTTGCGCTTTTTCTTCTTCTTGACTTCCATCAGTTCGCCTCCTTCTTTATTGCAATTCTCAATTTCGCACTGCGCGAGCGCGGATTACGTTCCATCTCCTCATCGGTCGGGGCAATTACCTTCTTCATGTCAAAAGGCGAAGTGGTGTTTCCGAAGAAATCCTTTTCAACCTTGCCCTCGAAGTTTCCGCTTTTCATGAAGTTCTTCACTATGCGGTCCTCAATGGAGTGGTATGTTATCACAACCAGGCGGCCGCCGGGCTTCAGCAGATCCTTTGCACCTATGAGCATCTCCTGCAACGCCTCAATCTCCTTGTTTATCTCAATGCGTAGTGCCTGGAACACTTTCGCCATCTCCTTCTTCTCACGCTGTGGTGGGCAGAACGGTTTGGCAATCTCGATGAGCTCATTCACGCGCCTTATTGGCTTTTCGCTTCTTGTCTTCACAATCTTTGCCGCCAGCTTGCGCGCGCAGTTCAGCTCACCATAGAACTTGAAAATCCTTGTAAGCTCCTCCTCGCTCGCATTGTTCAGCAGATCGGCGGCAGTCTCGCCACCGCGTTTGTTCATGCGCATGTCAAGGTCGGCATCGAAACGGAACGAGAATCCGCGTGTCTCGTCATCGAAGTGGTGTCCCGATACTCCCAGGTCGGCCAATATCGCATCGACCTTTGTCGCGTTGTGGTAGCGCATGAAGTTGTATATGAACCTGAAGTTTCCGCGCACAAAGGTGAAACGCTTGTCGTCGGGTGCGTTCTGCTCGGCATCGGCATCCTGGTCAAAGCTATAGAGATGTCCCTTTGCGCCCAGGCGTGAGAGTATCTCGCGTGAGTGTCCTCCTCCGCCGAATGTCACGTCAATGCATGTGCTGTTTGCGGCAATTTCCATGCCGTCAACGCTCTCTTTGAGCAGCACCGGGGTGTGGTAAACTTCTGGGTTATTCATTGTGGCCTCCTTTCTCTGTCATTATCTTTTCGAGTTCACGACCAAAATCGGCCGGGTTCATAAACGGTTTGTCCAGCTTCTCCTTTGCCCATATCTCAATGGTGTCGTCCATGCCAATGAAACGCACCTCTTGGGCAATTCCCGCCATTGCCATGTATCTCTTTGGCAGCAGGATGCGGCCGTTGCTGTCAATGTTCAGCTCTTCAACATCCGATACAAACTGGCGGAATATCATCTGGTGTGCTGCGTTCCAGCGGTCGAGACGGCTGCGCAGCAGGTCCAACTGCTCGTTCCAGCTTTTCTCGGGGTACAACACGAGGCAGTCCTGGTAGACATCCTTGCGCAGCATGACCTTCTCGCAGCCTGCCTCTTGCAGAATGCGGCGGAAACAGGCCGGCAGGAACACTCTGCCCTTGCTGTCGCTCTTTGCCTCTATGTTACCAATGAAACGCATACTTTTTGTGGAAAATATAATATTTATATATTATTCGTTCCAAAATTACACAATTCCCCACAATTCCCCACAATTTTTATTGAGAAAAATAAGATAAAGTTTTCAACAGCTCGTTGATAATATGCTCTGCCCCACATTTGCCTGTTTCTGCCTTTGCCCGATGATGTATCCATACATCCTATTCTGTTGATGTATAGTCCGTTAATAGCTTCCTTGCCTTGCATCGGCTACGGTGGGGCAAGGCCCACGTTTTTTAAAGCTACAGTTGCATTGTTTGAGCAAAAAAGTTACTTTTGCCGAAAGTAAAAACACTTTCCATCATGTCAAGAATTGCATTCACATTCGCAGCCTTGCTGCTGTTTCCATTGGCTTTATTCTCTCAAAAATATGTAGAACGTGGATACCGCACCATCCAATCATCCGATGCGCGTGTATTTGTGGGAACGCTCGCTTCCGACTCTTTGCAGGGGCGCGATGCAGGCAAGGAGGGTGGCCAGATGGCGGCAGAGTATATAGTCTCCCTCTTGGAGCAGTGGGGCATAAAGCCACTTGGCAATGACGGCTATCTGCATCCATTCACGGTCAACGGTTGCGACATGAACAATATACTTGCCGTAATCCCAGGCAAGAGCAATGAGTATGTTGTTGTGGGTGCGCACTATGACCATCTGGGTTTTGGCATGGCAATTGACGGCGACAGCTGCTATAATGGTGCCGATGACAATGCTTCGGGCGTGTCGGCTGTGCTGCAGATTGCACGCGCTGTGAAAACGGTGCGCAAGACTCCTGAGCGCGGCATAATCTTCGCCTTTTGGGATGGCGAGGAGAAGGGCCTGCTCGGCTCACGCCATTTTGTTGAAAATTGTGCCTTTTTATCGCAGGTTTCTGCCTATATGAACTTTGATATGATAGGCCGTGGACCTGTCGATAATCCCAAGCATGTAACCTATTTCTATACGGCCTCGCATCCCGCTTTCGGCGATTGGCTTAAAGAGGATATGGAACTGCGTGGCTTCTCCTTCATCCCCGATTATCGTGCATGGGACAAGCCCGTCGGCGGCAGCGACAACACCTGGTTTGCCAAGAACGGAATTCCCATTGTGTGGTATCACACCGAGGGACACCCCGATTGTCACATGCCGTCTGATATCCCCGATAAGATAGACTATGAAAAGATGACGGACATCATCCGTGCCGCCTTCCTTTGTGCCTGGCGCCTGGCAAACGAAAACTATTGAATACTGATAAAACAGCGAAGCCCCTTGCATTGACTGCAGGGGGCTTCATTCTATATGTATATAGCCTGTTTACGCCTTCTTTGGAAGAAACCTGTTGAGCAGCAGGCAGCCTGCTATTGCCGAAATGAGCGAGCCGCACAGAATGCCAAGCTTTGCCTCTGACAGCAGTGTAGTGCCACTGCCAAGTGCGGCATATGATAGGTCGGCAATGAATATCGACACTGTGAGGCCGATACCGCAGAGCATACATACCGATGCAAATGACTTCCAGTCGGCGCCCTGTGGCAACTGTACAAAACCCAACTTTATTGCCGCCCACGAGAATGTGAATACACCGACGAACTTGCCGGCAACAAGACCTATTATTACCGAGAGGCCGATTCCGCCAAAGATGCTTCCTATGCTCATTACCGAGAGGTCAATACCTACATTAGCAAAGGCAAACAGCGGGATGATGAAGAAGCTGATGAGGCTGTGCAGTCTGTCCTCAAGCTCCTGCAGCGGGCTGATGAGCTTGTCGGCTGCCGACTCAATGCTTTTGAGCTTGTGTATCTCCTCGTGTGTGAGTATGGCAGTATGATGCTTGCCCATAATGTGTACCTCATTGAAACCGCTGATATTCTCCTTGATGCGCTCAATGTAGCGTACAGCGCCCCTGCGCAGTGAACCGGGAACACAGAATGCCACAATCACGCCGGCTATGGTAGAGTGTATGCCCGAGTTCAGCATCAGATACCAAAGCACGATACCTGTGACAAGATAGAAGTTCTTTGACATTATCTTTCTGTTGTTGCCAATGATGAGAATTGCCACGCAAGCAGCGGCAAGCAACAGATAGTTGATATCGATGGTCGATGAGTAGAACAGGGCAATGACAATGATACCGCCAAGGTCATCGGCAACGGCAAGTGCTGCAAGGAAAATCTTCAGGCCAATGGGTACCCTCTTGTCAAATATTGAGAGAACACCAAGCGAGAACGCGATATCGGTAGCCATTGGAATTGCCACTCCGCGCAGCATGTCGGGGTCATTGGGGCAAGTGAGCCAAAAGAAAAGCACTGGAATGAGCATGCCTCCACAGGCGCCAATGATTGGCAACATCGCCTTCTTTGCCGATGATAGCTCGCCCACAAGAATCTCGCGCTTAATCTCAAGACCAACCGAGAGAAAGAATATCGCCATAAGGAAATCATTGATTACCTGTATCAGTGTCATCGGGTGCCCGTTGTGGCTGAAAAGGTTGAATTCGCCGATCGAAAGGCTCACTTCGCTGTTCCAGAAGCTGAAAAACTCCTCTTTCAATGGAGAATTTGCAAGGACAAGAGCAAATATGGTGCATATTATGAGGACAGCACTGCTGTTCACATACTTTTTGACCATGCTCTTGAAACTGTAATTGTGTGTCATATTTTATGTGAAATTTTTTCCGGCTGCAAAAGTACCCCCTTTTTTGTTGTGAAAGCCTGACTATTTATTGTTAGTTACGATTATAGTGATAGATATTTCCGATAAATGGCAAAATCATTCCTTTGAGATTTCACGCTCTACCCGTTTGCTGCTGTCAAATGCCGCCTGTTGCGGATATTCTGTCTGTCTGGTGCTCTGAAAGTTGTTTGAGTGCTGTAAGATTTATCTCTTTCTTTTTCTTTGTTACATAGCACATTGTGTAGCTTGCGAAATCCCCAAAATAGTTTTATTTTCGTCCGATAAAAACTTGGCAATATAACTTTAACTGGTTTTGAATTTAAGTTTAAAATAAAAAGACTTCAGTATATGAAAAAAAGCATTTTGTTATTCATGTTTTTTGCTTTTGCGGAAACACTTTGTGGACAGAGTGTAGCAGTGCATTTAGGTAATGGAGTATCTTTAAAATCCCAACTTGTCACTTATGACAAAATAACAGAAATTGTAATGACCGGAATTCCGTCATCCGATGATTATGCTTATATGATCAGTAAGGACTTTTCCCGCAAAACATACCACTTGAAGTTGGACATGAGGGAAGCTGATGTAGATACACTACCAACAAATGGACTTAATGCTTTTTGGATAACGCATCTTGTACTGCCTAGGAAGCTGACTTTTATCAGTGATACTGCATTTATCAACAGCCCAAATGTTGCCTCCACATTAGAGTTCACTGGCTCTTTTCCTGGAATGGGTCAAACAATCTTTGGCAATGTTGATATGCCTCCTTATCGTAATGACTATTTTTCCATATCAGAAGATAATGAGTGTTGTGTAGAAGATGGCAACGGAATATACTCGGTTGATGGTAAAATTTTTTATGCTGTCAGTTCGTCAATGGCGCCAAGTGGCGGTGAACAGAAATATGTGTTAAAAGAGGGAACGGATATTATAGGAGGTAATGCTTTTTCTTATTGTCAACTAGCAGAATTGACAATTCCTGAGAGTGTAGACTCTATTGGTGATTATGCTTTTGAATTTGTTTACACAACAGACCCATTATGCCCATCAACTAATAATACTAATATATTCTGCAATCCAAAAGAACCACCACAGTTGGGAAAGGGAGTTTTTAATAACATTCTGGAAGAGTCTCGTTTTTTTATATATGTTCCTGACGAGAGCCTTTCACTTTATAAGAATGCGGATGGATGGGGTGAACTGCCTTTCAAAATAAAGTCATTTAGCGAATTTTATCATCAACAAGGAATTGATGGAACATTGTTTGATGCTGAAATAAAAGTTATGTACAAAAATAAAGCATTTGTAAGCACACAAGTTGATGCTGTTGTGATGCAAATATTTGATATAGATGGCTCAATGGTTGGAGAAAGCTTTTTTGTCGGTGGTCGTGCAAAAATATCGGCAGAAGTTCCCCCAGGTGTGTATATATATCGCATAGAACAGGCAAATGGGAATAAAGCGGTTGGAAAGTGTACTGTAGAGAAAAAGTAGATTAACCTTGGAAATAATCAGTGGAATAATAGAATAGTTTTACTAAAATTCTAAATGAAAATATCATGAAAAGGCCGTTTGTCTTATTTGTTCTGTTTGTATTGTGCAGTGGTGCAATGTCCCAATCCCATCCTGTTTTTGAAGAGGGAAAATGTTGGAGTGTGGACGATACGCTATGGGGCGAGGAGGTGTTGGCTACAAGTACATTTGTTGTACGTGGCGACTCTGTTGTCAATGGTAAAAGTTACAAGAAGGTATATGTTACACAAAAAGAAGATTTCAAGGATTTGACTCTTTACTATTTGGGGCGCGACGAGAATGGGGTTGCATATATATATGATGATGGTATTGAGTATTGCTTTTTTGATTTCAATCTTGAGGTCGGTGACGAGTATATAAGTGAATTGGGAAAACTCGCTTCTGCTGCTGATGACTGCAAGTTTGTTGTGAAGGAGGTAACAACTATTGAGACACAGGATGGTGTGGTACGCAAATGCTTTGTAGTTGACGTATATGAGTATTGGACAGATGCATTCGAACCCGGCTGGTACGAGGCGCCATATCCTTTTATGTTTATTGAGGGAATAGGTGAGGCGCATTTTGGGCTTGACGTTGATTATTGCATAGGTTGCACCGGTGGCGGTGTCACTAAATTGCGCTGCGTGCACAATACCAACGGTGTTCACATCTACGGTACCGGCGAAAACTGCAATAAACTGTCAGTTGATGCAATCAAAGGAAACCAAGAAAACTATGGAATAGTGTATGACCTACAGGGAAGACTTTTGGATAGCATGCCACTGAAAGGTGTATACATACAATCAGGTAAAAAATATCTTAAAATGGAATAATATGAAAAAAACATTGATTAAAACCTTGTTATGCGCAATATCCCTGTTGCTTGTCTCTTGTATTGGCGCATGGGAAAAGCAAGTGAATTTTGGTTTCCCCGAGACTATAACTTTTGCCAAAGAAGGTGGCGAGAGAACTTACAATGGTAGTGCATCTTTTTCGGGGATAATATTACACAATACCGAACCGACTGATGATGATAATGATATTTCATATGGGTATTGTGAAGAAACCGGTGTGCATTATGAAGTAGATTGTTGGCTGAGGGTAGAGTTCGGAGGCGTACTTGGAGATAGTTTTAAACTTTATGTAGAGCCAAACACAACCGGTAAACCACGTCAAATGAAATTGACTGTCGATGATATTAATGAGTTTCAAACAATTGATGTAAGACAAGAAGGTTGATAATAAAAAACTTAGCTATGAAGAAAACATTGATTAAAACCCTGTTATGTGGCTTTTTACTGTTTTTTGTCTCTTGCGACCTTGTCCCAATTGGCTCTATGGAACAAGAAGTGAATTTTGGTTATCCCGAGAGTGTGACCCTTTCTAATGAAGGTGGTGTGAGAGTTTTTGGCGGTAATGACTTTTACCAAGCAATAATACTTAGCAGCAAGAAACCCAAAATAAGAGAATATAGTGGGTATAATGATGTGGATAGTACGGAATATTATGTTTTTGATTGGTTGAAGGTAGAATACAAGAAACCTATGCGTTATGCCGGTGTTGACGCCAATGAGTTGAGAATTATTGCGGAGCCAAATACAACCGGCAAATCACGTGAATTGACGATTCAGGTATCACAACCTAATCTTTCCTTCCAAAGTATAAAAGTCAAGCAAGGGAAATAAATTCATGCAGCAGATATATAAACGTAACAAGAGGCCGGTCCATTAATTACAATTTTATTCTTCTTGTCGTTGTTGTGCCTGCATCTCATTCATGTTCATTATTTGTTCAATCTTCTTTATTCTTACCCACACGGTCTGTCGTGGATAGTCGGTCAAGTTCGCAATCTGTGGCCCGGAGAGTCCTATTTTCATAAGATAGCACACGCGCAACATTGGTTCACTTATTTTTTTGAACTTTGCCTGCACCTCGTACGTGAACTCCGGGTACAGCCTGTCTATTGCCCCAAGCAGCTCTTTCCATTCATCATCGTTAAGGTGGTATTTCCCTTTTGATGTCTTTTTGACTTTCTCAATTATATCGCCGGCATTTTTGGCAATGTCATTCATCAGCATCAGTTTTGTAAGTTCGCGGTTCTGCGCAACAAGCAATTTGAAATCCTCCTCGGCACCCTGCAACTGCTTGGCAAGTTTTGAATTGGTGGCATTCAAAACTTCCAGTTCTTTGTCTTTTTGCTCAATCCCCCGCTTCTCTTTTGCAAGCTCAATATCCTTTTCGGCAGCCAAAGCCTTCACCTGCTTAATATTCTCCTCCTTGCTTAAAATGACATCGAGCAACTGCTTCTTTCGCCAAAAATGGAACAGCACAACGCTAAGCAATAGAATGATGGAAACAGAAATAACCAACATTGAGTTATATCTTACTTTGGCTGCCTTTTGCATCACCTTTGCCTCCTCTTCCTTGTCGCGCCTGTATTGGAAAAAGTTCTTTGCATTGGTTGTATGCTCAAGGTTAATTTTGTCTATTACAGCCTCATTTGCGTTTATAAACTTAATGGCATAATCGGCAGCTTTTTCATAATCGCCTTTTTGGACATAGTACCTTGTAAGCCACCTCGCTGCATCGTATTTGGATTCGATTTGACAACTTGTGTAATAATGTTTTTGCATTATGGCTGCAGCGCTATCAACAGATACAATGTGCTCATAATAGATAGCAAGATTAACAAGGTAGTTGAATGGAAGTTCTTCATCGCGGAGGTTTATTAGTGAATTGTAGCATGTTGTCGCTTCATTTTTGTACCCCAATAAAGTGTAATCACCCATTGCCGCTGCTATAATATCGGAATTACTTTTGTTTATCGTTGTATTGTTAAGACTTTCTAGAATAATATTATAGTGTTTTATTGTATTTATTGTATCGTTTGTTATAAAAAAGCAACTTGCGGCATTTGCATGTTCTCTGAAATCGATAATTCCGTTTTTCAATGAAACAAATAAGCTTTTTAAAATAACATTTAAGGCTTCCGAGTAATCAAATTGTTTTTTATACAAATTTGATAGTTGCGAATATGCCTTTCGTAATAATGTGATATCTACTTCTAATGCTTTCTCTGCAATTTCTGCAGATTTCAAGAAATATATCACCGCGTTAGGGTAATCGTTAAGGTCACGATACACGCTACCCATGTAATAATGCACCTCTTGTTTTTCGGTCTCCGTTCCATTCTTTTCAAAGTAACTGCACACTTTTTTAATAGTGCAATCGGAAGAGTGTGTAATATACGCCTTGTCGCGTAATCTTATTTCCAATAGTGCCAATTTATTTTGCATATACTCCGTTTCGTTATCAAACAGTGGCTTTATTGAGTCGAGTCTTTGCATTGCAACCTGTGGCAATGTATCGCCCATTGCCTTTATGTCGTCCAACTGCTTTAATAGAACTTCGTTTTCTTGTTTGTTACAAGACACAAAAAATAACGATGAAAACAGCAAAAAGCGTATTAAATTTCTCATAATGGTGTGCTCTATTCTTTGTTCAATGCTAAAATAGTGTAAAAAAACGAGTAGTGTTGTAATATTTTGTCTAATCTTGTCTTTCTTACTAAAGAAACGTTGTTTTGCAATTTGCACTCTGTTGTTTATAACATATTGTAAATCAATAGTGTAAAAATGGGGGGGGGTAAAATTGTTGTTAAACTTAGACATGCTTGGACAAGGATTTCTTTGTCGTGTATAATGCCATTTCTACTTTTGCATAAACCAAAACAAAAAGAATTATGAAGAAATTTTTAAGTAAAGCATTCTTATGCTTCTCTTTACTATTGTTAAACAATGTTGCTTATGCGCAATCTGATGATTCCCAGAATGTTGTATTAGAAAAAGTTGAAGGGAATAAGTATATTAATAAGGATGCTCTTCCTGGTAGAGACTTAGATATTTATTACGTTTTACCTACAGTGTTGTATAATGCAACGAATAATGAGATGACAATAACAAGTCCTTATTTGACATTTGAGTCGGTTGCATATTACATCGTGGATGAATTGGGCTTTGTGCAACAGCAAGGCGAATTGACTTTGCGCAAAGATGACGAGATTGAATTGTTTCTTCCACAATTGTCTGTTGGCTCATATAAAATAGTTCTAGAAATTAGCGAGGAATACTTTGGGGGAGAGTTTTATGTAGAATAGCAAATGTGAGTGTTTGTAGCGTGGTATGCTGTATTTCTTTTGGAATAATGGTGCCCAGATTGGATTAAGGTGGATGATTACATAATGTTTGTTCTTTCTGTGAGGTTTTCTTAAACAAAATAGGGGTATACTCTAAATGAGATGTTCTTCATATATTTTTAATTATATAATATTTGAGTAAAATGAATTTTGATAAATTCTGTGGTTTTTCCTCCGTTTTTGGATTGATATTGTCTGCTATTGGTTTGTGTAAAACTGATAGCTCGTTAATAGTTGCACTTCTTCTGGGTACATTAATCATATTCGTATTGTTGGGCGTTTATTCTATATGGCATTATGATAAAGCACAGAAATATTTAGATTGTGAAAATGCGATTCGTAAAATACACAATTCTGTAATAAATGAATATCCGAATATTAAGCAGCAGGATCTGAATGGTATTATTTTAAAATTATCAAATATATGTACTGAAATTTCTGAGGCTTTTGGTATGGCAAAAGACACAAAGATTGGTGTATGTATAAAATACGTGAATGGAGAATGCAATAATCTTTATGTGAAAACATTATGTAGGGATTCACATTCATATAATCATAGAAAAAAGTTCGATAATTTAAAGACTGAGGATTATATAATGCATAATACAGATTTTGCACATATCTTTAAGTTAATAGGAAAACAAGTGGAACATGACCAATTGTATTATTGCCAAAATAGGTTGGCGAATAAACATCAATATAATAATACACATTTAAACGACATTAAACTACCTTCTGGTTGTTTTGATTATTATGCTCGTCGCCGTATGTGGCCCTTGCCTTATAAAAGTACTGTTGTTGTGCCATTATTGTCTTCAAATGGCAAAAAATTAGATGGTTTCTTGTGTATAGACAGCTCGAAATCAGATTGTTTTATAGAAGAACGTGATGTAGCGATTCTTCAGCAAATAGCTCTTTTTATGCAAGAGTTGATAAATTTTGTATGTGTTAACCATTTGTAAAACGATAGAAAAGAACATATATGAGAAAGAAAAATAAGAATACCGATATTAGGTGCTTAAAAATGAAACAATTGACTTTGAAGCCAATTAAGAGTAGAATAAAAGTTGATGTTGAAAAGATGGAGTTCTTGAAACAAACTAGAGGTTATGTTCACGTACATATAGAACCTGGTGAAGATACTACAGGACCAACTATTGGTGTTGCTAAAAACAGCAAGGCTTGTTCTATCAGCCTTTTTATAGCTGGTGGAAAAGGTATTGATGAAAAAGTAGCACGAGCAAATGCTACATTAAGAATAATAAAGGATGGAAAAATCAAATAACATCCAAACTACAATCGTTTCATAAACTTTATCTTGTTTTCCATACGTGTTAAATCTTTGATTTCAGTGGAGATTGTTTTCAGGGCGAGTTTGAAGTTGAATAATAGTTTTTAATGATAAAAAGTTTATAGATATGAAAAAGTCTTTATGTGCAATTGTGGCAGCATTGTTGCTGTTGTCGTGTCAAGAGGAGGAGTTATGTACCTCTCCAACTCCAATTGAAAAGCCTATAGCTGAACAAACATTTACTATTCCGGTTGATAGCGCTTTGGCTAATCTGGCTGCTTTTATGGCCGATGAAGAAACATCTGCGACCCGTTCTGCAAGTGCACGTGTTGTAAGCTCCGTTACTCCCATTAAGTACCGTTCTAAAGTGACGAGAAGTTCTGGAAATAATGTTGATTGTGAGAATCTTTTATATGTGGCAAACTTTGAAAATGAGCAAGGTTATGCAATCTTGGCTGGCGATACAAGAATCGGCGAGGATGTGTTGGCTGTTGTTGACGAAGGCTCTCTTTCTGAGGCTGTAGTATGTGCTGCAATGGATATGATAGAGGAGGAACGCTTTATATATGAAGGCTATCCCACAACAGGCCCAGGTTTTTTTACGTTGCCAGAAACAGGTGATGAATTATACATGAACCCGAATACTATAGATTTATATGATTCCACATATGGTGATACTTACGTTGGTAATTTTCGTCCTTACTATGAGAATGAAACAAATGATAGTGTAATAGATTTCCTGCCAAATCCTGATGCGACTCCATTGCTATTAACAACTTCTCTTTGTGTGTCTTATGCTCTCGATGCTATTGATGGTTATGATGGTCCTGTTGATCTGATGCCAATGCCCGGAACTGGTGGTGGAGGAGGAAATCTTCCTAATATAACAACAGAAACATTTGTTTCTGAATGGAGTGTTGTAGAAAGTGTGTACCCAATATTAACCAAATATTATAGTTGGCATCAGGGTAAACCATTTAATAATTTATGTCCAGAAAGGCGATTGTGTATTCTATTTGGTGAGAAGCAGATAGCGCCCACAGGGTGTTTCCCTTTAGCTATCGCAAAATTGATGACTCATTTCGAGTGCCCAAACACATTTGTTAACGATGGATATACTGTTGATTGGAGCGAGCTGAAAAGGGATTGTTTTTTCTGTTTGCCATACGATACAATTGCAGCAGCCCATCTTCTTAGAGGTGTTGGAAAGGAATGCTTGAGCCTGTATTTTTATGAAGGTACATTTACATTACCACTTTTAGCAACTGCTTATATGAGGTCTATTGGATTTGATAATACTCGTAGTAATATTTATAGTTTTAGTAAAGTTAAGGAAATGTTGGATATAAACTGTCCTCCTATTGTGTTTTCTGTTCCTAATAAAAAAATAAAATTGAGTCATAGTTGGAATATCGATGGTTATAAAATTAAAGAACGTATTGTGACAACTAAAACTTATCGTGATGGTGTTTTATATAATACAATTACAAATAAGGAAACAAACAATATGGTTCATTGCGATTTTGGTTGGGGTACTATGAGTAATGGTTATTATATTTCCGGTTTATTTAAATTGAAAGACCCAAGTGTTGAACCAGATCCAGGTACATCGCATATTGAGAGCACTTATTATGACGGCTATTTAAGAGTTGTTACTTATGATAAACCGTAAATATTTTTTGAATATGTATTGATAAATTGTATTTTTGCAAAAATGAAAGAACTATGAAAAAGTTATTGACTAAAACCATTTTATGCAGTCTTACATTTTTGTTTGTCTCTTGTGACCTAATACCAATAGGTACTATGGAGCAAGAGGAGGATTTTGGTTATCCCGAGAGTGTGACCCTTTCTAATGAAGGTGGTGTGAGAGTTTTTGGCGGTAATGACTTTTACCAAGCAATAATACTTAGCAGCAAGAAACCCAAAATAAGAGAATATGGTGGGTATAATGATGTGGATAGTACGGAATATTATGTTTTTGATTGGTTGAAGGTTGAATACAAGAAACCTATGCGTTATGCCAATGTTGACGCCAATGAGTTGAGGATTATTGCAGAGCCAAATACAACCGGTAGGTCGCGTGAATTGACGATTCAGGTATCACAACCTAATCTTTCCTTCCAAAGTATAAAAGTCAAGCAAGGAAAATAAAAGTCCATGCAGTGGATGCAACATAACAAGCCCCAAGGCCGTAATGACCTTGGGGCTTGCTGTGTTAATTCTTTAAGTTTATGCAATTACTGTTCCGGTGTGAACATTGGGTCCCATGCGGGGAGCATTGTCGGCTTCTGCTTGAGGATGTCGAGAATCTTCGCCGGTACGTACTTCTTGTCAACGACAAGGCGGAACATATACTCGTTGAACCACTCGTCGGTCATGATGAGTGTGCCGTTGAAGCCTGATTTGGCGCCCCAGCTGTTCTCTACCTGCCATTTCTTGGGCTTGCCGTCCTTGTCAAGGTCAACAGCCATCAGTGTCATGGCGTGTGACGAGCCGCTGTCGAATGTCATGATACGCTCGCGCTTGTCCATGCCGAACTCAATGCCAAAGAGCTCGTCGTACTTGAAGTTGGCAAGGTCAAGTGTGCCGCGCTCCGAGTTCAGGTACTTGCCCACGTCGCATGAGAAGTACATCATTGTGCTGTCCTTGATTGACGCAATGGCCATGGCCTTGATCTCTTCTATCGGCAGGTTGATGTAGAGCCAGTTGTGGCCGTCGTAGAGGTGGCGGTCATATTCAATCTCATAGCTCTTCCAATATTCACGGGCAGGATCGTTCATGAACATGATATAGTCGTCCTGCATGTTGATGTTCACATACTTCTCATAGAATGCCTTTGGAGTATAGAGCTGTGGCTCCTCGCGGTACTTGCCGTTTGCATCCTTTGGTGCCCACATGAACTCTGTGGGTGGAACGCCATATACGTTGGCGAGCATCTTGTATACAGTCTTCAACTGCTCTTTCTTCATGTTCAGCAGTTCTTTCTCCTTTGCGCCTTTTTCATGTGCCTGGCGAAGCTCTATGGCGAACTCGCGTAACTTGCGTGTGAGGATTGATGAGAATGCGTTTGTGTTGTCACTGGTGTATGTCTCCTTCATCACGCCCTTGGGTACAACGCCATATTTTGCAACAAGGTCGGCAACGCCGGTGAATGTACCGCCATCGCTCAATGGGTGCTGCAACAACCACTCTACGGTGCGGTCGTCAATGGGCTTCTTGCGTGTGTCGATGATGCCCTGGAGGAAAAGATTCGATTTCTCCAACTGGTCGAAGAAGAAGTTGTATACCTGTGAGAACTCAAAAGCACCGAGGTTCTCGTTTGCAATCATCTTGGCACGCATTACGTTGAGGCCTGTAAAGAGCCAGCAACGGCCCGATGACTTCTGGTTTGTGATGCCCTTTGATGGCACGCTGTGGCTGAAATAGGTATCCAGCTCGTTGAGGTTCTCCTGGTTCAGCGCAAGCTCCTTGATGGGCTGTGAAAGCAGGATGTTCTGAAGCGCCTTCTCGGCTGTTGTGGGTTTGTAGCTGTCGCTCAGTTCCTTGAGCATCTGCGAGTCAATGCCGCCATTGTTCTGTGCTACGGCACTGCCCGACAGCATGATGGCTGCTGCAATGCAACCAAACAGTCTTGTCTTTTTCATATTCATATTGTTTTAATGGTTTTGCGTTCAAATGTTCTCTTAATAGCAGTTGTTTGTCACCCTGAACGTATGTGAAGGATCTCAAGAGATACTTCGCTCTGCTCAGTATGACATTACTGTGGGTTTTGACTATGTTTTGAAATGCCGGCGTGGCGCTGTATCTCCTCAATGAATGCAAGTGCAGTCTCTACATTCTTCACGTTTTCGATGGTAATTATGCAGCGTCCGTCGCCTTCGCGCACCTTACACTTGTATTGGCTTGTGGGTATGTAGCTCATTATGCTGCCAAAGAGTTCGCTGGTGTAGTACCGTTCGTTGCGTGTGTCAACGAGGAACAGGTTCATCTTGCCGCCCTTGAGGTAAATCTTCTCAATGCCCAGTTTCTGTGCCTTGTGGCGCATTGAGACAACGCGGATGAGTTCCTCGCCCTCTTTGGGGATGGCGCCGAAACGGTCCTTCATCCTTGTCCTGAATGCTTCAATCTCGCGGCTGTCAGTGAGTGAGTCGAGCTCGCGGTACAAAAGTATGCGCTCGTTGCTGTCGGGGACATAAAGTGCCGGGAACAACAGCTCCAGGTCGCTCTCTACAAAGCACTCCTTCACGTAGCTGTCGGCAGCAGTCTCGCTCTCCTCCTGCTGGAGTATGTCGGCAAACTCGTCCTCCTTGAGTTCCTGTACGGCTTCGGCAAGAATCTTCTGATAGGTCTCGTAACCCAGGTCGGCAATGAAACCGCTCTGCTCGGCGCCCAACAGGTTGCCTGCACCGCGTATGTCAAGGTCCTGCATGGCAATGCTCATTCCGCTGCCAAGTTCGCTGAAGCTCTCTATAGCCTCCAGACGACGGCGCGCATCGGTGCTGAGGCTCTCGCGTGGTGGGGTGAGCATGTAGCAGAATGCCTTGCGCTTGCCACGTCCCACGCGGCCGCGCATCTGGTGCAGGTCGCTGAGTCCGAAGTTCTGTGCCTGGTTTATGATGATGGTGTTTACATTCGGTATGTCAATGCCGTTCTCCACAATGGATGTGGCAATGAGTACGTCGTGGTCGTGGTTGATGAACTCATACAGTCTCTTTTCAAGCTCGGCTGGCTCCATCTGTCCGTGGCCTATGCATACGCGCGCGTCGGGTACATGGCGTCTTATCATGTTGGCAAGTTCCTCCATGCCCGATATTCTGTTGGTAATGAAGAATACCTGTCCGTTGCGGCTCAGCTCAAAGTTGATGGCCTCCTTTATTACCTCGGCATCGAAATTGTGTATCTCGGTGTGTATGGGGTAACGGTTGGGGGGTGGTGTCTGTATGATAGAGAGGTCGCGTGCTCCCATGATTGAGAACTGTAGCGTGCGTGGAATGGGGGTTGCGGTCATTGTGAGTGTGTCCACGTTTACCTTGAACTGACGCAGCTTCTCCTTTACGGCAACGCCGAACTTCTGCTCCTCGTCAATGATTAGCAGTCCCAAATCCTTGAACTTTACCTCTTTGCTCGTGAGCTTGTGTGTGCCTATGACAATATCCACTTTGCCCTCCTTTATCTCCTCGAGCACCTTCTTTGTCGTTGATGCATTGCGGGCGCGGCTCAGATACTGCACGTTGCATGGGAAGTCCTTGAGTCGTTCCTTGAATGTGAGATAGTGCTGGTATGCGAGTACGGTGGTGGGGACAAGCACTGCAACCTGCTTGCCGTCGGTGGCAGCCTTGAAGGCGGCACGTATGGCAACCTCGGTCTTGCCAAAGCCCACGTCGCCGCAGATGAGGCGGTCCATCGGGCGCTTGCGCTCCATGTCCTGCTTTACCTCGTTGGTTGCCTTGAACTGGTCGGGGGTGTCCTCGTATATGAAGCTTGCCTCAAGCTCGTTCTGCAGGTAAGTGTCGGGCGAGAAGGCAAAGCCCTCCTCCTTGTAGCGTTTTGAATAGAGCTTGATGAGGTCGCGGGCAATGTCCTTGATTTTGTTCTTTGTGCGCTCCTTTATTCTCTCCCACGCGCCGGTGCCCAGCTTGCTCACCTGTGGAGCATCGCCCTCCTTGCCCCTGTACTTGGATATCTTGTGCAGGTTGTGGATTGAGACGAACACAACATCGTCGTTCCTGTATATGAGCTTTATGGCCTCCTGTGTCACGCCGCCGTTGGGAATGCGTACCAAACCGCCGAATTTGCCTATTCCGTGGTCAATGTGTACTATGTAGTCGCCGATGCCGAACTCCTTTAGCTCCTTGATGGTGAGCGCGGTCTTGCCGTTGCGTGCACGGTCGCTGCGCAAACGGAAATTGTGGAAGCGCCCGAATAGCTGATGGTCGGTGAAAAGGGCGATTTTTAGTGTGTTGTCGCAGAATCCTTCGTGTATCGTGCGTCCTACGGGAGTGAACGGTATCTCATCGCCGCGCTCCTCGAAAATTGCCTTCAGGCGGTCGGCCTGGTGCATGTCATCGGTAAGGAGCATGAGCTTGTAGCCATTGTCGAGCAGGCGCTTGAAGTTCTGGCTCACAAGGTCAAAATCCTTGTGGAAGAGTGGCTGTGGCGATGTATCGAACTTCACTTTCGTGCTGTTGCCGCCGGCCTGTGGGCGCAGCTCCCAATGCTTGGTGCTCTTGGCATAACGCTCTACCTCGTCGGCGGTCATCAGCTCCGGCATCTGTGGCAGTGTATTGTCCGACAGTTTTGCCTGCAATGTGAACCCTTCGTTGTTGAGCTTGTCGATGCATCCCTTTACAAATGCGATATCCTTTGTCACAAGGATGGCATTCTTGGGAAGGAACTCGGTAATTGCAACAGCCTCGCTGCCGCTGAGCTTGGGAACGATGGTCGCCTCGTCGGTGCGCTCCTTTGAGAGCTGGTCCTCAACGGTGAATGTGCGTATGCTCTCCACCTCGTCGCCAAAGAAGTCTATGCGGTAAGGATATTCCGATGAAAAGGAGAAAATATCGATGAGGCTGCCTCGCACGGCGAACTCGCCGGGCTCGTAGACATATGTGACCTCCTTGAACTTTAGCGCGGCAAGTTTCTTTTCCACCTTGTCGCGGCTTATGCTGTCGCCGACGGCTATTGTGAGTGTCTTCTCCTCGAGTTGCTGTTGCGATACAACCTTCTCGGCAAGGGCATCGGGGTGTGTGACAATGACAAGTCCCTCCTTGCGGCGGCGGTTGACAAGGCGGCTCATGACCTCGGTGCGCAGAATGCGGTTGGCATCGTCTTCCTGGCCATATTTCATTGCGCGGCGGAACGATGACGGGAAGAACAGGATATTGCTGTCGCCGGTAATCTGCATCATGTCGTGGTAGAAATAGCCGGCCTCTTCGGCATCGTTCATGACCACAAGCAGTGTCTGCTCGGGAACGCGTTGCTTGAAGCCGCAGATTGTCATGGCGGCCGAACTGCCCAATAGACCTTCGAGGAGAACACGTTTCTTGCCCCCCTCCTCGCGCAACTGTATCAGGGCTTCTACTCCCGGATGAGCTGCGTAGATATTTTGAATCTCATTCGCTTCCATCTGTTCAACCATTGCAAAAATAGCAACAAACGAGCGAAAGTTGTGCAAGTGAATGGGGAAAAATTTTTTTAACACGCAATGAGCGCCGCAAAACTTCGCTGAAAGCAGATAATATCAAGCTTGCTTGAATATTTCACAGCGAGTGCATGAGATTTTCGAGGTTTATCTTAAAAATGACTAATAACATCCATGAATTTGTTACAAAAACTATATTAATTGTTTAATTGTTGTATATTCGCGGTAGATATCAGTGAGAATTATGGAGAATTATATCTACAGGCTGGAGATGAAGGTGCGCGACTATGAGTGCGACATACAGGGCGTTGTGAACAATGCCAACTATCAGCATTACCTTGAGCATGCCCGTCATGAGTTCCTTGAGCACATCGGCGGCAGTTTCTCACAGATGCACAGCCAGGGCTTCGACCCTATGGTGGCAAAGATAACCATGGAGTACAAGCGTCCGTTGCGCGGCGGTGACAGGTTTGTGGTGTGCATTAATCTTCAGCGTAAGGGTGCAAAACTGATTTTCATTCAAGATATATATAACCTTGCCGACGGGGCTCTGGTGCTGAAAGGCGAAGTCGATGTCATTTGTCTCAAGGATGGGCGCTTGACACGCGGCGAGGTGTTTGATGAGATGTTCAATGGGTGTTTGACCAAAAACGATGCTTGATTATGGGATCAATATTATCTATTCTGATATTCGGTGCGGTGTATCTGATCATTTATGTCGTGAAGAGTCTTGGCTCCGCCCCGGGGAAAGTTGATGGCAAGAGAACTCTTGGCGAGAACTTCCCGCAATTTGAGGTGCTGGAACCACAGCAGGAATATAGTGCCCATGCAACGCCCGTTGATGCTGCGCGTTCCATTGATGCCGGCAGGCGACGCAACACAAGTACATCTCATAAAGCCGCAGTGGCAGTATCGCCTGCGCCCGAGAAAAAGAGCGAAGAAACCGCCCGTAAGGAGCGCCTGGTAAAAATAGAGAACAAGACCGATGCAAAGCGAGCTTTCCTCTATTCCGAGATATTCAGCAGAAAGTATTGACAAAAGACAATTTCAGATATTATGAGTTATCCTATTCTGACAGCTGCAGAAGCCGCTTGTTACATAAACAACGGCGATGGTGTGGGTATTAGTGGATTCACGCTCTCGGGAACGCCAAAGACCGTTCTTCCCGAGGTGGCCAAACGTGCCGAGGAGGCTCACGCTGCAGGTAAACCATTCAAGATAAATCTATATACGGGAGCATCGACCGGCGATTCAATCGACGGTGTGCTTACCCGTGCCAAGGCCCTTAACTTCAGGGCTCCGTTCATCTCGAACCCTACGGTGCGCGATGCCATCAACAACAAGGAGATAGTCTATGCCGACCTGCACCTCTCACTCATGGCGCAGGATTTGCGTTATGGATACTTGGGCAAGGTGGATGTGGCAATTCTTGAAGCAGTGGACATTACCCCCGATGGAAAGGTTTATCTGACAACGGCCGGCGGTATAGGACAGACTGTGGCGAATCTTGCCGACAGAATCATCATTGAGCGTAATACATTCCACAATACAATTGGCCTGCACGATGTGTATGAGCCAAAAGACCCGCCTTTCCGCACTGAAATCCCCATATACAAGGCTTCGGACAGGATTGGAAAGCCTTATGTGCAGGTTGACCCCAAAAAGGTCGTGGGTATTGTGGATGTCTATCTGCCTAATGAACAGGTAGTGTTCAAGGAGTTGGATCCTGTGACCCGCAAGATTGGTGAGAATGTGGCAAACTTCATCCTTGGCGATCTCAAGCGTGGAATAATCCCAGCAACGGGTCTGCCAATACAGAGCGGTATCGGTAATGTGGCGAATGCCGTACTCAAGGCGCTTGACGGCTGCACGGAACTGCCTCCGTTGGATCTCTATTCCGAGGTGTTGCAGGATTCTGTAATTGAACTCATGGAACGTGGCCGTGTGAATGCCGGCAGTACCTGTTCGCTCTCATTGAGCCAGGAGTGCCTGCAGCATGTGTATGACAACCTCGATTTCTTCCGTGACAGGCTCATTCTGCGTCCGTCCGAGATATCGAACCATCCCGAGGTTATCCGCCGTCTTGGACTCATTGCAATGAATACTGCAATTGCCGTTGACCTTTACGGTTGCGTGAACTCATCACACATTGGCGGAACACGCCTCATGAACGGTATCGGCGGTTCGGGCGATTTTGCGCGTAATGCATATATCTCGATATTTATGACTCCTTCGACACAGAAGGGAGGCGCCATTACTTCAATTGTTCCTATGGTGACGCATGCCGACCACACCGAGCACGATGTGCGTGTAGTGGCAACGGAGTGGGGTGTTGCCGACCTGCGTGGCAAGGGACCCGATGAGCGTGCCCGTCTGTTGATTGAGAACTGTGCACACCCCGATTACCGTAACCTGCTTTGGGACTATCTGAAGATCTCAAAGAACGGTCATGTGTCGCATAATGTGGCGGCGGCTCTTGCATTGAATACTGCATATGAGCGTGAGGGTGATATGAGAAAAATTGACTGGGGTAAATATCTATGAACAGAAAGAAACTTGTAACAGAGATGGGGCGCATTGACCGCGATGCGTTTGCCAAGGCCGATAAATTGCCGTTGGTGGTGGTGCTTGACAATGTACGTAGCCTGCATAATGTGGGTTCGGTGTTCCGTACCGGCGATGCTTTCCGTGTGGAACGCATAATGTTGTGCGGCATAACAGCCACACCACCCAGTGCCGAGATTCACAAGACTGCGCTCGGTGCCGAGGATGTAGTGGAGTGGCAATATTTTGAGTCTACCATGGATGCCGTGGCTGCATTGCGCGAACAAGGTTATAGGATATACTCCATAGAGCAGTGTCAGGGCAGTATAGCACTGCAGGACTTTGCAACCCACCCGGGCGAGCATTATGCCGTGGTTCTTGGCAATGAGGTAAAGGGTGTGCAACAGGTGGTTGTAGATGCATCGGATGGTGCCATTGAGATTCCGCAGTTCGGAACCAAACATTCACTCAATGTTTCGGTCACTGCAGGAATGGTCATCTGGGAATTTGCAAAGAAACTGGGACTTGTTTAGACGAGGGGAAGCTGAAAGGTGAAAACTGAAAGGTGAAAGGTGAAAACGGAAAGCTGAAAGGTTTGAAGTGAAAAAGATAAAGCGGAAAGGTCTGACTTTTCCGCTTTTTTTACTATAATTTGTGAGCTTGAAACTTGGCTCGCAAGTTTTCCACTTTCCGTTTTCCGTTTTCCGTTTTCCCCTTGTTATTCCGGGTTGTTCTTGTAGTATTCGTTCCACTCCTCAAGGACTTTCTGCCAGTCGACAACTTCGCCGTCGGCAATGGCCTCGGCTTGCTGTACGGCCTCATCGTGCAATTTCTTTTCGGCATGGCGCAGTTTCATCGCCTCAATTGTGGCGTCATCAAGTACGTGAATGCGACCACGGCGCAGGCACTCGTCAAGGTCGGCTGGTCCAAAGGCCTGGCCCTGTATGTTGAAATCGGATATATTGAACTCGAAAACAGTGCGTAGTGTGTGGCGCACCATCTTCTGCTGTGCACGGTTCGCACGCATCTTGCTGCCGAGCAGCTTGCGGATGACATCGTATTCCTTCTGTGAAAATTTCTTTCTACCCATTTGAACTTTTTTATCTTCTTGCTTTTTCCATTTGTAAAAGTAGTTGTTTTTTGCAATATCGGCAATAAATGACCGTCCGTTTTTGTAAAATAGGCCTTTGCGCGATGGGGAAAAGCATCCGCTCTGCAGGGGATAAGGCTTCGTTATTATATTAATTATTCAGTTAATAGTATATTAATAATAAAAAAACAGTACCTTTGTACCTTACACAAGAAAACAAAAGGCTTCGCAATATGAAAGAGTTTTTCAAGGTCCTGAGAAGGTTTGTCCCACCCTATAGGAAATATCTTCTTCTTTCGGTGGTGTTCACTCTGCTGTCGGCAGTGTTGAATGTATTTTCCTTTATGGTGCTGATACCGATATTGCAGATTCTGTTCAAGGTTACAGAGCCGGTGGAGGTAGACTTCATTGCATGGAGTACCATGAATTCGGACAATGCAAAGGATGTCTTGATGAACAATGTGCAGTATTTCATGAATGACTTCGTTGCCGATCATGGAGAGTCGGTAATGCTGATGTTGCTTGGCGTGTTCCTCATATTCATGACTCTGCTGAAGACCGCCAGCTACTTTGCATCATCGGCAGCCATCATCCCGTTGCGTACGGGTATTGTGCGCGACCTCCGCACAAAGATGTATGACAAGGTGGTTTCGTTGCCGTTGGGTTTCTTCTCAAAAGAGAAAAAGGGAGATATCATTGCGCGAATGACCGGTGATGTTATTGAGGTTGAGAACTCAATTGTCACTTCGCTGGATATGCTCATAAAGAACCCCATATTCATCATAATATATTTCGCGACGCTGCTTTATGTGAGCTGGGAACTCACGCTCTTCACAATGTGCGTGATGCCGGTGCTTGGTTGGATAATGGGTGCGATAGGCCGCAAACTGAAGGCGAAATCGCTGGTGGTGCAGCAGAGATTCGGCGAGACGACATCGCAGATGGAGGAGACTATTGGCGGCTTGCGCGTTGTAAAGGCCTTTGTTGCCGAGAAAAAGATGTCGGAGCGCTTCAGGAAGTGCTGCAACGAACTGCGATCAGCTGTCATGCGTGTTGCAATGCGCCAGGCGTTGGCACACCCTATGAGTGAGTTCCTGGGAACATGCATCATCGTGATTGTGCTATGGTTCGGCGGAACATTGATATTGAATGAGAATTCCATGATTTCGGCACCCTCGTTCATCTACTATCTGACAATGCTCTACAGTATCATAAATCCTTTGAAGGAACTGTCGAAAGCGTCATATTCAATTCCTCGCGGATTGGCTTCAATGGAGCGTGTGGATGCAATCCTCAAAGCCGAGGAGACAATTGTTGATGGCGAGAAGGGGGTTGAGTTGTCCGATGTGAAAGAGGGTATCGAGTACAAGGACCTTACATTCTCGTATGACGGGGAGCGCAATGTGCTGAAGAATATAAACCTGAAGATTGAGAAGGGCAAGACTGTCGCGCTTGTGGGCCAGTCGGGTAGTGGAAAGTCCACTATGGTGGATCTTGTTCCGCGTTATTACGATGTTGAGCATGGCGAGATATGTATTGACGGCGTGAACGTGAAGGATATGAAGGTAAAATCGTTGCGCGCTCTCATTGGAAATGTCAACCAGGAGGCAATCCTCTTCAACGACAGCTTCTACAACAACATCACTTTTGGTGTGGAGAATGCTACAATGGAGCAGGTTATTGAGGCGGCGAAGATTGCCAATGCCCACGATTTCATCATGGAGACTGAGCATGGCTATGATACCAATGTGGGCGACAGGGGTTGTCTGCTGTCGGGTGGTCAGCGCCAACGAATAAGCATTGCGCGTGCTATACTCAAGAACCCGCCGATATTGATCCTTGATGAGGCTACATCGGCTCTGGATACAGAGAGTGAGCGTCTGGTGCAGGAGGCTCTGGAGCGTCTGATGAAGACACGTACCACAATTGCCATTGCGCACCGCTTGTCGACAATCAAGAATGCCGATGAGATATGTGTCATGCGTGATGGTGAGATAGTGGAGCGTGGCAAGCACGATGAGTTGTTGAAACTGAATGGCGTGTACAAGCGCCTTAATGATATGCAGTCGTTGTAGGATATGAAGAGTGTAGCAATATTTTGTGCTGCATCGGAGAATATCGCTCCGGGCTATTTTGAGGCGGTAGCCGAGGTGGGTGCCATGCTTGGCCGTCTTGGTGCTGCCATGGTTTATGGTGGTGCGCGTTTTGGATTGATGGAGGCTACGGCAAAGGCCGCAAAGGTTGCCGGAGCACATATCGTGGGTGTCGTGCCCGATATATTGGTGGAGCGTGGCCGCGTGAGCAGCCTGCTCGATGAGCAAGTGGGATGCCGTAATCTGAGCGAGCGCAAGGATATTATGCTTGAACGTAGTGATCTCCTTGTTGCGTTGCCCGGTGGCGTGGGTACTCTTGATGAGATTTTCCATGTTCTGGCAGCTGCTACAATAGGCTATCACACAAAACGTGTGGTGTTGTATAATGTGAACGGGTTCTGGAACTCTCTCAATGCTACGCTTGACGGGATGTTGCAGGCAGGGTTCGTGCGTGGAGAGTTTGAAAAATATTTGGTTGTGGCAAACAGTATTGCCGAACTTGAGGATATAATAAGAAACAACTAAGGAATAATGGGAAAAGTAATTGGTATAGGAGAAACTGTCTTTGATATATTGTTCAAGAATGACACTCCCGTAAAGGCGGTGCCTGGCGGGTCGGTGTACAATTGTATAATCTCTTTGGGACGTTGCGGCGTGCCGGCAGAGTTCATCAGCGAGGTGGGCGATGACCGCATTGGCAACATAATCCTGGAGCATCTTCGTGACAACAATGTGGATTCATCGGCCGTGTGCTGTTTCTCGGGCGGTAAGTCGCCACTTGCATTGGCGTTCCTGAATGAGAACAACGATGCCGAGTATCTTTTCTACAAGGACTATCCGAACAACCGTCTCGAGGTTGAGTTCCCTGTGATAAAGGAGGGCGACATTGTGGTCTATGGTTCATATTTTGTGCTGAATCCGGTGCTGCGCAACAAGACTAAGGCGTTCCTTGAATATGCACATGAGCAGGGAGCGGTGCTCTTCTACGATATAAACTTCAGGAAGAACCATGTCAACGAGCGTATAAAGCTTGCCGAGGCTCTCATCGAGAACCTTGAACTGGCCGACATCGTGCGCGGTTCGGCCGACGACTTCAGATATCTCTATGAGATGGACGATGCGGCAAAGATATACAACCAGAAGATAAAGTTCTATTGTCCCAACTTCATCTTTACCAATGGTGGCGGTAATGTACAGTTCTTCACACGTGGCGTGAATGCAGAGTATCCGGTCAAGCAGGTCAATGTCGTGAGCACTGTAGGTGCCGGCGACAACTTCAACGCCGGTGTGCTGTATGGCCTTGTGAAGGAGGAGGTTACCCGTGAAAGACTTGCACAACTCACTGCTGCCGAGTGGGACGGCATAATATCAAAAGGATTGGATTTCAGCGCACATGCCTGCACGCTAATTGAGAACTACGTGGACAAGGAGTGGGCGAAAGATTATATAAAGGGTTGACGTTTACCGCCCCGTTGAATTTTAAAACACATTACTATGAAAAAGATACTTTTTATTCTGGTTTCTGCTGTTGCGTTGTGCGGATGTGCAGGCCACAGCCATGAGAGTACCAATGTCCATGAAGAACATGTCCATGCCCATAGCTATACGGCATATACTCACAATATCGAACTTTTCTTGCAGCATGAAGGACTCGAGGTAGGCAAGAAAGCGTGCATTACACTCTATGCAACCGACCTTGCCAATTTCAAACCGGTGCAGGCCGGCAGTGCGACAATATTGTTGAGAGCAGGCGGAAAAAGCCTTACGGCAACGGCCGATGCCCACCACGCCGGTATGTTCCATTTTGAACTCACTCCCGAGACTGCCGGTAATGGTATGCTGTATGTTACCATTGGTGAGGAGAATGCGCACTTTGACGTTGCAGTGACAGAGTGCTGCGCCGGCCACGATCATGGTCACGATCACGGACATGTCCATGAAGGTCATTCACATGACGGACATTCTCACGCAGGGCACAATCACGCAGGGCACGACCATTCAGGACATTCCCACGCCCATAGTCATGCTCCCCATCCGGGACATGGGGCTGAGACTCCTGCAAAGAGCGGCGATGTCTCTTTTGCCAAGGAGCAGAGCTGGATGATTGATTTTGCGACAGAGGTTGCTGCTGAAAGCAATTTTGCAGGAACTGTAAAGGTGGCGGCAAAGGTTGAGGCCCTGCCTGCTGATTTCACAACAGTCGTTGCCACAACAAGCGGAAAGGTACAGTTCGCAGGCAATGTGCTTGCAGGTATGCCCGTATCGGTTGAGCAACCACTTTTCTATCTTGAGGGTGGCGATGTTACAGATAATGATGCTGCAGTTAAATATGCCGAGGCCGAGAGTAGCTATGAACTTGCCAAGGCTGATTTTGAACGCAAGAAGCTTCTTTTCATCGACAAGATTGTCCCCGAGCGTGAATATCAGGCGGCCGAGGCGGCCTATCGTCAGGCCGAGGCCCGTTTCGAGAGCATGAAGCGCAACTTCGGCGAGGGCAAGGTAACCCTGAAATCTTCATTGGAGGGTTGTGTGGCGACATTGCTTGTTGCCAATGGCGATTATGTTGAGCCCGGAACACCGCTTGCCATTGTGCAGCGCGCTGGCGGCGTAAACCTTGTTGCCGAACTGCCGGTGCGTTATGCTGCGCAGTTGCAGAACATCACGACAGTGAACGTGGAGACAGCACAGGGCGATGTACATGATATGAACGGTGCAACAACTGTTGTAGGCAATGTCGCAAACAGCTGCAATATGTTGCCTGTTACAGTATCATGCAATGCATTGCCGGGTGTGGTGACCGGCAGCATAGTTACTCTTTATCTCTCATCGGCTGATGAGGCTGTACACCACGTGGCGGTTCCACGTACTGCACTTGTTGAGGAGATGGGCAATATGTTCGTGTTCGTGCAGAACAATCCGGTCTCTTTCGAAAAACGCAGTGTGAAGGTCGGAGCTACCGATGGCCGCTATGTGCAGCTGTTGGAAGGTGTAGCTCCCGGCGAGCGAGTGGTGAGCAAGGGTGGTGTGATATTGAAGCTGTCGCAGGGTGCTGCTGCACTTGATCCTCACGCCGGTCACGTACATTAATGGGGGTTTGCTATGCTGAACAAGATAATCAAATTTTCTCTGAACAACAGGCTGCTGGTGATGCTTGCAGTGATACTGGTGGCTATTGGCGGAACATATTCGGCCAAGAATATCGAGGTCGATGTATTCCCCGACCTTACAATGCCGACGGTGGTGATACTCACCGATGCACACAACATGGCTCCCGAGGAGGTTGAGCGTCTTGTGACGTTCCCCATTGAAACAGCCGTGAACGGTGCAACCAATGTGCGACGTGTGCGTTCGTCATCATCTCAAGGCTTCTCCTTCGTGTGGGTGGAGTTCGATTGGGGAATGGATATATACAAGGCTCGACAGATAATCAGCGAGAAGATGGGTCTGCTCACCGGACAGTTGCCCGATGGTGTTGTGCCTATGCTTGCCCCGCAATCGAGCGTGATGGGCGAGATCATGTTTGTCGGTATGCAGGCCGAAACGACCTCTATGATGGAGCTCAGGACACTTGCCGAGTGGATAGTTAAACCCGCAGTGCTTGCTACGGGCGGTGTCTCGAACGTGACAATCATTGGTGGCGACTACAAGCAGTATCAGGTGCTTGCCGACCCCGTGAAAATGGATATGTACAATGTCGCGATGGAGGAACTTGAGAGCGCTGTCGCAGCAATGAGTGTGAATATAGGTGCCGGTGTGGTGCGCGATTATGGCAATGAGTATAACCTGCGTGGCATGGGTCGTACAAGTGATGTCGATGAACTTGGCAGCACTCTGGTAAAGATGAACGGCGATGCAGCCGTGCGCGTAGCCGATGTAGCCGATGTTGTGATTGCGCCTGCTGTCAAACAGGGCTATGCAGCCCAGGACGGAACACCGGCTGTCATCCTTTCAATATCAAAACAGCCGGGAATAAATACCCTTGAGGTAACGCAGAACATTGAGCGTAATCTTGTGAGCATACAGAAGTCGCTTCCTGATGATGTCGTTGTCGATACAAAGATATTCCGTCAGGCCGATTACATCCAATCATCGGTAAACAACGTCGGCCGTTCGCTCATAGAGGGTGCGGTGTGTGTGATATTGGTGCTGTTCCTTTTCCTTACAAGTTTCCGCACTACTGTCATCTCGCTTTTTGCTATCCCATTGTCACTGTTGGGAACTGTAATTGTGCTTTACCTGCTTGGCATGGACATAAACACTATGACTCTTGGCGGTATGTGCATCGCAATCGGTTCACTTGTGGACGATGCCATCATTGATGTGGAGAATGTGTACAAGCGCCTTAAAGAGAATCATCGCCTCCCTGCCCAGGAGCGCCGTTCGGCACTGCATATCGTATTTGAGGCTTCATCCGAGATACGTGCATCAATCATACATGCTACGCTCATCATCATGGTAACCTTCACTCCGCTCTTCTTCCTCAGCGGTCTCGAGGGACGTATGCTCAAGCCTCTCGGTCTGGCATATCTCATTGCTCTTGTGATGTCGCTCATTGTGGCAATGACTGTTACTCCGCTTCTTTGCAAGATGATGTTGTCGGGCGACAGGTATCTTGACCGCAATGAAAAGAAGAACTGGGTAGACCGTTGGCTCATAACCGGTTATAGCAATGCTCTTGCCTGGGTCATCAGACATGCCCGTATGGTCGTGGGCTGTGTGGTATTGCTCTTCCTGGTCTGCATGTTCCTCTTTACCCAAATGGGCCGCAGTTTCCTCCCCGAATTCAACGAGAGTGCCTTGACAATTTCGGCTGTGTCGCGTCCGGGTGTATCCCTTGAGGAGAGCAACAGGCTTGGTGCTGTCATAGAGAAGGAGCTTCTGCAGATTCCCGAGGTTACAAGTACTGCGCGCCGTACAGGTCGTGGCGAGCTCGATGAGCACTCGCAGACATCCAACGGTGCCGAGATAGATGTGAACTTCAGACTTGATGGCCGCAGCAAGGCCGAGTTTGTTGCCGATGTGCGTGAGCGCCTGTCAAAGGTGCCCGGTGTGGTAACATCAGTCGGTCAGCCACTTGAACACCGCATCGACCACATGGTATCGGGTACACAGGCCGATTTGGCAATAAAGATCTTCGGCCCCGATTTGAGTACGCTCTTCCGCAAGGGCGTGGAGATACAGGAATTATTGAAGGTGTTTCCCGAGGTTGTTGACGTGAACGTTGAACAGCAGGTTGAGATTCCGCAGATACAGGTGCGTGCCGACCGCGAGAAGTTGGCTTATTTCGGTATAACCATGGGCGAGTTCAATGCTTTTGTAGAGGCTGCATTCCCCGGCAAGGTCGTGGGTAGCATATATGAGGAGGAGCGTAGCTTCGACCTTGTCCTGCGACTCAACAAGGATTATACCGAGAGCATCGATGGTGTAAAGCAGGCGTTGATAGATACTCCCAACGGCAAGGTGCCGCTTGAGTCTGTCGCCAATATCGTGTCTGTAGGTGGTCCCGGTAGCATAAGCCGCGAGAATGTGCAGCGCAAGGTAGTCGTATCGGCAAACATTGCAAGTGGCGACGTCTCTGGCACTGTAGAGCGTGTTGAGGCTCATCTTGAGAAGGAGTTGCAGCTTGCCGAGGGCTATCGCCTTGAGTATGGCGGTCAGTTCGAGAGTGCCGATTCTGCGTCACGCACTCTGTGGCTCACAACACTTGTTGCAATACTTGTGGTCTTTGTGTTGCTGTATACAGAGTTCAAGAGTATGTTGCTGTCGACTGTGGTGTTGCTGAACCTGCCTTTGGCGTTGATTGGTGGCGTGCTTGCGACATATTTTACATCATCGGTAATGAGCATTCCGGCCATCATCGGTCTTATTACACTGTTCGGTATTGCTACACGAAACGGTATTCTGCTCGTATCTCGTTATCAGCATCTGCGTGGCGAGGGTATTGCTTTGGAAGATGTGATAATCAAAGGCTCGGCCGACCGTCTGACTCCAATTCTCATGACAGCCTTTACATCGGCTTTGGCGCTTGTGCCAATGATTATAAACGGCTCGGCATCAGGTAACGAAATCCAGAGCCCAATGGCGGTTGTGGTTCTTGGTGGATTGCTGTCATCGACGCTACTGAACATCTTTGTCGTTCCTGCGGTGTACCGTTGGGTTGTGTGCAAAGGTTGGGTGTGAATATTATTATATATAATAGGTCATTGCTCCATAGGGTTCTATGGGGCAATGATTTTTTGTGCACTGTGGTTTCGTGGTTTAAAATCAGCCGTTTATTTATTTAGTGTGCTGTTTTAACATTTGTTAACATCGGAAACCTGGTCTTAGTAATATTTTAGCATGATTAATTATATAATTAGGAATATGAAACGGTTTTTTCTGTTCTTCTTGGTAAATGCTGCAATAGCTTATGCAGCGGCAGCTCCCGACAAGAATATTGTGGTAAAGACATCCGATGGCTCTGCTACCTGCGCTTTGAAGGCGATAAGGCGAATAACATTCGAGGATGGTATGATGCTTGTTGATATGAAGGATGGCTCTGCTTACAGTTGGAACACTGATTGGGTGAATTGTGTTACATTGGGAGAGTCTGGACCAGGACAGGATACTGGCATTGCCGGTGTGATGCAGTCGGCCGTTTTTGCGGTGACCGACAAAGTGCTGAATGTTGAATGCTGCACGTTGACAAGGGTGCAGTTGTGTAGCTGTGACGGCAAAGTCGTTTATGATGCCATCTGTACCGGTTCCTTCTCTTTTGATATGGCAACACTGCCTGCCGGAATATACCTCTTGAAACTGGATAGCAACACCTATAAAATCCTTAACCGATGAAAAAGATAATTCTTTCTATGATGTTGGCCTTGTCGGTTTTGACAGCTTTTGCCGACAAGGATGTGCGTTTCCATATGAACAGTGGCGAGGTAAAGTGTATTGCCCAGGAACGTGTCGACAGTATATTCTTTGATGATGCCGAGGAACATCTTATCATTGCCTTTGACAATCGTATGGAGTATGTTGCAGTTGCTGCTGTAGACAGCATCAAATATGCGGTATTGCCACAGATGGTTGAGGTTCTCTATTCAGGTGATGGCGCGTGTGTGGTCAATCCTTTTGCTTTTGACAGTGTCGCTGTGAATATTGATGGTGCAAAGGTTACTGTCATATCGCAGACAACCAAGGAGGTGGATTACAGGCTGCAGGGTGTGAGTGACAATGGATGCTTCAAGATCTATGGCTCACGCAAGTACAACCTTTATCTTGATGGTGTTTCCCTTACCAATAGCAATGGCGCAGCCATCAACAGCCAGTGCAAGAAAAGGGCAAGGGTGTTCGTGAATGATGGTACGGAGAATACATTGACCGACGCGGCCAAGTATGTAACCGTCTCCGGCGAGGACGAGAAGGGTACACTCTTCAGCGAAGGACAGATTATATTTGAAGGAAACGGAAAGCTTGTGGTAAACGCCCTTAACAAGCACGCGATTTGTAGTGATGACTATATAGAGGTGCGTGGAGCTACAATAGAGGTTGCTAAAGCAGCCGGTGATGCTGTGCATGTGAAGGATTCTGTCATTGTCAATGGCGGTAATCTTCTTCTCAACTCACAGAGCGATGGCATTGATTGTGACGGCATAGTAAAACTCCTCGGTGGAAAGGTTGAAATTTCAACTCCGGGCGAGGATGTGAAGGGAGTGAAGTCGGCACAGGACATCATTATTGATGGAGCAGAACTCTCTGTTACCATTGCGGGTGATGCTTCAAAAGGCATAAAGAGCAGTGGCAACTTCTCAATGCTCAGCGGCACGGTGAATGTGGAGGCTACCGGCAATACAGTAGTGTTTGGTGGCGACCCCTCGTATGCTACCTGCATCAAGTGTGACTCTACTGTGACAATTTCGGGCGGTACACTCTCAATGAAGGCAACCGGCATTGCCGGGCGCGGAATTTCTGCCGATTGCGATGTGAATATTACGGGCGGAGCGATAACGGCATTGTGCAGCGGTAACAGCGAGACTTACGATCCTACCTATGACGAGATACTTGGTGGCGAGGAAGAGGAGGAACCAAAGAGCTATGTTGTGTATGTGAGTGTGCCCACATCAACAACAAGCAACCGCCCTGGTGGCTCATCGAATGTGTGGAAAAACGTATATCTCTATGATAGCAGCAATACCCTTGTCGCGACCCTTACCAACAAGGTGGTGGTAAACAATACAACATTCTACAGTTACGATTTTGGCGCCGAGGTTACGGGAACCTACTATTTCAAGAGCGACAACTACACAAGTGGCAGAACGACTTATACAATACAGAGTTCTTCGTTTACAGGAGTTTCATCCGATACCTATTACCAGATAGCATCAAACTATTCGACATCCGGTTCAACGCGTACTTATACCATTACTGATGTGACAGGCAGTTATGCCGGTGGCTCGTCAGCCTCTTCGAGTGAGGACTCCTATGCTGCAGCCGGTATCAAGTGCGACAAGAACTTTACCCTTTTGGGTGGTAGCCACACCATAACAATGAGCGGTAGCGAGTCGAAGGGTGTTAAGGTTGAAGGAACTGCGGTGTTTGACGGTGGTGAGCTCACAATAAACACATCGGGCACTGCAAAGGTTGTGGCCTATGACCCATCGTATTGTACAGCAATAAAATGCGATGGTGCATTGACAATAAATGGCGGTGATATTGACATAACTGCTACAGGACAGGGAGGTATGGGCATCTCGGCCGATGGTGTGCTTACAATGAATGGCGGAAATGTGGATATTACACTTTCGGGTGCCGGTGCATCATATACAGCAACAACGGGTACCGACTACTATTCGACAAAGTGTCTCAAGGGCGATGTTGCGGTGAATCTTTTGGGCGGTACGCTCAACTGTCTTGCGAAAGGCAACGGCAGCAAGGCCATCGTGGCATCGGGAGAACTTACAATTGGACGCGAGGGAGCCGACAATGCACTGTTGAACATCTCTGCCGTTACACAGGGCTCATCTCTTGGCTCAACATCGGGCGGCGGTGGTGGAGGTTTCCCCGGCGGTGGCGGTATGGGTGGAATGAACAGTGGTTTCAATGCTGCTCCAAAGGCCATAAAGGGTGCTGCAAATGTGTATGTGAACAGCGGTACCGTATATGCCGAGACAAAGAACGATGGCGGCGAGGGACTTGAGAGCAAAGCGACTCTCACAATAAATGGTGGCATTATCGAGTGTAGCACATACGATGACGGAATAAACGCCAAGTCTGCTCTGGTGATAAATGGCGGTTACATATACAGCCATGCAACCAACAACGATGGTATTGATTCCAACGGTACAATAACCATAAATGGTGGTATTGCACTCAGTTCAGGAACATCATCGCCCGAGGAGGGCTTCGATTGCGACCAGAACAAGTTTGTCATCAATGGTGGTGTTATGGTGGGAACAGGTGGTGCTACAAGCAACCCGACCTCGGCAACACAACCTTATTCGTCCGTGACATCTGTTTCTGTGACATCCGGCAAGTATATTGCCGTAAAGAACAGCTCGGGAACCGTACTTTTCTCTTATAAATGCCCTAATACGGTTAGCAGTGCAACGGTATTGCTCTCGTCGCCCGAGTTTACAAAGACATCTCACACATTGATGTATGGTGTAACATCTGTCAGTGATGCAACCGAGACTCTTTTCGGTGGTGTGTACAGTGTGGGTGGTGTGCTTTCCGGCGGTTCGTCAAAGACATTTACCCCACAGACAAAGTAAAATGCCTATAGAAAATGAAAAAACGATGGAGCAACTCCATCGCTTTTTCTGTTATATTGTATGAGGATTAGTCCCTGATATCCGCTCCCCACATGAGCTTCTCCTGTAGGTTCTGGATGAATGAGTGGTCTCTGTTGCGTATGATGAGCTGGCGGTAATCTGCTTTCTTGATGGTAATTGTGGTGCTCACGTCACAACTCTCGTTTCGCCCGTCAATGGCTATCAGGTAGTTGCCGCTTCGGCTGTTTACGCTGATTTCAATAGATGTGTTGTCGCCCACAATCAATGGACGCGCACTGAGACTGTGTGGCGCAATAGGTGTCAATGTCAGTACGCTGGCCTCCGGTGCAATGATTGGACCACCAACGCTCAAGGAGTAGCCGGTGGAACCCGAAGGTGTTGCCACAATGAGTCCGTCGGCCTGGTAGGTAATAGTGTCGCAACCGTTGATGGTGGCCTTGAGTGTGATCATTGACGAACTGTCATGCTTCATTATCGCAATTTCATTGAGTGCAAAAGGGTAGCTCTTCAGTCCGGCACCGTTGGTGCTGGCTCCAATGAGCGTGCGCTGCTCAATGTCGTAGTCGCCTTCGTGTATCTTGCCAATTATGTCATCGATGTTCTCGTTGGATGTGGCGGTAAGGAAACCCAATCGTCCGGCATTGATGCCCAATACGGGTATGGGCTTGCTTCCCACACGGCTTGCTGTGCGCAGGAATGTGCCGTCGCCACCGAAACTTATGGCAACGTCGGCTGTGAAGTTGTTGTCAGTGATGATCTCCTGTGGCTGTGGCTGCGCGATATGTTCTTCGCACAGGAAATCATAGAAGGACTTGTCTATGGCATAGCAGTCGCCGCGCTTGGTAATGGCGTCGAACAGTTTGCCTATGCTTTCCGATTTCTTTGTCTGATGCTTGTTGCCGAATATCGCGAATTTCATAACTATCGTCCTGTTTTCCTATTGTTTACAATACAAAATTAGGATAAATTATTATATAATATCTGTTATTTGTACTAATTTTGCATTATAAATGCGAAAATAGGCTTTTTGCGCTGTAGATGCGGAAGTGCTATTTTTGCAAAAAATATTTAAACCGCTTTTCATGTGGTTTGTTTTTAGGATTGAAAAAATGTTTTTATGAGAACAAAACTCAGTGTAAATATCAATAAAGTCGCAACAATAAGGAATGCCCGTGGTGGCAATAATCCCGATGTCCTGAAGGTTGCCAAGGATTGCGAACTCTTTGGCGCCGATGGTATAACCGTTCATCCCCGCCCCGACGAGAGACACATACGCCGTGCCGATGTGCTTGCCCTGCAGGGCGTGTTGCGCACCGAATTCAATATCGAGGGCTATCCCTCAAAGGAGTTCATGGACCTTGTATTGCGTGTGCGTCCGTCGCAGGTAACTTTGGTTCCTGATAAGCCAGAGCAACTGACATCGAACAGTGGTTGGGATACAGAGAAGGAGCAACTGTTCCTGCGCGATATCCTCAATGATCTCAGGACAGCCGGAATACGCAGCTCAATCTTCATTGATGCCGATGTGCGTATGGCTGAATTTGCAGCCGAGGCCGGTGCCGACAGAGTGGAGCTCTATACAGGTCCTTATGCCCACAATTATGCAAAGGACCCCGAGGCTGCCATCGCACCTTTCCTTGAGACTGCGAAACGCGTGAAGCAGTTGGGAATAGGTCTTAATGCAGGCCATGACCTGAGCCTTGAGAACCTAAAGTATTTCACCGATGTGATTCCCTGGGTCGACGAGGTGTCTATTGGCCACGCCCTCATTTGTGATGCCCTCTATATGGGTCTTGAGGCAACGATTGCCGCTTATAAGAAATGTCTGATTAAATAACAATAAAAAATAATGACTATGAATACACTTACTACAGTAGTTGATACTTTAGCAACCGCTCCTGTTGTAGCCGAGGCTGCAAAGGAGAGCCTCAACGTCCTTGATTTGGCAATGAAGGGCGGTTGGATTATGATTGTCCTCGTACTTTTGTCATTTATTGGCGTATATATCTTTATTGAGCGTTATACAGCGCTCCGTAAGGCCGGTGCCAAGAACCCATTGTTGTTGGAGCGTTTGAACGACAACATCAGGGACAAGGATTTCAAGTCTGCCATCAAATTCTGCAACCGCTTGAATACTCCAACATCACGCATTCTCGCAAAAGGTGTGAAAGATTACAATTTTGACAATGCATCTATCCGTCAGGCTCTCGAGAACTATGCGGGTCTTGAGATCGCTGCGCTGGAGAAGGGCTTGCAGGTGCTTTCAACAATATCTGCTGTAGCTCCGATGCTTGGTTTCCTGGGTACAGTTACAGGTATGGTACAGGCGTTCTGGAATATGTCACAGGCTGGCGACAACATTGAGGTTACTGCTTTGTCAGGTGGTATTTATGAGGCTATGGTAACCACAGTGGGTGGTCTTATTGTAGGTATCATCGCAATCTTTGCCCATAACTATCTGGTGTCAAAGGTCGACAAGATACAGTATGCAATGGAGGCCGATATCATTACATTCCTCGAGATCGTTTCAGAGAGCAAGGAGGAGGAAGCCGCAGTTGTCGGCAAGTCAGAGTCAGAGAATCTTCAAGCATAAGAGTCCATGATAAAGAGAAGAACTAAAACCATCGGCTCTTTCTCGATGTCGTCAATGACCGACATCATATTCCTGCTGCTGATTTTCTTTATGCTCACATCAACCATTGTGGTTCCTAATGCAATAAAGGTCAATCTTCCTCAGGGTAAGGAGAGAGCGCACACACAGCCAATGGCCCGCATAACCATAAAGGCCGATCTGACATATTATGCCCAGTGGGACAAGGAGCCTGTGAGAAATATCCAGGAGACCGAGTTGGCGGCATTCCTTGCCGAGTGCAGCGCAAAGGATTCCGAGATGTATGTAGCACTTTATGCCGATGAGACAATCCCTTATAGCGAGGTTGTAAAGGTGCTCAATATTGCTAATGAAAACAAATACAAGATGGTGTTGGCAACACGCCGTCCCGACAGCAAGTGATGAAGAACTTTCCTAAAGAGAAAATAACAGGTATTGTAGGAAGTGTGCTCGTTCACGCAATTCTCGCGGTATTGCTCTATTTCCTGGTGCTTACCCCTCCTGTTGACCTGCCTGAAACAGGTGTCGAGGTCATGATGGGTGTGGATGTCGAGGATGTGGCAAAGGCGCAGTTCAACGAGGCACCACAGCAGGTTCCCCAGCCTGTACCTGTGCAGCCTGCTCCACCTGCTCCCAAAGAACCATTGATTACGCAGGACAGCGAGGAGAGCTTGGCTTTGCCTCCTGAAACACCAAAGAAGGAGACTCCAAAGAAACAGGAGAAGACTCCCGAACAGATCCAGAAGGAGAAGGAGGAGGCCGAGCGCAAGGAGCAGGAGCGTAAGGAAGAGGAGGCCCGCAAGGCCGCCCAGAACTCTATTGCCAATGCTTTCAACAAGGGAAGCCAGATGAGCAAGAAGGGCGATGCCGCGCAGGAGGAGTCTACCAAGGGTTCTATACAGGGCAACTCCGATGCCGGATTGTCATATGGTAAAGGCATATCTTTTAGTGGTAATCTTGAGGGACGAGGTTGTGATGGATTAGCTATTCCTAAAGAAAAATTACAGGCAGAAGGCAAAGTTGTTGTTGAGGTCGTTGTAGCTCCTAATGGAAATGTAATCAATGCGGCCGTGATAAAAGGAACTGATACTATGGATCCCAATTTGCGAAATGCTGCAATGAAAGCCGCCATGAATACAGTTTTCAAAAGCATTGCCGGTGTTGATAACGAAACAGGTACAATTACCTATAATTTTGAATTGAAGTGATTATGAACAAAGTATATGTTTTTCTTGCCGACGGTTTTGAGACCGTTGAGGCTTTGGCACCGGTAGATGTAATGCGTCGTGCCGGTTTGGATGTCGTTACTGTTTCCATTATGGGACGCAAGGAGGTTTTGTCGGCGCAGAATGTCACTGTCGCAGCCGATGAGCTCTATGAGAACGTATGTTTCGGCGATGCCGACGCGTTGGTGCTCCCCGGCGGTGGTGTAGGAACTGACAACCTCTCGGCTCACGAGCCATTGCGTGCTTTGCTGGTCGATGCATGTTCACGCGGTCTGTTGGTTGCGGCAATATGTGCTGCTCCGATGGTGTTCGGCCGCATAGGTATCCTCGCTGGCAAGAGAGCAACTTGCTATCCGGGCTGCGAGGGCGATCTTTTCAATGCCCAGTATACAGCAAAGAGTGTAGAGCAGGATGGCAATATATTGACAGCATGCGGTCCTGGTGCTTCGTTTGACTTTGGCTTTGCCATTGTAAAACATTTCTGTGGTGCGGATGTCGTTGAGACATTGCGCTCTCAAATGCAATTCTAAGAAGAAATTTATTTATGAAAAGATATCTTATTGTCGTTGCCGGCGGTAAGGGAACCCGTATGGGTGGCGAGATGCCGAAGCAGTTCCAGCTTCTTGGCGGAAAGCCTTTGGTAATGGTCACTCTTGAACGCCTGAATGCCATTGACCCCGCCATGCAACTTATCCTGGTGCTTCCGGCACAGCACATTGAACTCTGGAAACAGTTGTGCAAGGAACACTCATTCGCAGTACCTTTGATACTTGCGCAGGGTGGCTCTACACGCTTCCACTCGGTACAGAACGGCCTTGCCCAGGTCGATGATATGGAAGACGCTCTTGTCGGAGTGCACGATGGCGTGCGTCCGTTCGTGTCGCCCAAGGTGCTCGACGAGTGCTTCTCACGCGCATGGACTGACGGTGCAGCCATCCCTATGATCGATTTGCAGGACAGCCTGCGTCACATTGTAGGCTCCGATGCTACCGAGGTAGTACCCCGTGACAGATACCGTCTTGTGCAGACTCCTCAAGTATTCAAACTCTCATTGTTGCGCCGTGCCTACGAGCAGCGCTTTGTCGAGAGCTTTACCGATGATGCTTCGGTTGTCGAGGCACTTGGCGAGAAGGTGTCGGGTGTAGAGGGCAACCGCGAGAATATCAAGATAACAACTCCATTCGACATGCTTGTTGCCAAGACATTGATGGAATGTTAGACATCACTACAAGGGATATAAAATTTCTGCCCGGCGTTGGCGAACAACGCGCCACGCTGCTCAGCAGGGAACTGGACATACGTTCCCTGTACGATTTGCTGTACTATTTTCCATATAAATATATCGACCGCAGCCGCGTCTTTAAAGTGAGCGAGCTTGGCGGTCAGTTGCAGCATGTGCAGCTGCTTGGAGAGATACGTTCCTTTGAGGAGATGGGCGAGGGTGCATCGCGCCGTCTTGTGGCACATTTTACCGATGGTACAGCCTTTGTCGACCTTGTGTGGTTCCGTGGCATAAAGTTCGTGAAGAACAAATTGCAACTGAACAAGAAATATGTAGTCTTTGGCAAACCGTCAGTCTTCAACGGCAGAGTGAATATTGCGCACCCCGATGTCGATGATGCCTCAATGCTCAAGCTCGACACAATGGGCCTGCAACCATATTATAACACTACCGAGAAGATGAAACGCAGCGGCTTGAACTCAACTGCCATGCTCAAGCTTGTGCAGAACCTTTTCGGCCTGCTCACTTCGCCGTTGCCCGAGACACTCTCGGCCGATATCATACAGAAAAACGGGCTCATGTCACTCAACGACGCCCTTCGCATAATACATTTTCCACGTAATGCCAAGGAACTGCAGCTTGCCCAGTACAGGCTCAAGTTCGAGGAACTGTTCTACATCCAGCTCAACATCCTGCACTATGCCAAGGAGCGCCAGATGCGTTACGTTGGCCATCGTTTTGCCAAGGTTGGCGAAATGTTCAACCGTTTCTATAACGAACAGTTGCCGTTCCAGCTCACAAATGCCCAGAAAAGGGTTGTGAAGGAGATACGTGCCGATGTCAATAGCGAAAGGCAGATGAACCGTCTTTTGCAGGGCGATGTGGGCAGCGGAAAGACACTCGTCGCGCTCATGTCCATGCTGTTGGCCAAAGACAACGGCTATCAGGCCTGTATGCTTGCCCCTACAGAGATCCTTGCCGAACAGCATTTCGCAACCTTGCGCCGTATGCTTGGAGCGCTGCCCGTTAGGGTAGAGCTGCTTACCGGCAGCACAAAGGCGAAAGACCGCGTGCCGCTCTTTGAGGCACTCGAGAATGGTGACATCGATATCCTTGTCGGTACTCACGCTGTGCTCGAGGACAATGTGCAGTTCCGTAATCTTGGCCTTGTTGTCATTGACGAGCAGCACCGTTTCGGTGTGGTACAGCGCGCAAAGATGTGGGCAAAGAACAACATTCCGCCACATGTCCTTGTGATGACTGCAACTCCCATACCGCGTACGTTGGCAATGACACTATACGGCGACCTTGATGTCTCGGTCATCGATGAACTGCCACCGGGCCGTAAACCAATAACAACCTCACATATATTCCGTAACCGCATTGACAGCCTTTACTCGTTTATCCGCACGCAGATAAACGAAGGTCGACAGGCCTATGTGGTGTACCCTCTCATTAGCGAGAGCGAGAAACTCGACCTCAAGAACCTTGAAGATGGTTACAACCAGTTGTGCAATATCTTCTGCGACTACAGGTTGAGCAAGCTGCACGGCAAGATGAAACCCAAGGAGAAGGATGAGGAGATGCGCCGCTTTGCATCGGGCGAGACACAGATTCTTGTCTCCACCACAGTCATTGAAGTGGGCGTCGATGTTCCCAATGCCTCGGTAATGGTCATTGAGAACGCCGAGCGCTTTGGCCTTTCGCAGCTGCATCAGTTGCGCGGCCGTGTGGGTCGTGGAGCATCGCAGTCCTATTGCATCCTTGTGACCGATTACAAGTTGTCCGAGGATACCCGCAAGCGAATGGAGATCATGACATCGAGCAACGACGGCTTTGAAATTGCCGAGGCCGACCTCAAGTTGCGCGGTCCCGGTGATATGGAGGGAACCCAGCAGAGCGGTATTGCCTTTGACCTGAAAATTGCCAATCTCTCACGCGATGAGCAGCTGCTCAAGTTCGTGCGCGAGGTGGCACGTGGCGTGGTAACTGCCGACCCTCAGTGCAACAGCGAACTCTATCGTGTCGTTTGGGAGCGTTTGCGCCGTATAAAGAGCATGAACAACCGCAATTGGGGCGCAATTTCATAATAAATCCACAAAAAGCCTTGTATTCCGTTTATTTTTCGTACATTTACGGAAACCATGAATATCTTGTAAACCATTTAACTATATCATATTATGGAAAAGACACTTATTCTTATCAAGCCCAACGCTATCCAGCGTGGAATCATGGGCGATATCATAACACGTTTCGAGCGTAAGGGATTGCGTTTCGCAGGTATGAAGATGTTCTTTATGACCGACGAACTCGTTGCCGAGCACTATGCGCACCTTGTAGAGCGCCCCTTCTATCCTTATCTCAAGGCTTCAATGCAGGCAGCTCCTCTTATAGCATGCTGTCTCGAGGGTGCCGAGGCTGTTGAGACAGTGCGTCAGATGGTTGGTGTAACCAATTCACGCCGTGCGCTCCCCGGAACAATCCGTGGCGATTTCTCAATGAGCGGTGAGCAGAATGTCGTGCATGCATCCGATTCTGTCGAGAATGCACTTGTCGAGATCAACCGTTTCTTCAAGCCCGAGGAGTTGTTCGATTATCAGTCGGCCGTTACTTGCTTTGAGTATGGTGGCGAGGAATCCCTTAAATTCAAATAATTAGGTGAAGGGAGTTCTCAAATCATTGCTTTTCGCCATTCTGCTTGTTGCATCCATTGCGACAAGGGCGCAGGATGTGGCTTTGGATCCTGTAACGCTCCACAAACCAATGGAGATGGTGGACACTGTTCAGCAGCATTATATGCTGTTGAACGAGGCCTATATTATCCCATCGGATGATATATACCCCACATGGTCAAACTCAGTGGTCCACTATAATTCTGCCATGCCCGATTCTTTCAGAATTGATCTGCGCAATTATGTGATGCCAACGTCGAACACCAAGATAACCGACATCTTCGGCTACCGCCCCAATCGCCGCCGCGTGCATCAGGGATTGGATATAAAGGTGCAGACCGGCGACACCATCTATGCTGCATTTGACGGCAAGGTACGTGTTACAAGCTATCAGCGCCGTGGTTATGGCCATTATATTGTCATACGCCATAATAACGGAATAGAGACCTTGTATGCCCACCTCTCGAAGAAACTCGTAAAGGCAAACCAGAATGTCAAGGCGGGCGATCCTATTGGCCTCGGTGGCAACACCGGCCGCAGTTCGGGCTCGCATCTGCATTTTGAAACCATCCTCATGGGAAAGAGTCTTGACCCTGCCCTGATGTTCGATTTCAAGAACCAGAGCATGACCGGCGAGCACTATATGTACCGCAAGCCCGGCAGCAAGTATATTGAGAACGGAAAAGTAAAGATTGCCGGTCCCGAGAAGAAGTATCACAAGGTAAAGAGCGGCGATACCATTGAAAAGATCGCCAGGAAGTATGGTGTGTCGCAAAAACGTATCTTTGAACTCAATGGTTTGAAATCGAATTCAATCATACGTCCGGGGCAGACTTTGCGTTATCAGTAATTGTTTCCCGTGATTCAGGCTATGAGAACATTGTTGGTGGCAGTTGTAGCCCTCTCCCTCTTATGCGGAACGGCATCTGCAACGGAAAATGGTGCAGCATGCTATGCCGTCTCGGTCACTTCCGCCAATATTCTCGACAAGCTCATAGCCTTGGTCAATGACCATACAAAGAGGGTTGAAGCTGCAGAGTCAATAGAGGAACTTGAAGAGCTGTATGCCGCTCTTGTAACGGCCATGAAGGAGTTTGCCAAGAACAATGCTGCCGAGATTTCTGTGTTCGATGAGAACATAACTGTCGAGAAGGAGAAGGAATACAAGGCGGCACTCGATGCAGCCGTCAAGCAGTTCGAGAAATCCATTGAGAAGAAGGCGTTGCAGTTCTCGCGTAAGTGATACAGATATCTATATAATAGAAAAATCGACAGCCTCACAATGTGGGGCTGTCGATTTTTTATACTGTCAGTTGTCTTATTCCTTCTTGCCGCAGAACCGGCCTTTTAGCTTTTTGTCAATACCTAAGAACTCCATAATTGTCAACGGAATGTCAGTGTTGTCAATGACACCATTGAATTTGTCGGCTCCCTCTCCAATGGCAAACAGGGGAACGAATGTGCCCGAGTGGTTGCCGCTTGCCCATGAGATGAGCGCCTTGCGGTCAAGGTCATAGACTGCATCGTAGGCAATTCTGTATGCAAGGTCGTGGTTCATGTTCACGCTCTCCTCGGCACTGTGGTTGCCGCGTGGCTCAACTCCCACATTCTCCTTTACCATTTCAGCGACTTTACCCCATGTGGTCTCCTTGAGGCTTTCGAGCATTGAAACGAGGTTGTCAACGCTGACCTTCTGTGATTCAAGAACCTTCAGGTCGAGCTTGTACTGGCCGGTGTAGCCAAGTACGATACCGCCGGTCTCGTGGTCGGCTGTAACGATGATGAGAGTCTCATCCTTGTGCTTCTTGTAGAACTCGTAAGCCTCCTCGATGGCAGCGTTGAAATCGAGCATTTCGTGAATCATTGTGGCTGCATCATCCCTGTGCGATGCATAGTCAATCTTGCCACCCTCTACCATCATGAAGAAACCCTCCTTCTTGTTCTTCTTGCTAAGGAAATCTATGCCGGCCTTTGTAATCTGTGCAAGTGTCAGGTCATCCTTTGTGCGGTCAATTGCATAAGGTACCTCCTCGGCAATGTTCTTCTGGTAGAGCATCATCTTATCGGCCTTCTTTGCCTTAACCTTGTAGTCATCATATCCGCGTGCAATTGTGTAGCCCTGTTTCTCGGCTCTGCCGTAAAGGTCGTTACGCTGTGCTGTGCTGCATTTTGCATCGCCACCTGCGTAGAAGTCATAGTCGGCCTCCAACATCCACTGTGCAATCTCGTTGTAGTTGTTGCGGTCAGTGTTGTGTGCGTAGAATGCCGATGGGGTAGCGTGGTTGATGCATACCGTTGTTGCAATACCTACAGCCATACCTGCGTTCTTGGCATCAAAGGCGACGCTGTAGATGTCATTGCCGTCGGCATCAGTGCCAATGCGGCCGTTGCTTGTCTTGTAGCCGGTTGAAAGCGCTGTGCCCGATGCCGCAGAGTCTGTCACTCCGTTGCTTGCCGAGAAGGTTGTGACAAATGCGCTCTCGGGGAACTGTGTGAATACCAGTTTCTGTGGGCGTCCTATCACGCCCTGCAACTCGCCCAGGTACAACTCTGTGGCAAGGACATGGGATGGGCCCATACCATCGCCAATGAAGTAGAAAATGTACTTTGGTCTTGCAAAGCCTGTTGCTACTACAAGCAACAACAGCAGTGTTCCTAAAAATCGTTTCATATTGGTTCTTTTTATTTTTCAATAGGATTACCCACCTTGCCGGCAAACAGCACTTCGTTGCTGTTATCCTTGATTATAGCATAGATGAACGGACGGTCAAATGTAATGACCTCGGTCTTTGGCGGTCTCATGGAGAGTGCGCCGGCAACGGCAATTGTCACGGCTGCCGCTTCGGTACCCTTTTCATTTACATTGATGTATGTCTTCTGTACAACATCGCTGATGAAGAGTGCCTCGTCTGATATGCCGCCGAACTGCGCCTTGCTGCCGAATGCTCTCTTGACACCAAGGTTCGCGAGAATTGGTTTGAGGCTCATGCCGAAATCGGTTGTGAACTTGGGGAGTGAAAGGTTTACATCCTTCACTGTCATCTCCTTCAGGAAAGTTTCAAAATCCTTTGCCAGATATTCTGCCGCCTCATCGCATCCCACACCTTCGCCTGGCAACACAAACAGCATGGTATATCCGCCCTGCAGTTTCTTTGATACCATTGCAACAGCATCATCCCTGTAGAACGGCTCGTTCGAACGCATCATCATCATTGGCACCTTGATCTCTTCGCCCTTCTCTGTCGTGAACATCTTATCCGTTGTGTTACGCTCCTGGAACGGCTTGCTCCATGCAGCCTTCAGATAGAGCGCGTTGATAAGCAGCATCCTGTCATTCTCGGTCAAGCGGTCGAGTATTGTAGGTATTTTGCCGTTGGTGTTCTCGTTGCACCAATCATTGACACGTTTTACTGTCTCTTGGTTGAAAGGGGCACTTTCAACAAGTGCATCAAAATACTTCTTGTTCGTGTCTACGAAATCCTGCTTTACATCAAGGCCATCCTTTATCCAAATAGAGTTTGCGATTCTTACATCGCCATTCTCGTTCCATATGGTCTTGGTTGCGATGTCATCCAGGAGTCTGCGGCCCTTCTCGTTGGCATTGTCGCCCAACTTCATGGCATCAAGAATCTCCTTCTTTGTCTTACCCTCGGCTCCATTGGCAACCATTGACATTGCAAACTGTGCGCTCAGCGGCGACAGACAGATGTTCTCCTTGTCCATTTCGCGGCATGCCTCGCCCAGCAACTCACCCCAAAAGGAGTTGCTCACGGCAGTTTCGTTTTCAACATCCGCAACGCTTGTCATGTTGTTCTCAATGTCGCCTGCCTGCACTGTAGCCTCAACCTTGTTCCTGGTGGTGCCACATGATGCCATTGCGGCAACCACAACTGTGTATAAAACTCTCTTTATCATATTCAGAATACGAATTTCATCAGGTCATTGTATGTCGCGAGGATGAAAAGTCCCAACAGCAGCAACATTCCCACCATCTGCGCGCGCTCCATGAACTTGTCGCTTGGCTGCTTGCCTGTGATAAGCTCATAAATGAGCATTACGGCGTGTCCGCCATCGAGTGCAGGAATAGGCAGAATGTTCATGAATGCAAGCACGATTGAGAGGAATGCAGTCATCAGCCAGAATGCGTGCCAGTTCCACATTGCCGGGAACAGGCTGCCTATAGAACCGAACATGCCCACAGACTTTGAACCTTCTGATGTGAATACATACTTGAAGTCGCCGACATAGCCCTTGAGCATGTCAATTCCGTACTTCACGCCGGCGGGGAATGACTCAAGGAATGAGTATGACACATGCTCTGTTTTGTAGTCATTGCCTACAGGGATAATGCCAAGCACGTATGTGGTATCTACGGTCGCTGTCAACTGTACAAGGCTGTCGCGCATTACCTCAATGTCAAATGTCGCTCTGCCCTCTTTCTTCAGGCCTTCCAATGTAGGTGTGATATCGCTCCATGAGCATATCTTCTTGCCGTCAATTGAAACGATGTGGTCATTTGCCAGCATGCCGGCAGCCGCTGCGGCGCCTGTGCTGTCCATTTCTCCCACAACGGGCAACATTCTTGGCATGGCAAAGATTGTAGGCTTGTTCATGTTCAACAGGCCCAGAGTGTCAGGGATTGCTATTGCAACCTCTTCTCCGCCACGGCGCACTGTCACTGTGTCGGCATTGCAGATGTTGCGGTAAAGGTCCATCACACGCAACTTATCATTGTAATGGTACTCGTGGAACTCCACTCCGTCCATCTTCACAATCATATCGCCATCCTCGAAACCAATCTCCTTTGCCTTCTCGTTGAAGACAAAACCGTTCTCCATCTTGTGCAGGTCCATGTACTGGTCGCCCCAGGTAAACAGAACCATTGAATAGATGAACAGTGCAAGGATAAGGTTGAACATTACGCCACCCACAATGATGAGCAGTCGCTGCCAAGCCGGCTTCGAACGGTATTCCCATGACTCGGCAGGCTTCTTCATCTGCTCGGTGTCCATAGACTCGTCAATCATACCGGCAATCTTGCAATAACCGCCAAGTGGAACCCAACCTATACCATATTCGGTGTCGCTGTTCTTTGGCTTCCATTTGAAGAGAGAGAATTTCCAGTCGAAGAAAAGGTAGAACTTCTCTACTCGGACCTTGAATATTCTCGCAAAAAGAAAGTGACCGAACTCATGAACAAGCACCAACAGGCTCAATGCAAGAATGAGCTGCAGTGCACGTATCAAAAATATTTCCATAATCTATTATTTGTTTTTTATTTTTCAGTTTTCAGTTTTTAGTTTTCAGTTTTCGCCTTTGACCGCACTTGTGCGCTTGAACCTCGGCTTTGAGGCGACTTTGTCGCACTCCTTTGGGGAGCTAAAGCTCCCGTTGTCGCAAACAACGCTCGTCCGCGTTGTCATTGCGTGCGTAAATAAATTTCCGCCCACTCGTTGGTACGGGCTTTAACCTTTTCCCTTTCTTAAATCCACTCTTTTACCATAGCCCTAATCTCCTTGTCTGTCTCAAGGTAGTCGTCGAGTGTGGGCTTCAGTATGTATGTCGCCTTTTCCATTGCGCGTTCAATCAGCTTTGGCATTTCTGTGAACTTTATGCGCTCCTCCAGGAACGCCGCAACGCAAATCTCGTTTGCTGCGTTTACCACGCAAGGGATGTTACCACCCTCGGCCAACGCTGTGTATGCATGGCGCAGGTTGGGGAACAGCTCCAGGTTCGGTTTCTCGAATGTAAGCTCCTTCAAGGTGTTCCAGTCTATGCGCTCGAACGATGACGGTAAGCGCACGGGGTAGGTGAGGGCATACATGATAGGAAGTCGCATGTCGGGTGTGCCAAGCTGTGCCTTTATAGCACCATCGCCGAACTGTACCATTGAATGGATTACCGATTGCGGGTGCACCACAACCTCAATATCCTCGGCGCCCACACCGAACAGCCACTTCGCCTCCATTACCTCAAAACCCTTGTTCATCATTGATGCCGAGTCGATGGTAATCTTTGCACCCATGCTCCAGTTGGGGTGCTTCAGAGCCTGCTGGCGTGTCACATGCTCAAGCTGTTCCTTTGTGAATGTGCGGAAAGGACCGCCCGATGCTGTGAGGATGAGTTTCTCCACCTTGTTGTGCATCTCGCCTGCAAGGCACTGGAAGATTGCCGAGTGCTCCGAGTCCACGGGCAGTATAGGAGTCTGGTACTTCATTGCCAGCTCGTTTATCAGCTCTCCGGCAACTACCATCGTCTCCTTGTTGGCAAGAGCAATGGCCTTGCCGGCTTTTATGGCGTTGATTGTGGGGCGCAGGCCCGAGAATCCCACCATTGCCGTTACTACAATGTCAATGGGCTTCGATTCTACAATCTGGCATATTGATTCGTAGCCGCCGTAAACCTTTATCGGCAGGTCGGCAAGCGCCTCTTTCAGTTTCGGGTATTTGCTCTCGTCGGCTATCACAACCGCTTCGGGCAGGAATTTGCGTGCCTGCTCAATGAGCTCGTCAACGCGTGTGTTTGCTGTTATTGCATAGACCTCGAACTTGTCGGGGTGTTCCTCTACTACTTGCAGTGTCTGTGTTCCAATAGAACCTGTTGAACCCAGTATGGCAATAGTCCTTTTCTTTACTTCGTTCATCGTTGCTTGCCGTTTTAGAATGGTATGTAGATGTTGGGGTCGAGTGGCTTGCTTCTGTGCCACAGCTCCAAGTGTAAGAATTTCTTTTTCTTTGCGCTCTCCTCGCCCGAGCCGTCGCTCAGCGTTCCTATTACCTCGCCGCCGTATACCTTGTCGCCCACCTGTTTCAGCAGACGGTAGCAGTTGCGGTATATTGAGATGAGGTTCTCGCGGTGCTGCAGTGCAATTGTGTAGCCGTCGTTTGCCGTGTAGTCGCTGAACACTACCACGCCATCGTGTATGGCTACAATGTTCTCTCCGGGCACCTCCACAATGTCAACGCCGTAATGGTCGTTGCTGGGGTCGAATGTCCTCATGATCTCGCCTTTTGTCGGGCGGAACAGGTTCAGCTCCTGCAATGCCGCAACGCTGGCAGCCTGTGATGTCAGGTTGTATCTCTCGCGCTCCTCCCAGTTCTTCACGAACTCGGCCTCCAGTTCGGTTGTCTCTACCGAGAAGTCCATGTTTGATACCGGTTGTGGCGAGTTCTTCAGTGAGTCCAGTGTTATGTCGCCGTTCATTATTGCACGAATGTTTGCCAGGTAAGCATCCTGCTTCTCAATCTCGTGCATCAGCGAGTCCACGCGCAGGCTGTTGCTCACAATCTTGTCCTTCTCTCCCTTGTTCACATATCCTGGGAGCATGCTGCCCACCGGTGTGAACATGACTATAAGATAAAGCATTCCTGCAACAAGCATGAACGAAAGGAAAAGTGACAATATCACCCATAATGGCGATATGTAGAATCCAAGTACATTCTCAAGCTTGTTCTCGTTGTGTATTGTCAGTCGGTACTTGCGCAGAAGCCTGCTGCCGAAACCTCTCTTTTTCATATCTCGGAATTGTTGTTTTAAAGGGAAACCAGTCCTTGTGGCAGGTCAAAGATTATAGTCTGTCCGTCGTGGTCGATGTCTGCAATGAGCTCTTCCTGTGCAGGTATCAGAATCTCCTCGCCGTCCTTCTCCACTACAAACAGTGTGTTTATTGTGCTGTCATCAATGTCCACTATCTCGCCAAGCTCTCCAAGAGTCCTGTCTGTTGCAGTGAACCCAATGAAGTATCCCAATGACACCTCCTCGCTCTCCTCCACCCATTTGCGTGGAATGAAAGCCTCACGGTTTGTCAGGTAACGCACCTCATCGGCTGTTTCCATGCGCTCCATCTTTGCAATGAGCGTGTCGCCGTTCTTTGGGCGCAGCGACTCAAAGAAGAATGGCACCAAAATACCGTCAATGTCGCACGCGACAAAGTCACATCCGTCGCCAAGCGCGAATGTGTCGCCCTGCAGCCCAATCTCCCCTTTAGTGCCGTGTGGCTTCAGGAACTTTCCGAAGTATACGAAATCTTCTTTCTTTAGCATAAAAATGAAATTTGTACGGTCTTTTTATGAACGTGTTATCTTCGCGCCAATCTGGTTCAGTCGTTCCTCAAGGTTCTGGTATCCTCGGTCAATCTGCTCAATGTTGTCAATGCGGCTCACACCGTCGGCGCTCATCGCGGCAATGAGCAGTGCGATACCCGCTCTGATGTCGGGCGAGCTCATGGCGCGTGGCTTGAGTGTGAAGCGGCGGTCGTGGCCTATTACCACAGCACGGTGCGGGTCGCAAAGGATAATCTGAGCGCCCATGTCAATTAGCTTGTCCACAAAGAACAGGCGGCTCTCGAACATCTTCTGGTGGATGAGCACGCTGCCCTTCGCCTGTATGGCAGTCACAAGCAGCACACTCAACAGGTCGGGGGTAAGTCCCGGCCATGGAGCATCGCTGATGTTCATGATTGAGCCGTCGATGAACGAGTCAATCTCATAGTGCTCCTGTGAAGGGATGTATATATCATCGCCGCGCTGCTCGAACTTGATGCCCAGGCGACGGAAACTCTCGGGGATGATTCCAAGATTCTCGAACGATACGTTCTTTATTGTCAGCTCGCTCTGTGTCATTGCCGCCATACCAATGAAACTGCCCACCTCAATCATGTCGGGCAGTGCGCGGTGTGTGCATCCGCCAAGCTCCTTCACGCCCTCAATGGTAATCAGGTTGCTTGCGATGCCCGAAATCTTCGCACCCATCTTGTTCAGCATCTTGCACAGCTGCTGTATGTATGGCTCGCAGGCAGCGTTGTATATTGTCGTTGTACCCTCGGCAAGCACTGCAGCCATTATTATGTTGGCGGTACCTGTTACCGAAGCCTCATCAAGCAGCATCGAACAGCCCTTGAGCCTGTCGGCATTCATGCGGTATACTCTCTTCTCTGTGTCGAACGAGAATTTTGCGCCCAGCTTCTGCAGGCCAATGATGTGTGTGTCCAGTCTGCGGCGTCCGATCTTGTCACCACCGGGCTCCGACATCGTAGCCTTGCCATATCGTCCCAGCAATGGACCGATGAACATCACCGAACCGCGCAGTCTTGAACAGCCGCTCAGGTACTCCTCGCTGTCAATGTAGTCGAGGTTTATGTTGTTCGCCTGGAATGTGAAGCATCCCACGCCGTTGCGTGTTACCGAAACACCCATGTTGATGAGTTGGTTTATGAGGTTGTTCACGTCGGCAATGTCGGGGATGTTCTCAATCGTTACCTTCTCGCTTGTAAGCAGTGTGGCGCATATCTCCTGCAACACCTCGTTCTTGGCTCCCTGTGGTGTAATCTCGCCGTGCAGCTTGTGGCCGCCCTCTATAATGAATGATGCCATATTCTCGCTGTTTTAGTATTTGCGTTTGAAGTTCTTCTTGTTATTGTTGTTGCGCTTGTTTGTGAATGTACGCGCATTGTTGTTCTGGTTTATCCTTATCTCCCTGTCGGCCACATCAATGGCGCCCTTGGTGTATATTCTCAAGTCCTCAATTATCCTCTTGTCCTCAACGCCGTCCTTGTTCCATGCAATGTAGTTCTTCTTCATCTGGACGAGGATCAGCTCCACGAAGCACTCCTTCTCCTCGCCCTCCTCAAGTGTGAGCGCGTGGGCAATCATCTGCTCCACAATGCGGCCATAGTGTCTGTTCCTTATCTCGCTGTTGCGGTATGCCAGATGCTGTGGCGCCACGTGGAACTCCTCGGGCTTTATGACCTCGCAAGGATAGTCTATGTCCAGCTTGAAGTCTGACATTATCGCCAGGTGGTCCCAGAGCTTGCGCTCATGGTCGGGCAGGTCGGGGAACATGCTCTTCATTATACGCACTATGGTCTCGGCGCATCTCTGGCGCTCCTCTCTGCTCTCAATGGTAAGCGCGTGGTCCACCATCTTCTGTACCGAGCGGCCGTATTCGGGCAACGGGAGTCTCTTCTGTTTGGTATTGTATTCCATCATAGCGGTATGTTGTCTTTAGATGTTCTTCAATAATTCTTTTGGCTTTGTGGCAATGAAGTTCTTCAGGTAGAACGGCTCAAAGTATGCGATGTCCTCGAACTTCTCCTCGAACCAAGCCTTCTCGGCCAGCGGCATCATGTTCTTTGCCAATGGATTGATGTGCTCTGTGAGGAAGTGTGCGTTGGGGTGGTTGATTATCTTGCTGCACTTCTCGGCGCCGTTGCCAAAGAAGTATACAGGCTGCTTGTCAAGCAGCTCCTTGTAGCTTTCTTCGGTTACCACCTCGGCGTGTGTGGGCTTTATTGCCTGCAATGCACGGTCATACACCGTCGCGTACACCTCGTTGCGGCGTGCATCGATCATTGGGCACAGCAATGCGTTCTCGTCAATGTCGTCGCGGAACAGCACCGGCACGCTCATCACCGCAGTCGTTGGTATTGCAATGAGCGGGATGTTGCGGCCATAGCATACTCCCTTTGCTGTTGATGATGCGATGCGCAGGCTTGTGTATGAGCCCGGGCCGCAGCTCAGCGCCACGGCGTTTATCTTCGCACCCTGCTCATCGGCGGTCTGCAAAGCCTCCTCCACGAATGGTGCAAGAACCTTTGCGTGCGACATCTCCTCGCGGTTCACTCTCTCAAAGAAAACGTGTCCGTCCTGGCTCAAAGCAACCGAGCAGACACTTGTCGAAGCCTCAATGTGTAGTATAATTGTTGTTCTCATGACTCACTTTTTTGTATCGGCCGCAAGTGCGGTCTTGGGTAATTAAATGCAAATCTACAAATTTTCTCCCACAATAACTAATAAATAATATTTTTTAATAATATTTATATTGGCGTGTCAAAAAACAGCCCCGTGAGGACGCTCCATTCCGAATATTTGACTAAATTTGCCAAATTAGAAACAAACCTATGGCGCTGCTTCACGGTATGCGCTGCAATAATCAAGCCAATTATGATATATTCAATGACAGGTTATGGCAAATCCGTAACCATTTTTCAAGATAAGAAGATCTGTGTCGAGGTCCGCTCGCTCAATGGCAAGGCCATGGACTTGTCAACACGCATCGCGCCCCAGTTCAAGAGCCGCGAGATGGAGATCCGCACTCTCCTGACAAACGTTCTCGAGCGCGGAAAGGTAGATTTCGCTCTTTGGGTAGAGCAGGGCGAGAAGGCCGATACCCCTTCCATCAACGCTGCTGTCATGCAGGGCTACCTCGAACAGATGAACGAAATTTCCAAAAACAGCGGAATTGCACTGCCCGACAATGTTTTCGAGGTGCTTCTCAAGATGCCCGAGGTCATTGCACGCAAGGAGATTTACGAGGTTACCGATGAGGAGTGGAGCATTGTGCTCGAGGGCATCAAGGCTGCGCTTGCCGACCTTGTAGCCTTCCGCAAGCAGGAGGGCGAGGCTCTGGCGGCAAAGTTCCAGAGCAAGATTTCAAATATCTCGCAGCTGCTGGCATCGGTCGAGCCGTTCGAGAAGGAGCGCGTCGAGAAAATCCGTGCCCGCATCGAGGAATCACTTGCAAAGTTTGCCGGTGTCGACTATGACCGTAACCGTCTGGAGCAGGAGATGATCTTCTATATCGAGAAACTCGATGTCAACGAGGAGAAGCAGCGCCTTGCCAACCACTTGGGCTACTTCATCGAGACCATGAACGACGGTCAGGGACAGGGTAAGAAACTCGGCTTCATAGCCCAGGAGATGGGACGCGAAATCAACACCCTCGGCAGCAAGAGCAACCATGCCGAGATGCAGAAGATTGTCGTCCGCATGAAGGATGAACTGGAGCAGATAAAGGAACAGGTACTCAATGTAATGTAAAGAAATATGAAAAAAGGAAAGGTCGTTATTTTCTCGGCACCTTCGGGCTCGGGCAAGTCTACCCTGGTGCATTTTCTCATGAAGCAGGACCCATCGTTCGGTTTCTCGGTTTCGGCTACCAGCCGTCCGCCGCGTGGCGAGGAGAAACACGGTGTCGACTACTATTTCTTCACTCCCGACGAATTCCGTGCACGCATTGCTGCCGATGAGTTCGTTGAGTACGAGGAAGTATATCCCGGCCGCTTCTATGGTACACTCAAATCGCAGGTAGAGCACCAGCTCGAGCAGCAGAACATCCTTTTCGATGTCGATGTCAAGGGTGGTTGCAGCCTCAAACGCTACTATGGCGAGCGTGCCCTCTTCATCTTTGTGCAGGCACCTTCCATTGATGTTCTCCGCGAGCGCCTCATCGGCCGTGGCGACACCTCCATGGAGGAGATTGAGAAGCGCGTCAGCAAGGCCGAGTACGAGATGACATTCGCCAAGTTTGCCGACAGGGTAATCGTTAACGACAACCTTGACAAGGCAAAGCTGGACCTTATGGCAATTGTTGAGAAATTTCTTAATGAATAATATGTCACGTGTCGCAATTTTCGGCGGCAGTTTCGACCCCATACACAACGGACACCTTGCCCTTGCCGGCGAGGTGCTCTCGCGTGGGCTTGCCGGCGAGGTGTGGTTCATGGTAACACCCCAGAATCCCCACAAGCAGGGCAATACGCTTAGCGATGAACAGTTGCGTCTGCAGATGGTGCAGCTTGCCGTTGACGGGAAGCCGGGCATGGTGGCGTGCGACTTCGAGTTTGCCCTTCCACGCCCATCATACACCCTCCACACCCTCAATGCACTCACGGCGGCCTATCCCCACAAGGAGTTCGCGCTGCTCATCGGTGCCGACAACTGGGAGAAGTTCGACCGCTGGTACAAGGGCGATGAAATCCTTTCGCGTCACGACATCATCGTCTACCCCCGTGACAACGAGGCTCAGCCCCCATTGCCATCTGGCGTGCAGTGGCTCCCTGCCCGGCTACACAATGTGAGCTCCACCATGGTGCGTGCGGCAGTCTCGGCAGGCAATGATATCACAGACCTTGTACCCGCCGCCGTAGCCCAATTCATCAACGACAAAAAAATGTACATCAAATGAGAAAAGCATTCTTGGCCCTCATACTTTTCCTTTCCCTGCCCGTCGTGGCCCAGGATAGGATGGTGGGGCTCTATGACGATATGTGCGACCCCCTGCAGGCTGTCTTCTGCGACTATGTCCGCGAACACTCCCAGACAAGCTACATCTCCAATGCCGGCGGCGAGTACATTGGCACCCTTATCGATTACAAATTCTATGGATGGGGTCTTTTCCTCTCATCCACCGGCATACAGTCCTATGGCCAGTACCGTGGTGGCAAACTCCTCTTTGGCCTGCTCATCAACAGCAATGTCGTCAGGGTTGGCAGTGACGCGCGCCATGTCATCTATGACCTCTCCACCGGCGAAATCATACGCCTGCACACCAATGAGGGCGACGTGCCGCTTGAATTCCCATATACCACCTCGCCCGACGGGGAACTCTCGCCATACTCCTTCAAACAGGAGACCTACGCGAACGGCGACGTCTATTTCGGCGAGTTCTATAACGGCCGCCGCCATGGATACGGAGTCTACCAGTGGGCCAACGGCGACCTGTGGTATGGCAATTATCGCAACGGCTACCGCGACGGCTATGGCATGCTCGTGAAACCCGACCACCATGTCTATTATGGCAAATGGGTAGGTGACACCAAGGTCGAATGATAAAAATTGACATGTTTTTGCGGAATTGGTTTTTATTTTATATCTTCGCAAAGTATTATAAAGAAATATTCACTTTATTTAAACACACTGTAATATGAACTTTAAGAAAATTTTAAGCGCAGCCCTCGTAGCTGTGATGGCATTTGCCGGCACAACAACTGCAACAGCGCAGGCTACTTCTCCCTCTACAAAGTGGCATTGGGACAAGGGTACTATCGTTGTTGAGACTCCAGAGCGTCCTGCAGGTCAGGAGCATGTACTTAACCTTGCTGTCGCTCCAATCAAGACAGTACGCGTAGGTTTCGTAGGTCTTGGTATGCGTGGCCCATGGGCTGTAATGCGTTTTGCACACATCCCAGGTGTTGAAATCGTTGCACTCTGCGACTATGAGTACGAGCGTGCCGAGCACTGCCAGAAGTTCTTGCGCGAGAGAGGCTTGATGCCTGCCGACATCTACTATGGCGAGAAGGGTTACGAGGAGCTCTGCAAGCGCCCCGACATTGACCTTGTTTATGTTGCAACCGACTGGAACCACCACTATCCAGTAGCAAAGTTCGCTATGGAGAACGGCAAGCACACAGCAATCGAGGTTCCTTCTGCAATGAACCTTGAGCAGTGCTGGAGCCTTATCGACCTCTCTGAGCAGACACGTCTCCACTGCTTTATCCTCGAGAACTGCTGCTACGACTACTATGAGATGAACGCATTGAACATGGCCCAGGACGGCGTGTTCGGTGAGGTTATCCGTGCTGAGGGTGCATATATCCACGCACTCGACGCATTCTGGGGCTCATACTGGAAGGATCCAGCCGACAACGACGTCGACAACCTCCACTGGCGTCTCAAATACAACATGGAGAACCGTGGCGACCTCTACGCTACTCACGGCCTTGGCCCCGTTGCACAGTGCATGGACATTCACCGTGGCGACCGCTTCACAACACTCGTTGCTATGGACACAGAGAGCTTCTTCGGTAAGGAGTATGTTGAGAACAAGACCGGTAAGGAGTGCAAGGAGTTCCGCAATGGCGACCACACAACTACACTCATGCGTACAGCAAAGGGTAAGGTTGTTGAAATCCAGCACAACGTAATGACCCCACAGCCTTACAACCGCTTGTTCAAGCTCACAGGTACAAAGGGTTATGCAACAAAGTACCCAACACCTGAGTACGCACTCTCTGGTGACGCTCTCAAAGGTACCGACGCTCCACAGATGGACAACCTCAACGCTCACGGCTTCATGAACGCACAGCAGAAGCAGGCGCTCGAGAAGAAGTACTATCACCCAATCCTCACAAAGTTCGGTGAGAAGGGTCGTGAGATGGGTCACGGTGGTATGGACTACATCATGGATGCACGTCTTGTATACTGCTTGCAGAATGGTTTGCCACTCGATATGGACGTATATGACATGGCAGAGTGGTGCTGCTTGGCCGAGCTCGGTACACTGTCAATGGACAACAACTGTGCAGCCGTTACATTCCCTGACTTCACACGCGGTCACTGGAACGACGTGAAGGGCTACCGTCACGCTTATGCTGCCGATGAGGCTGCTACCGAGGCTCACGCCGATGCTTACACAGCTGCACAGCAGAAGGTTACAGCACAGAAGAACCTCTGGGCTCTCTACGATGCAGTGAAGGCTGCCAAGGCTGCCGGCAATGCAAAGGCTGAGGCTGCAGCACAGAAGAAGCTCAACGCTGCAAAGGCTGCTGCCGAGAAGGCAATCGTAAAGGAGATGAAGAAGTAATAGTTTGATACTATATTTTACAGTTAAGGATGGCGTCATAAGGATGCCATCCTTTCTTTTTGTAGCAAACTGGGCCATTGTATGGTGCTTGCTTGTTTCTTGTTGCTAACATTGTTATAACCTCTTATCCGCTAAAAATAAATAGCAATAATATAGATGTTGACCCAATGTTGACATTATTCGCGAATTTGTCATCCTGAACGGATGTGAAGGATCTCAAAACTACGCAGAACAGAGATACTTCGCTTTGCTCAGTATGACAGGGTCCGCTGGGTCAACTGCTATATTATTACCAAATAAATAACTAATGCAAAATGAAAAAAATAACAATTAATGTTGCATTATTCTTCCTATTATTTATTTTTGCAACCCCAATACTTTACTGCAACTATGAAAAACAACAGTCACATGCAATTCGCGCCAATTGCGGGATTTTTGTCCGGCAATTGTAAGGCGCTGTGTAATTGCTTGATTAATAATGAATTCGCTACCCCCCCCCTGTAGGGGCATAAGTGGTGCCTGACAATATATGGACGCTATCGTGCGGTGCTTTGATGCGCCGCGCGGTAGCGTGTTTTTTTTGAGATAAGAAACAATACAAAATAATTTTAAACTAACCTAATATGAAAAAAACTTTACAAACTTTATTATTTGCTTTAATAGCAATTACGATGCCAATAGGAGCATCAGCACAAGAGACAGAAAGCGGTAATGATACCGAATATGGCACCACTTCCGATGCTGAAGGCGCTGCTTTTGAAGTATCTACTGAAACAGAACTGATTGCAGCCCTCGCAAACGGTGGAAATATTATGCTGACGGGCGATATCACCGTGAGCGATGAATATTGGGGAGGCTATGAAATTACAAAAAATACCACCATTGACCTCAACGGACATACTAT
>JAFZFO010000036.1 GCA_017555845.1 Bacteroidaceae bacterium | reverse complement strand
GCCATACTGTTTTAAACTTTAAAAATTAACCGATAATTTCCTTTACAACTAACTCTGTGAACTGCTGACGGTGACCGTTCAGCTTGCGGTAGCCCTTACGACGACGCTTGTGGAACACCAACACCTTGTCACCCTTAACCAATGCAGGGTTGATCTCGCGTGTTGTAACGATGTTCTGACCGTCCTTAGACTTGCGAACAATCTTCTGCTCACGAACATTGCCGATATAGCAAACTACCTTAGCGCCTTCTACTGTAGGAGCACCTACTGTTACTGCGCCTTCCTTATCCAACAACAACACGCGGTCAAACTCAACGGTTGTGTCGTTCTGAGCACCCTTGATGTGGTGCACGAACAGCTTCTTACCAGCCTCAGCCTTGAACTGCTGTCCATTAATCTCAACAATTGCGTACATTTATTTTATCGCTTTTATTGTGAATTCCGCGAGGTGCGTCCTCTTCGTGAGCACGACTTATTCAACCCCTACGGACTAAATCGGGTGCAAAGATAGCACAAATTCCCAATATGGCGAAACAATTCTGCAAAAAATATTCGCTTATATAAATAAAAAAAACAATCCACCAGGTGCATCTGGTGGATTGCAATATCATGGCATCAATTACTTGTGCGAGAGATATCGTTCAGCCTCCATTGCCGCACGACAACCGCTCGCAGCGGCGTTGATGGCCTGGCGGTAGTGTGGGTCGGCAACGTCGCCGGCAACAAACACACCGGGAACAAGTGTCTTCACGCCGCTTGCATCAGCAGGCACAAAGAAGCCGGTCTCGTCGGTCTTCAGGTATTTCTTAAAGACATCAGAGTTCGGTTTGTGACCGATAGCGAGGAAGAAACCGTCGATAGCAAGGTCGTAGTGTTTCTCATCAGCCTCGCCCTTACGCGACACGAGATGTATACCCTCGACACCATTTTCACCGAAAAGGCCCTCGGTGTTGTGCTCAAAGAGAACCTCGATCTTTGGATTGGCCAAGGTACGGTCCTGCATTGCCTTTGACGCACGGAGATAAGACTTACGCACAATGAGATATACTTTTGCAGCCAATGAAGCGAGGTAGTTGGCCTCTTCGCAGGCTGTATCGCCACCACCAACAACGGCAACAATCTTCTTGCGATAGAAGAAACCGTCACAAGTAGCACATGCGCTCACGCCCATACCCTGATACTTGATCTCATCACTCAAGCCAAGATACTTTGCGGCAGCACCTGTCGCAATGATGACAGTCTCGGCCTCAATTACCTTACCATCATCGAGTGTAACCTTATATGGCAATGACTCGAAATCAACATCAACAACACTACCAGAACGGATATCGGCGCCCACATTGATTGCCTGCTGGCGCATATTCTCCATCAGTTCAGGACCGGTAATACCATGTGGAAAACCAGGGAAATTCTCAATTACAGTTGTCTGTGTGAGCTGACCACCGGGCTGCATACCTTCAATGAGCACCGGCGAAAGGTTTGCACGCGATGCATAGATCGCAGCAGTGTATCCGGCAGGGCCGGAACCAATAACCAAACATTTTGTACTGTTCATAACATATCTATTTTTTATTCATTATCTCATATCTATTATCTCGGATGCGCCGAACTGGTCCAAAGGACACTTGAACACGTCATCCCCTGCGCCACAACCGGGGAGATAACCATCCAGATCCACCTGAACACTTCCTTGTCCCGGCATTGATATTACCATTGAAACAAGACGGTAATCACTTTCCCGAATGAGCAGCAGCACGCTATCTACGCCGCTATCCTCGCCAAGAGCCTGCAACGCAACCGTCACGATACCGCCTTTACTTGTTGCCGACACAGAATGACCATCGCGACAGTGTTCCATTATATAAAGCGGAGAGAGATTCTGGGCCTCATCCGAATTGGCATCGGTCACATAAACCTCATCAACCTCACGCATATAACTCCACTGTGTAGCGCCATCACACCACACCTTCATATCCTGCATAAGAAGAGCATAGCGGTTGTTGTCAATATATATTATACCCTTATCGCTCTGCAACATTTCGCCATCATCGTCAAGCACCTCATAATCGTAGTCCATCCGGACCGGGAGGTCAGACTTCAAGCTCGCCAATGCCTTGTCAAGCACAGCGTTTGCATCAATTGTCATCTTCTGCGAGAAGATCGGCAACTGGAACATCGCGAGAAGCAGAAACAGTATATATCTCATACCTTATTATTAATATATAAACATTTACATCATTGACTTCAGACGGAATTCCAAGTCTGCTTCATCGGCACACAGCACCTGACGGGGCTTACTACCCTCCTGTTCGCCAACAATTCCCATCCTGCACAACTGGTCCATAATGCGGCCGGCACGATTGAAGCCAATCTCAAGCTTACGCTGGATGAGTGATGTTGAGCCATGCTGCGCAAGCACAACCACACGTGCAGCATCGGCAAACAACGGATCAAGCTTGTCGGGCGAGATATCACCGCGCGCTCCACCGCCTCCACCGCCATCGCCAAAGTCGGCAGCCTCATCGGGTTCAGGAAGTATATACGCAGTCTGGTAACCCTGCTGTCTTGCAATGTGGGCACATACACGCTCAACTTCCTTGGTCTCTACAAGCGCGCACTGAACACGCACAGGATCATTTCCTGCAAGGAACAGCATATCGCCCCTACCCTGCAACTGGTTTGCACCCGAGCGGTCAAGGATTGTGCGCGAATCGATTGTAGAGATTACTCTGAACGCCATACGCGCAGGGAAGTTCGCCTTGATTGTACCTGTGATGATATTTGTTGTAGGGCGCTGTGTCGCAATGATCATGTGGATACCCACGGCACGTGCTTTCTGGGCAATACGGGCAATAGGCTGCTCAACCTCGCGGCCCGCAGTCATCATCAAATCGCCATACTCGTCAATTATCACAACAATATATGGCATAAAACGGTGTCCCTTTGTCGGGAGCAGTTCCTTATTGAGATATTTCTCGTTGTACTCCTTTACCGAACGCACCGATGCCATCTGCAACAGTTTGTAACGGTTATCCATCTCAACGCACAACGACTTGAGAGTACGCACCACCTTGTTGACATCGGTAATGATAGGGTCATCCTCGCCCTCAAGCTTTGCAAGGAAGTGTTTCTCCAACACGCTGTAGAGGCTCAACTCCACCATCTTGGGGTCAACCATCACGAACTTGAGATATGCAGGGTGCATCTTGTAGAGCAGTGATGTGATTATGGCATTAAGACCCACCGATTTACCCATACCTGTTGCACCGGCAACGAGCAGGTGAGGCATCTTGGCCATATCCACCATATACACCTCGTTCGAGATTGTCTTACCGAGCGCAAGCGGCAATGCCATATCAGTCTCCTTGTACTTGCGACTATTGAGCAAAGACATCATAGGCACAATCTGCTTGTGGGCGTTAGGAACCTCGATACCGATTGTACCCTTGCCGGGGATTGGCGCCACGATACGTATACACAATGCCGAAAGGCTCATCGCAATGTCATCCTCAAGATTACGTATCTTCGAGATTCTCACACCCGGAGCCGGAGTTATCTCATAAAGGGTAATTGTAGGACCGACAGTAGCCTTGATAGAGCTGATTTCTATACCGAAATTCCTGAGTGCCTTGACAATATTGTTCGCATTCTCAGCCTGCTCATCCTTGTCTATCGAGTGCACACCCTGCTCATATTCATCAAGCAAATCCAATGTAGGCGGCTTATAATAGCTCAACTCATCCTTGGGATTTATGGGGCGAAGCATATTGCCACCCATGTCATTGTCGCCATCGGCAGCCTCAACCTCCATTGAGAGGCCCTCCTCGCCGGTCTGTACAGTATCATTTCCATTCTGCTCCACCTCATCGGCAGCGCCACCGGCCATTGCGTCAAAGCGCTTTGCCAACTCCATGTCGGGGTCCTCTTCATCCTGCACTGCAGGGATATCCTCAACCACAACAGCCACATCGCCATCAGATTCAGACTCTTCATCCACATCATCGGCAGCATCAATGTCAATCTCCATCTCGAGTTCTGCATCGTCATCCTCATCGCGCTCCTCATCCTCATCACCCATTGACACCTCTACAGGAAGTGCTTCATCGACATCAGCATCCGCTGCCACATCCTTTGGCTTGGGTTCAAAATTAAGCAAGCCCTGCAGCCATGGAATTGTCTTGCGCGAAAGGCATATCATAAACAGCAGCATTGACAACAGCAGCACCAGTACCACACCTACAATACCCGATACATCATATAGGAAATCCTTCATGAGCTCGCCATTACGGCCACCGGGCGACATGTAACTGCCGGCAAAGAAGTTACCGAAGACAAAATCAAAAAAGACGGAGCACCATATCACAAGGAATGCGGTTATGGCAGTCCATTTCTTCAGACGCGCCTTGCGCAAACGCATGAGGTAGAACGAATACAATGCCAACAAAGGCAACAGCAGGAGCGAAGCCCAGCCAAAGCACCTATTTATGAAATAATTGGCAACAGCCGCACCACCCTTACCCGATGTATTGCCGGCCACATCATCCGAAGCGATGGCCTCAACAACGCTCTGGTCATCCGCACCCGACGAAAAGAACGAGAGGAATGAACTTGCGAGAAATATTGTGAATGCAATGCAAATCAAGCCAAGCACAAACTGAACGTTGGGGTTTGCGAGAAAGAACCTCACGCGCACCATCAACATCTTCAGTTTTAGGAAATGACTTGTCTTATGCCTCTTTTTTGCCATATTTATGATTGTGTTACTGCTTATATATTCAAAAAAATGGCGTTGCCGCCATATCAAACCACTACTAAACGCGAAGATACAAAAAAAACAAATACCATTTACCCACTCCTCCGCTATTTTTTTGTAACTTCGCGGCAAATTAAGAACAGCACTGAAATGAACGCAACAGAAGATATTGTTTTTTCACGCAACACCGTAGAGTTCGTGACCGTGGCAGCCGAATTCTGCGCCTATTTAGAGCGCAGCAATGAGCACAGCCGCAAGGAGTTTGTCGACACCCTTCTCAAGCTGTTGCCACTCCTGTACATCAAGGCACAGATGCTGCCCGATGAGGAGCGCATAAGCGAGGACGACTTGGAAGATTTCGTATCCGAGGACAGCTACGAGGTCATGCGAATGACAATATTCGACATGCTCGCCGACAAGGATTCATATCTCGACGTCTTTGTCAACGACATGAAGTACAGCGACACTCCAATCACAAAAAGCATTTCGGAGGACATCGCAGATATATACCAGGATATCAAGAACTTTGTCTGCCTGTTCCAGCTGGGCATAAACGAAACAATGCACGACGCCATAATAGAGTGCAACGAGCACTTCCGCCAATACTGGGGACAGACACTCACAAACACACTGCGCGCACTGCACGACATCAGATACAACACATCACTTGACGACGAGGAAGAAGAGGGAAATGAGCTATAATGCACACATAGACAAGAACGAAATAAGCACGATGCCAACCGTCACTTTCGAGGGACGCATAATTACCATCGACACCCCACAGGCTGTCGACCAGGCCATCATGGCATTGTCAAACGAGGCCTACGTGGGCATCGACACCGAGACACGCCCTTCATTCCGCAAAGGCGTGCAGCACGACGTGTCGCTCATCCAGTTGTCGACACCCGACACATGCTTTCTCATACGTCTGAACCGCACAGGAATGCCCGATTCACTTGTCAAATTCCTTGAGAACAAGCAGATTGCCAAGATAGGTCTTTCACTGCATGACGACTATCAGGGGCTTTGCAAACGACGCAAATTCAAAGCCGGTAACTTCATCGACCTGCAGAAAGAAGTTGGCCAATACGGCATCGAAGAGATGAGCCTGCAAAAGATCTTTGCAATAATATTCGGACAGCGCATCTCAAAGAGCCAACAGCTCACAAACTGGGAGAACGATGTCCTCACCGACAAGCAGAAGATATATGCCGCAACCGACGCATGGGCATGCCTGAAGATTTACAACGAATTAAAAAAGAACCAATAATAATATGGAAAAAGCCGTAATACTCAAACGAGGCAAAGAAGAATCACTACAACGTTTCCACCCATGGATTTTCTCGGGCGCCATACAGCGTATCGAGGGCAAACCCGAGGAGGGCGACGTGGTGACAGTGTACACAAACGACCACAAGTTCATCGCGCGCGGACACGTACAAGTGGGCAGCATCGCAGTACGCGTGCTGACCTTCAATGACGAGCCCATAGACCAGACATTCTGGAACCGCCGCATCGCAACCGCATACGACTTGCGCGAACGCACCGGCATCTCATCACGCGAGGACAACAACACCTACCGTCTTGTACATGGCGAGGGCGACAACCTCCCCGGCCTCATTGTCGATATATACGGCGATACAGCCGTAATGCAGGCTCACAGCGTGGGTATGCACGTTTGCCGCATGGAGATTGCGAAAGCAATGCAGGAGGTTCTTGGCGACAAGCTCAAGAACATCTACTACAAGTCGGACACCACACTCCCCTACAAGGCCGACATCAACAAGGACAACGGCTACCTCCTTGGCGGCAACGCCGGCAACATCTCAACCGAGTACGGCCTGAAGTTCCATATCGACTGGTTGCGCGGCCAGAAGACCGGCTTCTTCGTAGACCAGCGCGAGAACCGTTCATTGCTTGAGAAGTATGCCAAGGGCCGCAAGCTCCTGAACATGTTCTGCTACACCGGAGGCTTCTCAATCTACGCGCTGCGCGGTGGAGCCGAGATCGTACACTCCGTCGACAGCTCATCAAAGGCCATCGACCTTACAAACGCCAACGTAGAGATCAACTTCCCCGGCGATGCACGCCACACAGCTTATGCCGAGGACGCGTTCGATTTTCTGGACAGAATGGGCAACAACTACAACCTCATCATCCTTGACCCGCCGGCATTCGCCAAACACCGCGACAGCCTGCGCAACGCCCTCATCGGCTACCGCCGCCTCAACGCCAAGGCCATTGAGAAGATTCAGCCGGGTGGCATCCTGTTCACATTCTCATGTTCACAGGTTGTAAGCAAGGAGAATTTCCGCACTGCAGTGTTTACCGCCGCAGCAATGGCAAAGCGCAACGTACGCATCCTGCATCAGCTCACACAGCCAGCAGACCACCCTGTAAGCATCTACCACCCAGAGGGCGAATACCTTAAAGGTCTGGTGTTGTATGTAGAATAACGGGAACATACATTATACTGTTTCCCAGAGGGCGAATACCTTAAAGGTCTGGTGTTGTATGTAGAATAACGGGAACATACATTATACTGTTTCCCAGAGGGCGAATACCTCAAAGGTCTGGTGCTGTATGTAGAATAACAGGAACATACATTATACTGTTTCCCAGAGGGCGAATACCTCAAAGAACTGGTATTGTACATAGAATAAAAGCCAAGGAATTCCAAATAAAGCACAAGCCTCGGAAGTTGCAAAACTCCCGAGGCTTTATATTTTGCGTACGCAATAAACACACACCTTACCTAACGCACAAAGCGTATAAAAACAAAAAAAGACAGCAAATTGCTGTCCTCATGAGCGGAAAACGAGGCTCGAACTCGCGACCCCAACCTTGGCAAGGTTGTGCTCTACCAACTGAGCTATTTCCGCATTTACTGACTTTAGTTTATTGTGAAGGAGATGAGACACGAACTCACACGACCCAACGGTCACTACCCCCTCAAAGTAGCGCGTCTACCAATTCCGCCACTCCTCCATAATATCATAGTAAAACAACCTTGTGCCCAGAACAGGACTCGAACCTGCACGTCTCTCAACACTCGCACCTGAAACGAGCGCGTCTACCATTCCGCCACCTGGGCTT
>JAFZFO010000035.1 GCA_017555845.1 Bacteroidaceae bacterium | reverse complement strand
CTTAAAAAAGTCTCTGTACAAGCAGTGTTTACACCCACAATTTCAGACTTGCCTAATATTCTGGCAGGGACAGGATAACCTATTTGTCCAGCTGCTCCGTCAGCCTTAGAAATAAATATCTTATGTCTTGATAATTCTTCATTATTTCTCTCTATATGCGATTTGTCAATGTTTTTATAGACTCTTTTCCCACTCTCCACACCAAAAACCTTACATGTGTTGATTGTACTTTTACTTTCAACAAAAGAAGTTCTGAAATAATATGGATTTCTTGGACTGACAATGAACTATATGAGAAGTATAATTTAACTCAAGAAGAGATTGAGTTTATAGAATCAATGATATCTTCAATGGAGTAACATTATGGAACACAATTATTTCCCTCAACGACCTGTTGTTACTCCAACAATCTATGCTTATAAGTTGATTGGAGTTGATTCTCACAAAGGTTTCCTAAAAGTAGGTTACACTGACCGTACTGCTAAAGAGCGTATAGATGAGCAGTTGCATACAAGCAAAATTAATTATGAAATTGTATTGGTGGAATCTGCTATGAGCAATGATGGCTCTTGCTTTACTGACAAGGACGTACATCGTATTCTCGAACGAAAAGGACATTCTCGCCTAAATCCTTTGGATAAGACGGATGAGTGGTTCCGCTGTTCGGTTGCTGATGTTATGGCAGCTATATTGTCACTCCGCACAGGTGTAGCAAACGAAGAAAACAGAACGCAAAACTTTACAATGCGTCCTGAACAGTTTCGCGCTGTGAAGCAAACAAAAACATACTTTGAGCAAGCCCTAAAAGAAGAACCTAACCGCATCCCAAAATTCTTATGGAATGCCAAAATGCGTTTCGGAAAGACCTTCGCATCGTATCAGTTGGCAAAGAGGATGGAGCTGTCGCGTATCTTGATACTGACTTTCAAGCCTGCTGTAGAATCAGCTTGGCGTGAAGACCTTGTTTTGCATATTGACTTTGAGGGTTGGCAATATATCTCCAACAAAGATGCTCGCAACAACAATTTGAATATCGACCAAGAGTTTCACAGAGCAGACAAATCAAAACCAATTGTTGTATTCGGTTCGTTTCAAGACCTGCTCGGCACAAACGAAAGTGGCGGTATCAAGACCAAGAATGAGTTTATACACGCTACCAACTGGGATTTGGTAATTTTCGATGAATACCACTTCGGAGCCTGGAAAGAGCGTGCAAAGGAACTATTCGAGAAAGAAGACGAGGAGAGTGCTGTAGATTTCGATGCTGAGAAATACCAAAAAGATGAAGCTAACAATGCCATCAATGAATCGTGGTTGCCAATCTCAACACGTTATTATCTCTTCTTGTCGGGTACACCGTTCCGTGCCATAAACAATGGAGAGTTCATAGAGGAACAGATTTTCAATTGGACCTACAGCGATGAGCAACGAGCAAAAGCCGAGTGGAAAGACTGTAACAATCCATACCAAGCATTACCCCGAATGGTTATGCTTACCTATCGTATGCCCGATGAGATACAAGAGGTCGCCAAACAAGGAGAATTTGATGAGTTCGACCTGAATCTGTTTTTTGCAGCAGAGGGTAAAGGTGAATTTGCCCGATTCAAATATGAGAACGAAGTGCAAAAGTGGTTAGACCTTATTCGTGGTGGTTATCTTCCTGCAAGTGTAGATGATTTGAAACTCGGACAAGACAAGCGACCACCGATGCCATTCAGCGATACACGACTACTCAACGTGCTTTCTCATACACTATGGTTTCTACCCAATGTTGCATCGTGCTTTGCGATGGCAAATCTACTTGCTCAAAAGCAAAATCGATTCTATCACGATTATAAGGTGATAGTTTGCGCTGGAACAGCAGCAGGTATTGGCCTTGATGCTCTACACCCTGTACAAGCAAATATGGGCGACCCGTTGGAAACAAAGACCATTACACTTACTTGTGGAAAACTGACGACAGGTGTAACCGTAAAGCCTTGGACGGGTATCTTTATGCTTCGTAACTTGAAGAGCCCTGAGACCTATTTCCAAGCAGCATTCCGCGTGCAAAGTCCTTGGGAGGTGAAGAACGAAGAGGGAAGCAAAACTATAATGAAGAATGAGTGCTATGTATTCGATTTTGCTCTTGACAGAGCCTTGCGACAGATTTCCGATTACAGTTGCCGCCTTGACATAAACGAAAGCAATCCCGAAGCAAAGGTAGGCGAGTTTATTAAGTTCCTACCTGTATTGGCTTACGATGGCAGTAGTATGAAAGAGGTCGATGCACAAGATATTCTCGATATTGCTTTGGCTGGAACATCGGCGACACTACTCGCCAAGCGTTGGGAATCGGCTCTGCTTGTGAATGTGGATAACGATACACTGAAGCGCTTGCTTGCAAGTCCCGAAGCAATGCAAGCCTTGATGAACATTGAGGGATTCCGCAATCTCAACAGTGACCTTACGACCATTATCAATAAGTCCGAAGCCGTAAAGAAAGCGAAGAAGGAAAATCCCGACCCGACACCAAAGGAGAAAAAAGAAATCTCTGCAGAGGAAAAAGAAATGAAGAGCAAACGCAAACAGATTCAAGAAAAGCTGATAAAGTTTGCTACTCGCATTCCTGTCTTTATGTACTTGACCGACTATCGTGAACGATGCCTTAAAGATGTCATCACGCAGTTAGAACCAGGCTTATTTAAAAAGGTTACAGGCTTGAGTGTCGAGGACTTCAATATGCTTTGCTCACTTGGTGTTTTCAACGCACCGCTTATGAACGATGCTATCTTTAAATTCAAACGCTACGAGGATGCCAGCCTTACCTATACAGGTATTGACAAGCATACCAACGATGAGGTCGGCGGTTGGGATACTACAATCCGCAAGGCGCAATTTGAAAAGTTGTTCTATAATCAACAATCCTCTATGAACGAGGTTGACAATAGTTCATATTCAAGAGTCGCCCAACCTGTTGAGACTACTCGCAGAGTTGCAAAATCTGTGGATACCAAACCAACAGCAAAAGTTGCGCCAGCAAGCCCCATTGTTCAGCCCCGACCTGTAACAACGACTACAGCTCAACCTTTGCAAGAAGAACAGACCAAGCAAGAGATTGAAACCAAATTGGAATCAATAGGTATTGACAGCAATGTTGTTCACAAGAAATTCGGTCAAGGAACTGTCGTTAAAATCAACAAGAACGAAAAGTTTATCCACATCAAATTTACCCTCGGCGAGAAGAAATTCATCTTCCCAGATGCATTTTTGGATGGCTATTTGGGACTTGAATAATAAGTTGCACGATTCAGTAAAATGAAGAATGTTATTTAATCTTTCAAAAACAAATTGCGCGGGTAGCCAACAACGGCTACCCGCGCAATTTGTTTAAATCCCTCTCAGTGTCTTCCTTTTTTTGTTCTGATTATTCTTGTAGTTTTTAAGAACATTTTTTTTGTTTGTATTGTTTCCTAAATTGGAAACTTTGTTTTAGATTTGCAAAAAGATTTGATTTTATGACTGCAGGGATTGATAATATTGGTGCAATGATTCGTGATGAGCGCTTGCGTCGTGGTATGACTCAAGAGGAACTTGGTGAGTTGGTTGGTGTGGGTAAAGCGCAAATCTCAAAGATTGAGAGTGGCAAGGGGCTTACCATTAAAACAGTGACAAAGGTGCTTGGTGCTTTGGGTCTTTCTGCTTCTGTGAGTCTTAAAAGTGAACAGAGGATAGGTCGCAGAGTGGTGGGGTATATTGTTGCTGCCATAAATGAGTTTGCAGCAGCCCACAGGATGACTATGCGTGAGGCTGGTAATTATCTATTGCGTTACAAGGGGGTTGATTTCCTGGCCGAGCATTATGAGGCTGAACATCTGTTGTCTTTGGATGATAGCGTGCAGGATTTGACTCGTGTATGCATTAATAATGGAGGAGGTGTACAATGAAACTTTATCATGGTTCTAATGTGGTCATTGAAGAGATTGACCTTGCAAAATGTAAACCATACAAGGATTTTGGACAGGGCTTTTATTTGACCGAGATTAAAGAGCAGGCTTTTGAAATGGCCAAGCGCACAGCAAAGATTTATGGTGGTAATCCTGTTGTCAATGAGTTTGAATTTGATGAGTTGGCATTGGACAATTTGAACGTCAAATGTTTTGATGAACCATCAGAGGAATGGGCGTTGTTTGTTATGGCAAATCGTAGTAAGAATAATGTTCATCCTACTCATACGTTTGATATTGTGATTGGTCCTGTCGCCGATGATACAATCGCAACTCTATTCCGTAACTTTGATGATGGTATCATTGATTTGTCTATGCTTGTGAATGGTTTGCGTTATAAGAAAATTTCGTCGCAATATTTCTTTCACTCGGCTGTTGCCATAAAATATCTTAAGAAATTATGAACAAGAGAATGCAATACCTTGTAGAGGGCATAACAAAGGATATTGTCTGTTTCCTGATGGATGAAGAGGAATATGAGTTGGCAGAGGCTCTTAGTGTTTTTTATAATTCCGAGACTTTTGCAAAACTTACAGACGAGGAGACTGGTCTCTACATTGAGAGTTCTTCCTTTGTCTATGAGATTTTGAAAAGCGAACTTAAATACGGCAAAATCCAATAGCCGTAGATTTTATTATTTATTCCTGAAAAACAAACCGCGCGGATAGTCATTGTTGGCTATCCGCGCGGTTTTTGTTAAATTCCCCTTAGCGTCTGCTGCAGCAGTGCGCCAATCTCATCATCGCCATTCTCACGCTCCTTGTTCAACTTTACAAGAAAGTCGGCGGTAGTCTTCAGGGCCTGGTTTATGGTTCCAGGATCCTCGCAGTTCGCCGTGAGTTTTTCCAGGCGTCCTATTAGCCTATGGAACAGCGAGAGCGTCTCGTTGTGTACATCGTCGAGGCTTACACTTTTACTTCTCTTTGTCATAAATATTTTTTACGGGCAAATATAATATGCCGCAGAGCTTTATAGGTTGCTGAATTGCCAATAATCGCAAGGCGTTGTCATTGTGGCATTTCAGCAACCTTATCCGTCGTGTCCGGTATTTCTTTTGCACCAAAAAAATGTTATGAGTCTATCAATGGTTTTTACAGGCTTGAATGGGGCTTTGGGGCTCTATTCGGGAGTCAAAGGGGTGCTCGACAAGAATGCGGCATCAAAGAAGGCAAAAGAGTTGCGCAACAAGGCCAAGGCCGAGGAGGATGCTTGGTACAAACGCAATTACTATGGTAATTTTCTTGACAGCACCGCTGCGAGGGCTGCCATGAAAAGGGTTGAAAACAGTCTGCGACGGAACAATGAACAGAACAGGGCACATTCTATCGTTATGGGAACTACGCCCGAATATTCCATCGCACGCAATGAACAGGGATTGCGTTCAATGGAGAACGCGGTAACGAATCTTGCTGCGCAGGATGACAACCGCAAAAATCAGATCGATGCAATCCACCGCCAGAACAAGAATGCGTTCCTCAACAGTGAACTCAATGAATTGGCAATTGATGAGAAAATGGCGACGTCGGCTGCCAATAATGGCTATAACCTGTTCCAGAATGCACTGCTGGGGGCAAGTTGGGGAAAGGAGTAGTATATGGAAAACAAGTTCATCAAGGCTGAGTTGGAGAGGATGTACGCGGGTGCTTCAAAACGCAGTACGGAACAGAGGGAAAATGATGAGCGCCGGCGCAACATTGCCGCATTGGCGAATTTTACCTCGAATCTGTTTTCTGTTCTTGGCAATCCGAGGGCTACTTCGTTGCAGTCGCCGGCAGGTAACCGCAGTAGCTCTTTCCAAAGGTATACCTCCTCTATGAAGGATTTCAATGGCTCCATTGCCGGTGGAATGTTCCGCTCAAGGTTTTCGCCGGGCAAGGCATTGGGGATTGGTAGAAATATTAGAACAATTTAAATATAATCAGGTATGTATTCATTCAATTTCAACGAAGAAGATAAAAACAGGAAAAAGAAAAACAGTGATTCATCATTTTCTGCAGAAGGTAACCTCTCGGGTGTGCAGAATATTGCCAATGGCGGACAGGGGAGTGATGACAACGGGTATGGTGTCGCCTTGACAGGTACAGACAGCAATGGGGACATGGCAAAGGCCGACTCCGCTCTCTCGCCATCGGGCGTGGAAAATAATGGCCTGAAGTCCTTGACAACCGATTTCTGGAAAAATAGAAATAAAAACAGCGCTTCCGCTCCAATGACGGCAAGGGATTTCATGGGTGCCAAGTACAAGAAGAGTGGTGTCTTTGGCGATAGCTTCTTCCGCTACGCAGTTCCAAAGGCTTCGCCTGAAAGGGCTGAGGCTCTATACTCGGTATCGCCTGCAGCGCTTGACGATGTTGCCTCAAATTATTTCAAGGACGAACTCTCTTCCAAATTCAACAACAGGCTCGAGGATGCCAAGAACCGCTCGAACAAGGCTTATGCCGATTACGCCGGGGATCCGTTTGTTGCCATGCGACAGGTACGGGAAACATATGACCCCGAAGCAATCATGAAAGATACAATGACTGAGATTGATGTTCCAAAGCTGCGCAAGATGGTTGAACCGCTTGCACGCCGTGGCGGGTTTGATGCAGATATGTATATTGAGGACTATGTTAAGCCTGCATTGCGCGATAAGTTGCTCGACGATTACATAGACAAGAACAAGCCCAAAGGAAGCGGCGAATATATATTGAGGTCGTCATTGAACAACTCTCTGGTTGGCAAAGTTGCCAATATTGGTTTCGGTAACAAATCACTTATGAAACTTGAGAATGAGAGCCTTGCTCGATATGATGCAAACAGGCTTGAGAATCTGGCAGCCGGCATTGGCTCGCTTCTGGTTGATGCACCTGTATTTTCAGGTTTCGGCTCGTTTTCGGGCAGTCTTGTCGGCAAGGCGGCGTCAATATCTACCAACAGGTTGGCAAAGCGCGTGCTCTTGAATAATATGGAACGCGGAATGACCGAAAAACGTGCGTTGCAAGTTGCTCAGCGTTACTTGAAGGAGAATCTCAAGAGTAGGATTGCGCAAAGTGCCGCTGTCGGTGGATTGACTTTGGGTAATTATGATTTTGCCCACAGCGTTGCCGATGATGTGATCTACAATGAAAGCATCGATGCCGGCAAGGCGCTCGGCTCTTTTACAAAAGGTTTTGTGACCGGCGCTTTGGCAAGCGGTGTCGGCTCCGGACTGAAAAAGGCAACGGCCGGTTTGACGGGTGGAAAGAAAATGATGGCATCAACGGGCGTGCTCAGTGCCGAGTCGGCAATCTTCACTTTGCCTGCCGAAATGGAAAAGGCACTGTACGATGTGGAGATTGAACCTGTAGATCTTGTCAATGACTTTGCCGAGAGTATGGTGACACTCGGTGTCATGAAGGCGACGCATTGGCGGCCAAAGGGCGCTGAATACAAGCTGAAGGAGGACGGTACATTGAAGGATGAACTGAAACTGTCAAAATCGGAACAGGCTGAGCTGCGTGAGATGAATATCAATCCGGTTGAGTTCATGAATGAGGTGGAGAGGAATCTGAACCTTCCATCCTATGGTCTTGGATCTGCCGGCAAGCGAATGACTGAGGCATATCTCGAGATGATGCAGAGCAACGATGTCTCGGCTGCAACAAAATCCAAGCTCATGTATATTGTGGAGAATAAATTGACATCGACACCGCCTGTTGCATTTGACTACAGTGTCGAGCGCAGACGTAATGGAGAGTGGTTGTACACAACATATGATATGGCTGGTAAAAAAGTGGAGAGCCGTATTTTTGAACATGCAGGTAATCTCAAAAGCCATATGCTTGTGGAGAAAAGCAGACTGCGTAAGAACAGGATTGCTGCGCATGAGAGGGAACTGCTCCAGGGGGTGGATTCCGAGAATCTGTTGCGCCAGGCTGGCTTGTTCGCGAAAGAGAGCGGTGTAAGCATTGATGATGTCTCTCAGGCTCTTTACAAACGTGCGCAGAATATGCCGCTCGACGGAATGGAGAGTGCTATTGTCCGCGATATTGTAGAGCGTGCTTCGTATGATGAGAGCGGTATGGTACAGTATCTGGCCGACATGCGCCGCAGCATTGAAAAGAAGCATGGTATTGAAGACGGTTCACTGCTTGTGAAGATCAATGAGTCTTATTATAAGTGCTCCGATGCCGAGAACAGTGCGCTTGATGAATATGAGGCTCTTGTACGCGATGAGGTAAAACTGCTCAAGAAGGGAACGGACAAGGAACGTGCTGCCGATTTCAGACGTATGGGCGAGAACAGCAGCTTCAAAGGGATGACACACGATGAGGTCAAGGCCAAGGAAGTGCAGGATTACTATACCGCCCATCCCGACAAGCCCGATTCTGTAGGTTCCGGATACAGGGAGAAACCTATAAAGATTGATGACGATGAAAATTCCGGGTATGTATGGAGCTACGAAGGCATTGACAATACTGTCGAGGATATCAATCGTTTGAAAGAGGCCGCAGGGGAGTATGCCAAGAAGTACGGATTCGATGTGGAATTCATAACCAATGAACGTCAGATACCATATCCTGACGAGGACAATGCAAAAGAGGTAAGTGAATATAACCATAAGATACGTTCGTTGGGATGGCTTGACGGGGAAGGTAAGATAACTATCAATCTTCCCAACATCCCATCGGTAGAGGAGGTGGAGAAAACAGTTGTCCATGAGTGTGTAGGGCATGGTGGCTTGTTGAGGCTTTTTGGCAAGCATCTGCATCTGTTCCTTGAGGATGTCTATCGTAAAGCTACAGGCGAGGTCCGTGTGGCGATGGGTAAGGTCAAACCGCAGTATCCTAAAGCTGACAATTATACCATTGTAGAGGAGTATCTGGCGAACCTGACCGAGAAGGCTGTACTCTCGCCGGCAGAACGTGGCGTGCTGTCAAATTTTAAGGATTTTGTAAGGAATTCGCTTGTCCGCTTCAATGTCTACACGGGACGCAACCGCAGAATATCGGAGAGTGATTTGATGAGCCTTCTGCGCCAGCATGCAAAATATGTCGAAAGACGTACGGCACCGTCCGATTATCGCAAGCGTCTGTTCGGCGAGTTCGATGCAGCCAAACAGAATGAGATTACATATTATGACCGGGATGCGTACGAAGAGGAAACGAAAGCAAAGATTGCCGGAGGGGAGTACTTCAGGAAGACCCCGTCACCTTTTTATAACAGTAAACTGTTGCGCCACTATGAACTGCTGCCCGAGAACAAGAAACAGGAGGTGCTCAAGAAGTGGGGCTCTACCGATGAGCAGGTCATGGATCTTCTCTCAAGTGTAAAGCGTCGCGTACCAGCTAAAAAAGAGGGCAATGCCACATTGAAGTACATTCATGATGACAAGTTGTTCTATGAAACATATCCTGAACTTGCAGGACTGCCGGTCGATATTGTGGATGAGGCTGATGCGCCGGTAAGCTATGACAGCAGGAACAAGAGAGTGATTGTTGACAGGAGTTTCTTTGCCAATCCCGATAACAAGGCATATATGTCGCGCGTGTTGCAGGATGTGGTGCATGATTACGATGGGTTCAACAAGGCCGTTTCAATGAATCTGATAGGTATAAACTCAATGATTGGCCGTAAATATGACGAGGCGAAGAAAGTCCTTGATGCGATAGACAATGCCAAGAGATCCATGCCCGATTTTGACATGGACAAGAAGATTGACAAGGTCTTTGAGCGGGAGTACGGATTTACCCCCGATGAGTTCAAGAAACGTTTTCCTACACTCGATGAGTTTACCATCTACAGATTGACGGGTAAAGGAGTTCCTTTCAGTGACAATGTCTCTCCGTCTGCATCCGCCGGGGATAGACAGCGTTCCGGCTCCGTGGTCAATGATTTGGGAGATTTGATGAAATACTTCAATGGTCCGCTTGATATCGTATATCAGAAATTGCAGCAGAGCTACTCCGATGAGCCGCGACAGCGAGGAAAGGGATATGTGCCGGCTGCTGAAAACGATCATGGCTACAGTGAATTCAAAAAGAGAGAGGATGACAAACGCAAACGCTTGAGTGACGGGGTTGAATACCGTAAGTGGCGCGATGCTTTCCGTCATCTCGACGATGAACTTGAGAATTTGAATTGAGAAAAATATTTTGTGTGATGAATAAATTTCTTGACAAACGTGTAAAGGCATCCGGCGGCGATGTGCGTAAACCCGATAAGGAACCGGGCGAAGCCTATGAGTTCCTGAACGAGTGCGCCTCCTGTTGGAATGCCCTTGATGAGGCTCGCCGCAAACTGCGGCGAAGCCTTATGTACAGCTATGGCGATCAATGGGGCGACCTGGTTACTGACCCCGATACTCTCTCGCAGATAACGGAAGGGGAACTGATAAAGAAGAACGGTAAAGTTCCGCTCAAGAACAATATGATTGCTCCCATATTGAGCAATGTTGAAGGACAGTTGCGGCAGAACCTGATGCGCCCGGTATGCGTGGCGCGTGACCAGAGCGAGGGGCGCGTAGGCGAGATGATGTCCATTGCCATTGAATATGTGCATGACATCAATGAGATGGAGGAGATTGATGCTGATTCCATGCGCATGCTGCTGAATGGCGGAATGACGGCGCAGAGGGTGGAGTATGGCTTGAACCCTTCAAAGGACAAACACGATGTGTGGGTCTATTCGGTAAACCCTTCGCGCCTGTTCTTCAATACCAACCTTGAGGATGTGCGTATGTGGGACCTGACATGCATTGGCGAATTGTTTGACCTTCCTCTTGATGATGTGATGGCACATTTCGGCAAGACCCCCAAGCAGAAGGAACGTATACGCAACATCTATTCATCTGTAGATTCACAGATATACGGAGCCCGCGCAATGCAGGGCGACGAGGTGCGCTCACTCTCGTTCCATTCGCCATCGCACAGCAATCTGTGCCGTGTTATATTGGGTTGGAAACTGGAGACGCGTGATGCTTATCTTTGGAACGATACACAGCGTGGTACATGGGGCTATTTGCCTTATGATGATGAGAGCCGCAAGAAACTTGAGCAAGAGAATGAGCGCAGGCGAAAAGAAGCTTTGAAGGTTAAGGCTGAAAGCGGAAAGCCCGCGCCAATGAGCGAAACGGAAAGCTCGCTTTCGCGTTTTACAGCGAATGCAGCCGGGGTTCAATCGCACGAAGTGGGATTAAATGTGAAAACGGAAAACGGAGATGCAGTAACCGATGATGATCTCCTTCTCATTGAGTATGAATTCGCAACCGAACGTTTCTGGTACTATCGTTACATGTCGCCTTATGGCGATGTGCTGCAGGAGGGGCGTAGCCCATACTGGCATGGCGAACATAACTATGTCCTGCATCTTTATCCGTTGATCCAAGGACGGCTCGGGAATTTTGTAGAGCAGTTCATTGACCAGCAACGTGCCATAAACCGCACTGCAACGTTGATAGACTTCATACGCGGTACTTCATCAAAAGGTGTCCTTGTCGTGGATGATGATGCCTTTGAGAGTATGTCACGCGAGGAGGTCATAGATGAATATGTGCGTTATAACGGAGTGCTGTTCGTGAAACTGAAACCGGGGCAGAGCATTGATGGAGTGGTGCGCCAATACAATAGTGGCGCTGCCGTCGCCGGTGACTTTGAACTGCTGAATCTGCAGTTGAGGCTCATCAATGAAATTTCAGGTGTCAACTCGGCAATGCAGGGACAGGCTCCACGTGCCGGCACTCCGGCCTCACTCTATGCCCAGCAGGTACAGAACTCGTCATTGAACCTCAAAAGTCTGTTCGACGGTTTCAGGACATTCCGTCGCCGCCGTGATTCTAAGGTAATGAAAACTGTGCAGCAATTCTATTCCGAGTCGCGTTACATTGACCTTGCCGGCTCGCAATATAGCGAGGAGGCAAAATGGTACGATCCGCAGAAGGTGCAGAACAGTGAACTCGACATAACGATTTCCGAGGGGTACAATACGCCTGCATATCAGATGCTTGCAAATGATTTCCTCATGGAACTTTTCCGTGCAAATGCTGTGGATGTAAAGACTATGCTTGAAAACTCCTCCTATCCGTTTGCCACAAAAATTCTTGAGGCGATCAAACGCAATGAAGAGGCTGCTGCCAAAGGGCAACCCTTGCAGGGAATACCTCCCGAACTTGTGGCACAGTTGCAGGGCAAGGGCTCTGCTGTACCGCAATTGGATGGGAATGGAACAGAAAAACCGTCGGCAGCAGGGGCTGTTGATGCCGCGTCAATGCAAATGCGTTGATTTATTACTGATGATAGTTGTTTTTTGTCTTAAAAAGATATAATTTTGCATAAGATTTACCTGTGTATCTACCGACGCATCAGGTAATGTGTAATTTGTATATTTAATCCAATTAAAAATAGTTATGAAAAAGATTTTGACACTATCTACAATGTTGCTGTTGTTTGTCGCTCTTATGACAACATCATGCAGCTCTCAGAAGTCGGCAGCCAAGGCTTTCAAGAAGAATGGTTACGAGATGGTTGAACTTGAGCCTGCACAGCAGGTGGCTCTCTCGCCATTGATGGCTTCTTTCCCAATGTATGGTCAGACAGCTTTGGGTTACATCCTTACAGAGAACTCAATCACTTTCGTGTATGAGCAGGATGATGCTTCATGGAACATCTACGCTCAGTCATTGCGCAAGGACGGTTTCTCAAGCGTTGCCAACGGTTTCGTAAAGGCCGATAAGGCTATGGGTGTTACATACAACGTAAGCACCAAGACTGCGACAATCTTCAAGGGTGACTATCGCTTGGTTACATTTGCATGTGCCGAGTTCTAAAGCTTGTGAATAATTGATAAAAGAGGATTGATTTCAGCGAAATCAATCCTCTTTTTCATTGTATTTTTGTATCTTCGCGAAGGTAAAAACAATAGTCTGTCAAATGGATTCAAAAGCGCGTATATTGGAGTTGAGAGAGCAACTCCATAACCATAATCATAACTATTATGTCTTGAATTCGCCCACCATAAGCGATGTCGATTTCGATATGCTCATGCGCGAGCTGCAGGACCTGGAGGCTGCCAATCCCGATATGTATGACCCCAACTCGCCATCGTTGCGTGTGGGCTCGGACATTACAAAGGAGTTCAAGCAGGTGCAGCATAAATATCCGATGCTTTCTCTTGGCAATACCTACTCACGTGAGGAGGTCGCCGATTTCTTTGACAGGGTAAAACGCGCGCTCAATGAGGATTTTGAGATATGCTGCGAACTGAAATTCGACGGAACTTCAATCTCATTGACCTATGCCGACGGTAAACTGGTGCGTGCCGTTACCCGTGGCGATGGTGAGAAAGGTGATGATGTGACGGCAAATGTAAAGACCATACGTACGGTGCCTTTGGTACTGTCGGGCAGCGGTTATCCTGCGGAGTTTGAAATACGTGGCGAGGTGCTCATGCCTTGGGGTGTGTTCGAACGACTGAACGAGGAGCGTGCCAATGCCGGCGAACAGCTCTTTGCCAATCCGCGCAATGCGGCATCGGGAACTCTCAAGCTCCAGGACTCGTCGGTCGTTGCAAAACGTTCGCTCGATGCATATCTGTATTTCCTGTTAGGCGAGGAACTCCCCGCCGACGGTCACTACGAAAACCTTGAGGCTGCACGGCGCTGGGGATTCAAGATTTCCGATACAATGTGCAAGTGCCGTACTATTGACGAGGTCTTTGCCTTCATTGACAAGATGGACGCGGAACGCAAGAATCTGCCTTTTGCAACCGATGGCATCGTGCTTAAAGTGAACTCATTGCGCCAACAGAAGAATCTTGGCTACACCGCCAAATCGCCACGTTGGGCAATTGCATACAAGTTCCAGGCCGAGAGTGCCGTTACCCGCCTGAATGAGGTTTCGTATCAGGTGGGCCGTACAGGCGTTGTCACTCCTGTGGCAAATCTTGATCCTGTTCAGCTGTCGGGAACTGTCGTGAAGCGCGCATCACTGCACAATGCCGATATCATAGAGAAATTCGACCTGCATATAGGCGATATGGTCTATGTTGAGAAAGGCGGTGAGATCATACCAAAGATTACAGGCGTGGACACTGCAGCACGTTTCATGCTTGGCGAAAAGGTCCGCTTCATTACCAGATGCCCGGAATGTGGTACACCACTTGTGCGTTACGATGGTGAGGCTGCGCACTATTGCCCAAACGAGGCTTCCTGTCCGCCACAGATAAAGGGACGTATCGAGCATTTCGTATCGCGCGAGGCGATGAATATCGATTCAATAGGCCCCGAAACCATTGAACAGTTATATAACTATGGCCTCATTAAGAATATTGCCGATATCTATACTGTCCAGCCCGAAGACCTGATGTTCCTGCCCCGAATGGGAGAAAAATCAGCTTTGAACATAACTGCCGCTGCAAAGGATTCACTTCAGGTACCGTTTGAGAGAGTCCTGTTCGCCCTTGGCATACGCTTTGTGGGTGCAACGGTGGCAAAGCGTCTTGCCCGTGCGTTCGGTAACATAGATGCACTGATGGCAGCTACATTTGATGAACTGAAGGCCGTAGATGAGATAGGCGAACGAATAGCGGGTGCTGTACGTGCTTTCTTTGCAAAGGATGATAATATTCAGTTGGTTGAACAACTCAAGGCTGCCGGTCTCAAGTTCGAGATTGAGGAGGAGCAAGGAGTTGAAAAGAGTGATATCCTCAACGGTCAGAGTATTGTGATCAGCGGTGTCTTTACACATCATTCTCGCGACGAGTACAAGGAGATGATAGAACGCAATGGCGGAAAGAATGTCGGCAGTGTAAGCAAGTCCACATCGTTTATCCTGATGGGTGAGAATATGGGACCGTCGAAACTGGAAAAGGCCCAGAAACTGGGTGTCCGCCTTGTGACAGAGGATGAATTCCTGCATATATTGCAGGGCTCAGAATCCTAAATAAATTTAAAACATCAGAATTATTATAATATATATTATAAAATAGCAAAAAAAGATGTAATTTTGCACTCCGAAATAATTTTGAGAAATTTTATATAAACTTATGATGCGAAAAACACTGAAAGGTATGGGCGTTGCTATTGTAACCCCCTTTACAAATGACGGCGAAGTAGATTATGCGGCATTGGAGAAACTGGTGCAGATGCATATTGACTGCGGTACCGATTTTCTCTGCGTGCTTGGCACCACTGGAGAGACTCCAACATTGACTCCCGATGAGAAACGTGAAATACGAAAGCGCATCATAAAACAGGTGGATGGCCGCATGCCAATCATGCTTGGTATCGGCGGTAACTGTACACGAAATGTTGTTGAGGAGATAAAGACCGAGGATCTTACAGGTGTCGATGCCATCCTCTCTATCGCTCCATATTACAACAAACCGGTACAGGAAGGTATCTATCGCCACTACAAGGCGATTGCCGAGGCAACCGAACTTCCGATATATATGTACAATGTTCCGGGTCGCACAGGTGTGAACATTCTGCCTGCTACAGTGGCACGTCTTGCCAATGAATGTCCTAACATCGTGGGCTACAAGGCTGCATCGGGCAACCTTGCTCAGCTCAAGGAACTCATTGCATTGAAACCTCCTCATTTTGATGTCTTCTCGGGCGATGATGCTCTCACTGTGGATATAATGGAAGCAGGTGGTGTAGGTGTGATATCAGTCTTCGGTAACGCATATCCAACCGAGATGATTGCTCTTGTACGTGCCATGCAGGAGGGACGCGTGAGTGATGCACGCAACCAGCACGACAGACTCAACGAGCTGTTCCAGTTGATTTTTGTCGATGGAAACCCATCGGGTATCAAGGCGCTGCTCAACATACAGGGTAAAGTCGAGAACGTACTCCGTCTGCCACTTGTTCCGGCTTGTGATGATACTTACAGCGAGTTGGAGCAGGCAATGACAATGCTCTAATCAGGGTACGGAATGGAGCATTTGAGATCGGTCCTTGACGAAAAGTTCATGCTGTACAACAGCAAGGATTTTATCAAGAATGACCCTATCTCCTTCCCACATTCCTTTACTCGTCGCGAAGATATTGAGATTGCAGCCCTTTTGGCTTCAGTCATATCTTGGGGAAACCGCAGGATGATATTGGCTTCGGGCAGGAAGATGTTCTGTGACATCATGCATTCGGAACCTTACGGATATGTAATGTCCGGCGAGTGGGAACAACTTGATGATCCGCTGAATATACACCGCACTTTCTTTGCACGTGATTTCAAGTATATATGCCGTGGACTGAAAAGCATATACTCCAAGTATGGAACTTTAGAGACTCTGTTTCTGGGTTGTACGGTATGGGAAGGCATTGAGAATCTGCGCTGCGAGTTGGCTGCTGTGAATGGTGGCGAATCGACAAGGCACATCAGCAATCCCGTTCCTCAAAAAGGCAAGCCAGCATCGGCATGTAAAAGGATGCATATGATGTTACGTTGGCTATGTCGCAAGGATGGAGTGGTGGATTTGGGCATTTGGGATGGAATATCTCCTGCGGAACTGATGATACCTCTCGATGTCCATGTCGCGCGTACGGCACGCCTTTTGGGAATCATAACACGCAAGCAGAATGACCGCAGGACAGTTGAGGAACTGACAGCGCAGCTGCGAAAGCTCTCTCCCGATGATCCTGTCAAGTATGACTTTGCTCTTTTCGGAGTTGGCGAGGCCGGGGACAGCTTTATTAATGGAATACAAACAATACAAAATAGAACCCTATAGGGGAAAACATTAGAACAATGGCAAAGATAACCAAAGAAGATGCATTGAACTACCACGCCGGAAAACGCCCCGGTAAGATAGAGGTAGTACCTACAAAACCATATTTTACACAGACCGACCTCTCGTTGGCCTATTCTCCAGGTGTTGCAGAACCTTGTCTTGAGATCAAGGAGAATCCTAATGATGCCTATAAGTATACCGATAAGGGTAACCTTGTTGCTGTAATCTCAAACGGTACAGCAGTGCTTGGTCTCGGTAACATCGGTCCTCTTGCCGGCAAACCGGTTATGGAGGGTAAGGGATTACTTTTCAAGATATATGCAGGTATTGACGTTTTCGATATCGAGGTGGATGAGCAGGATCCCGAGAAGTTCATACAGGCTGTAAAGGCTATTGCTCCAACATTCGGTGGAATCAATCTCGAGGATATCAAGGCGCCTGAGTGTTTTGAGATCGAGCGTCGTCTGAAAGAGGAACTTGATATTCCTGTAATGCACGATGACCAGCACGGTACAGCCATCATCTCTGCTGCCGGCCTGCTCAATGCCCTCGAGGTGAATGGCAAGAATATCAGCGAGGTAAAAGTAGTTGTAAATGGCGCGGGTGCAGCGGCAATCTCTTGTACAAAACTTTATGTTGCCCTTGGCGTGAAGCGTGAGAATATCGTGATGCTCGACAGCCGTGGCGTAATCAGCACTTCACGTACAAACCTCACCCCCGAGAAGGTAGAGTTCGCGACAACACGTACTGATATTACTACACTTGCCGAGGCTATTGTCGGCGCCGATGTCTTCCTTGGTCTTTCAAAGGGTAATGTACTCTCGCAGGATATGGTACGCTCAATGGCAAATGATCCAATCGTCTTTGCGTTGGCAAATCCAGAGCCCGAGATTACTTATGAGGCAGCCATGGAGTGCCGTCCCGATGTACTTATGAGTACAGGTCGCAGCGACTATCCTAACCAGATAAACAATGTTATCGGTTTCCCATATATCTTCCGTGGCGCTCTTGACGTTGCTGCCACAGCCATCAACGAGGAGATGAAGCTTGCTGCTGTTCACGCTATTGCAAACCTTGCAAAGCAGCCTGTTCCCGAGATTGTGAACAAGGTCTACAAGGTTGGCAAGCTCTCGTTCGGTCGCGACTACTTCATTCCAAAACCGGTTGATCCACGTCTTTTGGTTGAGGTTTCAACAGCTGTTGCAAAGGCTGCTATCGCAAGCGGTGTGGCACGTAAGGAGATTACCGATTGGGAAGAGTACAAGGAGCATCTTCTTGAGTTTATGGGACGTGAGTCAAAACTCACACAGCAGATTCATGACATGGCGCGTACCGAAACACAGCGAGTTGTATTTGCCGAGGGTGCGCACCCTTCAATGATGAAGGCTGCAGTCCAGGCTAAGGAAGAGGGCATATGCCAACCAATTCTTCTCGGTAATGACGAAGTCATCAACAAACTTGCTGCCGAACTCGGATTGAGTCTTGAGGGTATCGAGGTTGTGAACCTGCGTCATCCCAACGAAGAGGAGCGTCGCGAGCGCTATGCCCAGATTCTTACCAGCAAGCGTCAGCGCGAGGGTTATACCATTGAAGAGGCCAATGACAAGATGTTCGAGCGCAACTACTTTGGTATGATGATGGTTGAGACAGGTGATGCCGATGCTTTCGTGACAGGTCTCTATACTAAATTCTCAAATACTATCAAGGTTGCCAAGGAGGTAATCGGTATGCAGGAGGGTTACAGCACCTTTGCCACAATGCACATCATCAACTCAAAGAAGGGAACATTCTTTGTAGCTGATACATTGATTAACCGTGCACCCGATTTGGATACAATCATTGATATTGCACGCTTGACAGAGAAATCTGTGCGTTTCTTCAACCACGAGCCGGTGATAGCAATGGCGTCTTATTCAAACTTCGGAACAGACCAGGGTGGTAGCGCAGAGCGTGTGCGCAAGGCTGTTGCACACATTCACGAGAACTACCCCGATTGGTTGCTTGATGGTGAGATGCAGGTTAACATTGCCATGAACAGCGAGTTGCGCGACAAGAAGTATCCTTTCAACAAGCTCAAGGGACGCGAGGTTAATGCGTTGGTGTTCCCCAACTTGAACTCGGCGTCGTCATCGTACAAAATGATGCAGGCGCTCGGTTCGGACACTGAGATTATCGGACCAATCCAGATGGGATTGAACAAACCAATCCACTTCATCGATTTCGAGAGCTCAGTGCAGGAAATTCTCAACATCACAGCTGTTGCTGCAATCGATGCGATGGTTAACAAGAAGAAGTAAATGATTTTCTATATAACTGATAAAGCCCGGCATGCCGGGCTTTATCAGTATATTATAAGGTAAAGTTTTTCAAAAAATGAATCCTACTGAAAAACTCAGGATATTGTCGCGGCGGCTTGATGTGAATATCTTGCCGTCATCGTGCGAGATTATATGACTCGCTGCTTTGTTGAGGCCGGCATCGAATGTTATGTCAAGGAAAACCCTGCTGATCTTTATTCCCATACCAACCTCCCAGTAATATGTCCTTTTGTTGAGCACCTCTTCAATGTGTTCATATCTGAAATGCTTGAAGTTCTGTTGGCTCAGTGATGTCAGTACGAATTTTGTCCGAGGTCCGGTAAATATCCCCAAACCGTATCTCCCGCGCTCCACAATGTTGTATCCAAAGAGTATGGGGACCTGTATACAGTATGTCCTCAAATCATATACGGTGTTGTTGGGGATGAAGTTACCGTCAATATTCTCCTGCTCGTCCATGAAGTCAAAACTATGGTTCGTGATGCCGAATGCACCTTCGGTCTGCAGGTAGAACTTGTTCTTGCTTATTCTGGCGAATGCCGAGAAGGCGTAACCGATCTTGTTGCTCTGTATGTTGTTTGTGTCGAACTTGTATCCCTCAATGTCAAACTCAGGGTCATTGTATGTCACAGCCTGAAAGCCGGCCTTCAAACCGACATTGAACCGCACCTTGCCCTTTTCCTGTGCTGTGGTAATGAAGGGGAAGGCTGCAATCAGAACGATTATCAGGCAGCGCATCCTCATCCTTACTTCTTCTTTACACTCCAGCCGAACTTGCCTATGAAGTCGCCAAGATGAAAATATTTTCCGTGTGTGTATACCAATGGATCGGCAGCCGCAAGGTTCCATTCCCCTGTTACGGGGTCAAGATAGCGGTCATCAGCCTGCACGTTTACAACCTCGGCAAGGAACATGTCGTGTGAACCGAGTGGAATAATCTGCTTTACCTTGCACTCAATGCTGAGTGGAGATTCTGCAATGATGGGCGCCTTTACATTTACCGATGGGGCATATGTGAGGCCGGTTTCTTTGGCTTTGTCATAATCCTTGCCCGAGCGTACTCCACACCAGTCCGTAGCACGTGCCATGTCTGCGGTTGTCAGGTTTATGACAAACTCGCCGGTCTCCTTTATTATTGGGTAAGAGTGTCTTTCGGGGCGCACTGATATATAGCACATTGCGGGGTTGGTACATGTTGTTCCAACCCACGAAACGGTGAGCATGTTGTAATTATCGGGCTTGTCGCCACATGTAATGAGCACTGCCGGCAACGGATATATCATTGTGCCGGGTTTCCAACTTATTTTCATCCTTAAAGAAGTTTAATCTTGTCAAGGCTGACCTCCTTCTCGCAATAACGGCACTTCAAAGTATGTGTGTCGCGGTTTGCTACATAGAAATGGGTTGCCATTGGCTCGTTGTTGGTAATGCAGTTGAGATTGTTGCACTTGATGATGTTGTGTATCTCATCGGGCATCTTTACCTCGCGTTTTTCTACAACATTGTAGTCGCGGATAGTGTTCAGTACAACATTCGGGGCAATGACTGAAATTTTGTTGATCTCGTCATCGGTAAAGAATCTGTCCGAAATCTTTATCAGGCCTTTCTTGCCCAGCTTCTTGCTTTCAAGGTTGTATCCAATGGTTACATTGTTGCTCATGCTTGGGATGTCGAGCAGGTTTACAACCGCAAACAATTTGTCGGCAGGGATGTGGTCTATTACTGTTCCGTTGCAGAGTGCCGATACCTGCAGTGCCGGTTTCTTGTTATCGTTCATAGTCTTTTGCTTTAAATGTTGATACCTAAAACATCACAGATGATTGCCTCGCGTACATACAGGCCGTTCTGTGCCTGTTGGAAATAGTATGCCTTTGGATTGTCATCCACATCCTGTGCGATCTCGTTGACGCGTGGCAGTGGGTGCAGGATACGCAGGTTCTCTTTTGTGTTTGCGAGCATTGCGTTTGTAAGGCGGTAGCAGTTCTTTACCTTCTCGTACTCCATGATGTCGCTGAAACGCTCACGTTGTACACGTGTCATGTATATGATATCGGCGTCGGCAATAACCTCCTCGTTGAATTCGGTTGTCTCTGTGAAAGGAATGTTGTTCTTCTTGCAAAAGAGTCTGTACTCCTCGGGCATGCGCAGTTCATCGGGGGAGATGAAGCAGAATGTGGGGTTGAAGTGGCGCATGGCGTGAAGCAGTGAGTGTACCGTGCGACCATATTTCAAGTCGCCCACAAGGTGAATCTTCAAACCCTCGAGTGTGCCCTGTGTCTTCTTAATTGAATAGAGGTCAAGCATTGTCTGCGATGGGTGCTGGTTCGCGCCGTCACCGGCATTGATGATGGGTACCTGTGATACCTCACTTGCGTAGCGTGCAGCTCCTTCAAGTTTGTGGCGCATTGCAATTACATCGGCATAGCTCGACACCATCATGATGGTATCTTTGAGAGTCTCTCCCTTTGTGGCAGAACTTGTAGCTGCGTCGCTGAAACCGATTACGCTGGCACCAAGTCTGTTGGCTGCGGTCTCAAAACTAAGACGTGTTCTGGTTGATGGCTCAAAAAAGAGTGAACCTACAATCTTACCCTTTAAAACCTCCCTGTTGGGATTCTCTTCGAACTTCTCTGCCGTTTCAAGCAGTGAGAGTATCTTCTCGCGTGAGAGATCGTTGATCGATACAAAACTCTTGCTTTTCATTGTATGTGCGGATTACAAATAAATTTCTTGTAAAGATAGGCCAATAATCTCTTTTAAACAATATCTCAATGCGATTTTATTTCAAAAAACTAAAGCCTGTAAAAAGGTTGTCGGTTATTAAAAATTTTGTATTAAATTTGCAAACCTATGGTTTGTTGTAAACTGTACGGCAAATCATCCATTATAACACAGCGGATATGAAAAAAACTAAAAAGTTACTGATAGTGATGTGGAGCCTTCTCGCAATGGGATTCCTTGCGGTGGCGCTTCTGTTTGTGGCAATATGCAAGGGCTGGGCCGGTTATGTGCCCGATACCAGCGAACTCGAGAACCCACAATATAAATATGCCTCACAGGTTATCTCTGCCGATGGAAAGGAAATGGGTACATGGTCCTACAGCAAAGAGAATCGTGTCCGTGTGGAGTTCGATGATATTCCCGAGCATCTTATCCAGGCTCTGGTGGCTACCGAGGATGTCAGATACTATGACCATTCCGGTATTGATGGCAAATCCCTTTTGCGAGTAATTGTTAAGAGTGTTATCCTGCAGCAGGAGAATTCCGGCGGTGGCAGCACCATCACGCAGCAGCTCGCAAAACTGCTTTACTCCGGTAAATCCGGCAGCATTCTCGACCGTATATATCAGAAACCCAACGAGTGGGTCATTGCTGTCAACCTTGAGCAGCAGTATACCAAGAACGAGATTCTTGCAATGTATCTCAATAAGTATGACTTTGGTTACAATGCCGTTGGTCTCGCCAGCGCTGCAAATGTCTATTTCGGTAAACAGCCTAGCGAACTCAATCTCCAGGAGTCGGCCATGCTTGTGGGAATGTGTAAGAACTCATCGCTCTTCAATCCCCGTACCCGTCCCGAGATGACCCGAGACCGCCGCAATGTAGTCTTCTCACAGATGGTCAAGGCCGGTTACCTCACTGAGGAGGAGCGTGACTCACTGTCGGCCCTGCCTCTGGAACTCAACTATCATGCAGCGAGTCACAATGAAGGTATTGCTACATATTTCCGCGAATATCTTCGCCTATATATGACTGCGAAGAAGCCCGAACGCAAGAACTATCGCGGTTGGCAGATGCAGCAGTTCTATGATGATTCCATCCGTTGGGAAACCGACTCTCTTTTCGGTTGGTGCAACAGGAATGTAAAGCCTAATGGCGAGAAGTACAATATCTATACCGATGGTCTGAAGATCTATACAACTATCGATTCCCGTATGCAGACCTATCTTGAGTATGCAGTGAACGAGCATGTGGCCAAGAAACTGCAGACCGATTTCTTCAGGGCCAAGAAGAACAAGAAGACTGGGCCTTTCAGTGAAGATCTTACACAGGCCGAGATTGACAAGATTATGGAACGCAACATGAAGCAGAGCGAACGCTATCGCCTCATGAACAAGAGCGGATACTCTCAGGAAGAGATAAAGGAGGCTTTCAATACCAAGCAGAAGATGACAGTCTTTACTTATCAGGGATTGAAGGATACCTTGATGACTCCTATGGACTCAATCAAGTATTATAAGTACTTCCTCCGCACCGGAGCAATGTCAATGGATCCGTTGTCAGGCGAAGTCAAGGCCTATGTCGGTGGTACAAATTACCACTATTTCAAATACGACATGGTAAGCAGCGGACGCCGTCAGGTGGGCTCAACAATCAAACCATTCCTCTATTCGTTGGCAATGGAGCGTGGCTTCTCTCCATGTGATGAGGCACGCAATGTCGAGCAGACGCTGTTTGATGATCTTGGCCGTGTATGGAAACCAAGAAATTCATCACGCGACCGTTATGGCGAGATGGTTACCCTGCGTTGGGGATTGGCAAAGTCTAATAACTGGATATCGGCTTATCTCATGAACCAGCTCAGCCCATACTCTCTTAAAAAACTTATCCATGAGTTCGGCTTGACAAACCAGAGCATCGAGGCTACACAGTCTTTGTGTCTTGGCTCATGCGATGCTTCGGTATCCGAGATGGTAAGTGCCTACACCGCTTTTGTAGGCAAGGGTATGCGCGTGGCGCCTTTGATGGTAACACACATCGAGGATAATGCCGGAAATATCATCGCAACTTTCTCGGCTCATCGCAATGAGGTCATCAGCAGGGAGAGCTCATACAAGATGATTGAGATGATGCGTGGGGTAATCAATGAAGGTACAGGTTACCGCATCAGGGGTACATACAGGATTACTGCCGATATGTGCGGAAAGACCGGTACAACCCAGAACATGTCCGACGGTTGGTTTGTGGGATATACACCATCACTTGTCACCGGCTGTTGGGTAGGTGGCGAGGAGCGTAACATCCACTTCGACCGAATGAGCGAAGGTCAGGGCGCATCCATGGCGTTGCCTATCTTCGGTATGTATATGCAGAAGGTCTATAAGGACAAGACATTGCCATATAGCGAGGATGAGGTGTTTGATATACCTGAAGATTTTGATCCTTGCCGCAGTAAGTTCCTGCAGCCTGCAGAGGCTGTAAGTGACTCTTTGTCGGTTGATGAGAACCCTGTGACAAATCCTCTCTTTGTCCCCGAGGAGACACAGCAGGAAGGCTTTGATGACTTGTTCGAATAAACAGAAACAGAGAACTTATATTTTATATAAAAATGAAGTTTGTAGGAATAATTCCGGCACGATATGCCTCGACACGCTTTCCCGGCAAGCCTTTGGCGATGTTGGGCGGCAAGCCTGTAATCCAGCGTGTGTATGAACAGGTAAAGGAGTGCTTTGACGATCTTTATGTCGCTACCGATGATGAGCGCATCAAGGGTGCTGTGTTGGCCTTTGGCGGCAATGTCGTAATGACATCCCCTGATTGCAATAATGGTACCGAGCGATGCCTCGATGCCTATAAACGCCTGGCGCTCGATTGTGATGTAATTGTCAACATCCAGGGCGATGAACCATTCATCCAGCGCAAGCAGGTCGAGGCGCTCATCGCATGCTTCGATTCGCCGGAAACTGACATTGCGACACTTGTCAAGCCTTTTGAGCCGGCCGATGGCCTTGAGCGTCTTGAGTGTCCAAACTCTCCAAAGGTTGTGCTCAATGAAGCCGGTTATGCCCTCTATTTCAGCCGTTCTGTAGTCCCTTATCTGCGTGGAGTTGAGAAGGAGGAGTGGCTCAACAGGCATGTCTTCTACAAACATCTTGGTGTCTACGCCTATCGTGCCAATCTGTTGGAGACGCTTACCACCTTGCCACAGTCGCCAATGGAAAAGGCTGAGTCGCTTGAGCAGCTCCGTTGGCTCGAGAACGGTTATAGAATAAAGGTAGGAGTCACCGATATTGAAACTATCGGCATTGATACTCCCGAGGATCTTGAACGTGCCAAGGCTTTTGCGGCTTCAATTGGTTTTGCATGGAACGACTGACAATGCCACAACCTCCAACCATAAAGCCAATGCTTCTTGAAAGCCTGACATTGCCTCACCAGGTGGCAATGCCAAACGGTGTGCCGTTGTACAGACTCGATGGTGCCGACAGGGGAGTGGTAAGGTTCGATCTTCTTTTCAAGGGCGGTTATGCCGTGCAAGGCAAGCCACTGTTGGCAATGTTTACCAACAGAATGTTGCGCGAAGGTGCAGCTGGACTGTCTGCAGCCGAAATCTCGCAGAAACTCGATTACTATGGTGCATGGATAGACATGTACTCGTCGCAGAATTGTAATCACATTACCCTTTATACAATGTCCAAACACTTTGTTCCATTGTTGAAGGTGCTCGAGGATATGGTCAAACATCCGCAGTTTCCGCAGGATAATCTCGATACGGTAAAGAGCAACAACAAATCCTACTTCATGGTCAATTCACACAAGGTCGATGTCGTGTCGCAGCGTTATTTCGAGAATTCGCTATGGGGTGCAGAGCATCCGCTGGGCCATGTTGTCGAGGCTGCTGATTATGATGCCATAACCCGTGATGACATAGTGGATTATTACAGCAACTATTATGGTAGCCGCAATTGTACCATGTTCATTGCGGGCTCTGTCGATGATGCTATGCTTGCAGCAATAACGGGTTCTTTCGGTAGCGATATCTGGGGTTGCGGAAAAGCGTGTGGCGAATCGGTTGTTGTGCCTCCTTGTCAGATGTCGGGCCGCCGTGTCGTGGGACTCCCCGATACCATGCAGAGTGCTGTTAAAATGGGCTTCATGGCAATGGATGCCTCCCATCCCGATTTCTTCAAATTCCGTTTCCTGTGCGTACTGCTCGGTGGCTATTTCGGCAGCCGCCTGATGAGCAACATACGCGAGGATAATGGCTATACATATCATATCTCTGCCGAAATGGATGCCTATGGCCACAGAAATGCATTCATGGTAAGCTCTGAGGCTGCAAACGAATATATAGAACCTCTTGTGAAGGAGGTTTATCACGAGCTTGACCGTCTTGTGGACGAGCCGGTTGATGAGACCGAAATCGAGCTTGTCAGGAACTATATAATGGGCGAGTTGTGCCGTGAATATGAAGGCCAGTCGGCAAAATCGGAGGTCTTTATAAATGCATGGCTTTCCGGTACTGATTTTTCATCTGTAAACAGATATCTCGATGAAATAAAGAGCGTGACCCCGGCCGACCTGCAACGTCTGGCACGTGAATATTTCAAGAAAGAGAATATGATAGAGGTGGTTGTAGGCTGTTGAATGCCGTCAGGACATACGTAGACCGTCACTTTTGTGCGATGAGCGATTTTTTTTAAAATAAATTGCTCATCGTTCTTTTTTCTCAACTTTGTTATTATCTTTGCAATAACCGTGAATTTAATTTGCGCTATTGTGCCGCATTGGCTGCAATAGTATGAAAATTGGACAATAACTGATGAAACGCCTCTTCGCCATAATATTTTTACTGTCATTCGTTTCGGGTACTCTGCCTGCTCAAGACGTGTCTGGTAATACGTCTAAATTATCAAATATTCTCTCCTTCCTGTCTGGCGACCGCAAAAAAAGTGCAGTTACCACCACATTGCGTGATGGTTCAGTGTATGTTGGCGAGGTCAAAAGGAAACGCCCACATGGCAATGGCAGTGTCGTGTATACCAATGGCGACAAATATAATGGCGGTTTTGTCAACGGAATGCGTGAGGGTACCGGTGTCTATGAATACAAGAACGGCGACAGGTACGAAGGTGGCTACAAAGAGGGTAAAAGAGACGGCACCGGAACGTACGTTTTTGCCGATGGCCGCAAATACGACGGTAGTTGGGTCGATGACCATATGCAGGGATATGGCCGCATGGATTACCCTAATGGCGACTATTATATCGGAGCATGGCTGGTTGGTCAACGTGCCGGCAGCGGTACCTATCTGTATGCGACAGGCGCTTCCTATACCGGCGAGTGGAAAGACAACAAGTACAACGGTATAGGAACATATATTTGGACCGATAACTGCAAATACATAGGCCAATGGAAAAATGGCCATCGTAACGGCAACGGAGTGTTCATCTCTCCTGTTGGCGATACATACGATGGCATGTGGTCATATAATGTCTGTGAGGGACATGGCCGTTATGTCTATCCCGATGGAGCTGTCTATGAAGGCGACTTCAAGAACAACCAATGGCATGGTACAGGAAAATACATTGCTGCAGACAGCACTGTCTATGAGGGATCTTTCAAGGATGGAAAACGCAATGGAACCGGTATAATGTATTTCTCCAACGGAGATGTATACAGCGGCGAGTGGAAGAACGATGAACGCTGTGGAAAAGGTGTCTATACATGGGCTAACGGCGATGTTTATGAGGGCTCATGGGAAGATGATGCCATGAACGGTGCCGGTGTGCTCCGCATGAATGATGGCCGCAGATATAGTGGTGGCTTCCTTGACGGGCTTGAGCATGGTGCCGGCGTGGCATTTGATGCTGACGGTATTCGTTATGAGGGAGTCTTTGATGAAGGACAGCGCAATGGCAAGTTCGTTGTCAAGGATGCCGACGGCAATGTGCTCCGTGAGAGTGTATATAGCTTGGGAATAATAGATTAAAAGTATATAACTATGGTACTTGATTTGTTGGAGAACCTGAAATCCTATGAGGCATTGAATCCTCATTTTTCAAAGGTCGTGGATTTTATAGAGAATGCAGACCTGGCAAACTTGCCTTTGGGAAGGAATGAGATCTGTGGCGATTCTGTATATGCAAATGTCATGGAGGTCAAGCCAAAGGCCAAGGAAGAGGCTTTCATTGAGATACATCGCAGATACATTGATATACAAATACCGATCTCGGCTGATGAGACTATGGGTTACACCCCAATCAACGAACTGCCCGAGGCTGATTACAACAGTGCCGACGATGCTGCCATCTATCCGGTGGGCATGCCTGCAAGGGACTATTTCAATGTCCATAAAGGAGAGTTTGTGATATTCTTCCCCCAGGATGGTCACGCACCGGCTATCACTCCTGCCTCATTCAAGAAAGTGGTTGTCAAGGTAGCCGTTGAATAAAAAAGAAAATACTAACCATAATATAACAGAGTATGCTGAAACTTGTAGAACGCGACAGCTATTTGGAACCATATAGCTTGAGTATTGAAGGACGTTACCAATACTTTGTAAACAGACTGAAACAACTTACAAAGAACGGACGTCAGACATTGTCCGACTTCGCTTCGGGCTATCTCTATTTCGGCTTGCACCGCACCTCAACAGGGTGGGTGTTCCGCGAGTGGGCGCCTAATGCCAAGAAAATTGTTCTCATCGGCGACTTCTCAAATTGGGAAGAGTTGCCTGAGTATGAACTCAAACCGCTTGCAGGCGGTGTGTGGGAAAGGAAAATGCCAAAGAAGGCTCTTTCTCACGGACAGCACTACAAGATGAAAGTCTACTGGGATGGTGGCTGCGGCGAGCGTATTCCTGCATGGGTGCGCCGTGTAGTACAGGACGAGGCTACAAAGATCTTCAGTGCGCAGGTTTGGGCTCCCGAGCAGGAGTATGAGTTCAAGAACAAGAAGTTCGTGCCAAAGAATACTCCGCTGCTCATATATGAGTGCCACATCGGTATGGCTCAGGAAGATGAAAAGGTGGGTACCTACCGCGAGTTCCGCGAGAAGGTTTTGCCACGCGTTGCAGCCGACGGTTACAATTGCATCCAGATTATGGCAATCCAGGAACATCCATATTATGGCAGCTTCGGCTATCACGTATCCAACTTCTTTGCCGCATCATCACGCTTCGGTACTCCCGAGGAACTCAAGGAACTCATCGATGCTGCTCATGGTATGGGCATTGCAGTGATTATGGACCTTGTTCACTCACATGCAGTGAAGAATGAGAATGAGGGTATCGGCTTGCTCGATGGCGACCCCGCACAATATTTCTATGGCGATGACAAACGCATCCATAGCGCTTGGGATTCTCTCTGCTTCGATTATGGTAAGAATGAGGTGGTGCATTTCCTTCTTTCAAACTGTAAGTATTGGCTCGAGGAGTTCAAGTTCGACGGTTTCCGTTTCGATGGCGTTACCTCAATGATATATTACAGCCATGGTTTGGGTGAGGCATTCTGCAGTTATGCCGACTATTACAACCTTGGACAGAACGGCGATGCAATCTGCTATCTTACCCTTGCCAACAAACTTATCCATGAACTCAATCCAAAGGCGATAACCATTGCCGAGGAGGTTTCCGGTATGCCAGGTCTTGCAGCCCCCATTGAAGATGGCGGCTATGGCTTCAATTACCGTATGGCCATGAATATCCCTGATTTCTGGATCAAGATCATCAAGGAACGCAAGGACGAGGATTGGAAACCATCTGAAATCTTCTGGGAACTTACCAACCGTCGCAAGGACGAGAAGACAATCTCGTATGCCGAGAGTCACGATCAGGCACTTGTAGGCGACAAGACAATTATCTTCCGTCTTGTTGACTCCGATATGTACTGGCATTTCAACCGTGGCGATGAGACATATATGGTGTCACGTGGTATCGCGCTTCACAAGATGATCCGTCTCATGACACTCTCTACCATCAATGGTGGTTATCTCAACTTCATGGGTAACGAGTTCGGTCATCCCGAATGGATTGACTTCCCACGCGAGGGTAACGACTGGAGCCACAAGTATGCCCGTCGTCAGTGGAGCCTCGTTGATAATCCAGCCTACAACTATACTTTGTTGGGACAGTTCGACAAGGCTATGGTTGATCTCATCGGTGGTGTGCGTAATTTCCAGAACCGTCCTGTTCAGGAGATATGGCATAACGATGGCGACCAGATACTCGCATTCTCGCGCAAGGACCTGATCTTCGTGTTCAACTTCAGTCCTAACCGCTCATTTACCGATTATGGTCTCCTCGTTCCCGAGGGTTCATACTCAATTGTTCTGAATACCGATTCCGAACAGTTTGGCGGTAATGCGCTCGTTGACGAGACACAGACACACTTCACACAATATGACAAACTTCACGCCCGTCGCAAGAAGGGTTGGCTGATGCTCTATCTCCCTGCCCGTACAGCTTTGGTGCTGAAAAAGAATAAAGAATGAGAAATAGTGAAGAAAAACGCTTGCAAAGAGTCGTGGCACCTGTGTGTGCCACGCTCTTTGCTGTTTTTGCCTTTTTGTTCGTAGCCGTATATCAGGCACCTTTGCTCGAGGCTTTCTATAACGAGGTTGCTACAGGCAAGCTCGATTACAATCCGTGGCTTGTAGGAGCGATAGTCTCCTTATTGCTGACCTTCCTCGCTTTGTGGCTCAACCGTTTTGCAAAGTTGCGCCGTGAGTGGACCGCGTTGGCCTATCTGCCATCGGCCCTCTTGCTCGCATTCATTACTGACGTTGACCGCCGTCTCTATACCGGTGAAAGCATACCGGCTTCGTGGGTGTTCATTTTTGCCTCGGGACTTCTTGTGTATGGCTTTTTTGCCTTTATTCTTCGCCGCATCCTGTTCGAGAAGATCAAGGATGTAACGATGGTAACCAACAGGGTGCTATGGCGTAATATCATGTCAATGGTGGTGCTGATATGTGTCGTTGGTACACTCTCAAATGGAAATGGCGATTTCAAACGTGAAACCTTGATGATGTCGCATCTCAATAACGGCGATACTGTCAAGGCCCTGCGCGTTGGAAAGACATCGCTTGAGGCTTCACGTGAACTTACTGTATTGCGTTCTTATATCCTTGCAACCGGCAACGGTTTGGGCGAACACCTTTTTGAATATCCTCAATACTATGCATCGGACGGTTTGTTGCCTGCTATGCAACGCACGTCGCCGCTTGTACCGGACAGTGTCTACTCTCTGCTTGGTGCAACTCCGGCTGATGGCGAGAGTTCTGCCGATTTCCTTTCTCGAATAGCGCACGCCGATTCAACCACAAATGCTGCAAAGGATTATTATTTGGCTTCGCTGCTGCTTGAAAAACGGCTCATAGAATTCAAAGATGAGGCTCTTTCAATGTATGGTGCTGATTCAGTCAATTCATTCCCCAAACATTATCGTGAGGCCCTGATGCTGTATGCCGATATTGCCGATTCAACAGAGGTGCTGCCTTTTGAAATTGATGATGCCGATATGAGGGCTAAACTCGACAATTTGCGCGCCGAGGAATCCAAGCACGACGACGCTTTCATCCGTGGCAATTATGTGCGCCGTAAATTTGGTCTTACTTATTGGTGGTATTTCCTCTATTCGAATTAATAAAATAGGGCTTTTAATGCTTTTTTGTACTGTGAAAACCCGTGTACGTTGAAAAGTTTTCGTTTTGGCTCAATTATTTCTTAAATAATTTTGTGAACAATAAAAACTGATTTATATTTGCAATACTCTCGAACAGGGAGTAATGATAGTATAGTTTTTTCTTAGTTGTTTAGTAAATGTTGGAAGTGCTTCTTTGTGAAAAGGGGCACTTCTTTTTTGTGCAAAAAAAGAAGTGCCCCTTTCGCTAAAGCACGCAGCAATAGGTCAAGCGTAGCATAGCCGTAGGTTATGCCGCTTGGGTTGCGAATAGCGTGCTTTGGCAAAAGCACATTTTAAATAAGTACCCCTTTAGACGACGCTTGCAGCGATGGGTCGCGCGTAGCGTGGTGAAAGTCACGGCTAACCTGCAAACTCTGGGGGGATAAAGATTTAATTTAACAGCAGAATTTACCTTTAATCTTTTTTCTATTTTTTTTCTTATTGTCGTTATGCCTTGTACTTTCTGTATCAGAAAGTACCAAAGAACTCGGCACTCGGGCGCACCAGTCGCTCACTCCTCCTGCTCGTGAATTGCCTTTAGGCAATATAACTCGTCCGTCCCTCGCTTGCCGCTGCAAGCCTTTCTGTCGTCAGCAGGGTGCTGCGGATCGTACTGCGTACGGCAATTTGGGAAAAATATAATTGCCGTACTACGTTTGGACGGTCCTCGCACAATGGCCTGCTGCCGATAGGGCTCTCCGCTGTGTTGCTTACGGTGCCGTTTAATAAGTTACTTGCGGGGAATGACTTCTGCAAAGAATAGCCATTGGCGCAACTCGCGAACTTTACTGCGTACAATGGTAATATCAAAGAAACACCGGCACCGTTAAAGGACACAGCTTGAAGCCTGTTGATTTTTGGATCAAGTGAGAGGAATGTTCGCCCGTTAGTTAGGTACTCGCTGAAGGCGAGTGACTAACTGAGGAAGGTCCGCATCACCCGAAAATCAACAGAAAGGTTCAAGTGGCAAGGACTCTTCGACTGAAGGATGTTGCTTGCAACTCCTGAACAAAGAAGAGGCCGACTGAACTTTCCGTGTGCCGGGCCTTTTCGTTCTTTTGGGCGCCAAAAGGACATGAGAGAAAGACTTGAAGAAAACACATGAGAATGATTAAGGTTGGAGACTGCCGTGAATACAATGACGAGCGAGAGCGAGAACTCCCCCAACTTTTGCTGGTGAGCCAAAGTCACGCCGCGCGGGTCGCTAAAAGCAAGCGGAGCCAAAAGCACATTTCTTTCCCATTTGCTAACACAACCAACAGTTAGTCGCGCGTAGCGCAGGCGAACTTTGCGTCTCGCGCGGTGCTATGAGAGTGCTTTGGCAAAGGCATATTGAAAAGAAGTACCACTTTGACGACGCTCGTAGAGGCAGACCGGTGTGTCTGCCTTTTAATGTGTATATCGCAACATTCAAGTTCTCTTATTTCTTTAATGTAAACTCGAACTTCAAACCACCGGCCGGGCGGTTGACGACATTGATATTGCCGCCGTGGAATTGTACTGCGTGTTTTACTATGGCAAGTCCAAGACCGGTGCCGCCCATTTGACGTGAGCGTCCCTTGTCAACACGGTAGAATCTCTCGAACAGGCGCGTCAGCTGTATATCTTCTACACCGCATCCATCATCCTCAAAGATTATTCTGCACCAGTCTTTGTTGTTTTCAACCAATGAAATGTATATGTTCTTGCCACCGGAATAGGCAATGGCATTCTCCGTGAGGTTGCGGAATATAGAGCCAATCAACGATAGGTTACCGTCTACAACCACCTGCTCGTTGAAATCGCTATGCAGCGCAAAGCGTTCATCCTCGGGCATAATCTCCAGTTCTGCAGCAATCTCATCAATGATGTAGTTGATATTGACGGGTTCTTTGCCTATGAGCTGGCTGCCATCCTCCATACGTGTTATCAGCGATACATCGCCCAGCAAGCGACGAAGGCGTTCGTTGTTTGTGTAGCACCTTTCAATCAGTTCCTGACGTTTCTCCTCGCTCAGGTTTATGCCGGAGAGTAGTGTCTCAAGGCACACTTGGATTGATGCCACCGGGGTTTTGAGCTCGTGGTTGATGTTGTTTGTCAATTGACGTTTTATACGTATCTTCTCCTGTTCTTCGCGCAGCGTTGCTTCATGGGCAATATCCCTGTCCTTTACGGTCTGTTGCCATTGGGCGTACAGCTGTACAATGTGGCTGGAAATAGAACCAAGTTCATCGTTGGGGAACGGCTCGTCATCGTCGAACGATTCGCCCTTTTCGGCCTTTGCCGCAAAACGGTTCAGTCGCTCAATATTCTTTCCCAACCGGCGTGTGGCAAAGTAGGCGAGCACGCTCATTGCAAGGCTTATCGACATCATTGTTCCCAGGAAGGTCCAGTCGGTCTTCAGCAACTCCTTGAGGGCGTCGGATTGTGGTATGGCTGTACGCACTACGAACTCCTTGCCGCGTGTTGCCGAATAGAAATATTCACGTCCGTCGCTTGCCGACAGGCGCTCAATGTTGTGTCCTTCTCCTTTTTTCAGGGCGTCAGCTACCTCGGGGCGCATGCTGTGGTTGTCGAGTGAGTCAGCGGTAAGCATGTTGTCATAGATGACTGTGCCGTCGAGTGAAATTATCGATATGCGCAAATCCTCAAAAGGCAATGCGTGCGTGTTCACATACTCTTCAAACGATGGGTCGTTCTCAAAGGTCTGCAATAGTGTAGTATTGTATAACTGTAGTTGGGCGTTGAGATATTCCGATTTGTACTGCTTCTCTCTTATGTATTGAAATCCTACAAAACAGAGTATGATACTCCACGAGAATGCAAGCAACATCAAGAACAGTCGCCTGTGGTACGATAACTTAATCACGGAAGCCATAACCAAAACCTGAACGTGTTACAATATATGAGCCATATGCTCCAATCTTGGAACGTAGGCGTGTAATGTTTACATCTATGGTGCGGTCGAGCACGACAACCTCGTCGCTCCACACGCGGCTCAGTATCTGTTCGCGTGAAAGAATCTTTCCTCGGTGCGAGATGAGGTAGGCCAACAGTTCAAACTCTTTGCGTGCGAGTTTTACTTCTGCACCATCAACTAAGCAACGCTTGAACTCCATGTCAAGTACCAGTCCTTCTACTTGAAGTGTATTGGGCTTTTCGGTTGTTGTGGCATTGGCTTTATGCCCTGTAGTGCGACGCAGTACACTTTTTACCCTGGCAATCACATTACGCACGGTGTAGGGTTTCATGATGTAGTCGTCGGCGCCGATGTTCAGTCCCATTATCATGTCGTCCTCGCTGTCGCGTGCAGTGCAGAAAATGATGGGTATGTCGGCTGTGGTAACATCGGCCTTCATCATCTTTGCCATCTTTATGCCGCTGATTTCTCCCATCATTATGTCAAGGAGAATGAGCGAATAACTCTTCAGGTCAAGTGTAAGTGCCTGTTCGGCGCTGAATGCAATGTCAACGTCGTAGCCTTCGTTTTCCAAGTTCAGTTTGAGAACCTCGCACAGGGTCTCTTCGTCATCTACAATCAATATACGTTCTGTTGCCATATACTTTTATTATATGACGCGAAGATAGGTATAATAATTGACTCTGCATTTCAGCACGTTGAGATTTAATAAAAATGTAACATTCTGTTTTCCTTTAACCAAAACCCAATTTTTTTGTAACATTTATGAAACAATTATGCAGTTCCTTTGCAGTACAAAATTTCTGATTTATTATGGATATATTACAGGTGTTTACATTATTGGGAGCATTGGGAATGTTCCTTTACGGAATGAATCTTATGAGTTCGGGACTGCAGAAGGCTGCCGGCGACAGACTGCGTGGCTTTCTCTCGGCAATGACATCAAATCCACTTAAAGGTGTTTTGACAGGAGTGGGCGTGACCTCAATCATTCAGTCCTCATCGGCCACAACCGTTATGGTGGTGAGCTTTGTAAATGCAGGATTGCTTACACTCACACAGGCTATCGGGGTAATCATGGGTGCAAATATCGGTACTTGCCATTCCCTTGATGTTGTTCGGATTTCTTTTCTCCAACTCAAAGAAGGACAAGCGCAAGAATGTCGGTGAGTTGATTGTTGGTTTCAGCCTCTTGTTCTTGGGTCTTTCATTTATGAAAGAGTCTGTGCCCGACCTGCGACAGACACCCGAGGTGCTTGAGTTTGTTACAGCGTGGTCATCTTACGGCTTTGGTTCAGTGCTGCTGTTCCTTGCGTTCGGCACGGTGCTCACACTTGTGCTGCAGTCATCGTCTGCAACAATGGCAATCACTCTCATCATGCTCAGCATGGGCTGGATACCTTTCGATATGGCCTGCGCTATGGTTCTTGGCGAGAATATCGGTACTACAATTACAGCCAACATTGCAGCGTCGGTTGGAAACACTCAGGCAAAACGTGCTGCCATGTCGCACACAATCTTCAATCTCTTTGGCGTTGTGTGGGCTTTGATACTGTTCCGTCCTTTCTTGCGACTGGTTGGATATATAACAGAGACGCTTTTCGGACTACCCAATCCTGCTGCCGATGGGTTTGCTGTTGCCGACTCTACATCGGTCGAAGGTACTGCCGCACTCTACGGCTTGTCAATGCTTCACACATTGTTCAATGTGGTGAATACCCTGCTGTTGGTATGGTTTACAAAATGGATTGCAAAGGCAGTATGTTGGATTATACGTGCGCCAAAGAACCAGGAAAAGGAGGTTTTCAAACTCAAATATATATCTGCCGGCCCTCTTGCAACTCCTGAATTGTCAGTGGAGCAGGCGTTTGACGAGGTTATACATTTTGCACAGATATCGAAGAACGGAGCAGCCTACGCCAAAGAAGCCGTAACGGAGGCCGATGGTGATAAATTCGAGGAACTGAGAGCCAAACTGGTAAAGTATGAAGAGATTTCGGACCGCATAGAGTATGAGATTGCGGCGTTCCTTAACGGAGTGTCGGCCGAGGTGGTGAGTGAAAGCACATCGCTCAAAATAAAGGCCATGTACAAGATTGTGGGTGAACTGGAGTCTTTGGGTGATTCGGGCGAGACAATCAGCCGCATACTCACAAGGAAGAATATACACAAGCAGGGCTTTGACGCCGATGCTCTAAAGAACCTTTCAACAATGGCCGATGCAGTGCTTGCAGCATATGATGTGATGATAGAGAACCTCGAGGCTGCGCACAAGGGAGAACTCATAGACATTGCAAATGCCTACAATGCTGAGCAACGCATCAATACCCTGCGTAATAATTACCGTGATGCCGTGATTGAGGATATGGAGAGTGGTGCGGGTAATTACCAGGCAATGGTATACTATATGGATATAATGAATACCTACGAGCGCATGGGTGACTTCATGATAAACATATCACAGGACCTTGAACGGGGATTCATCAATAGATAACAATTTAACATTAACATTCGGGATATCGTGTTGTCCAAATTTTGGACAACACGATATTTTTTTTACAACATCTTCTTAACGATTCTCTAATTGTTTTGAAACATTTATGAAACTTAATGCCGATACCTTTGCGGTAGAAAAATGGAAAGAGTGGTTGCAACCGTTTAGGGTGATAGCTAGCATCTCCTGAATGCTGTAAACAATCTTTCCCAGTGAATCAAATCAAACAAATAGAAAACTATGAAAGCAAAATTTATTTTGGCAGGTATCTTGGCCTGCATGGGTATCGCAACACAGGCTCAGGATGTAAAGACAGAAGAGCCTAAAGGCAAAGCAATCGTACAGATGTTCGGTAATTTCCACACCGGTTTTGGAGAGAACAGCAAAGACCTTGGATTTGAATTGGAACGCAGCTACTTGGGTTATGAGTACAAACTGAACAGCAACATTTCTGTAAAGGGTGTTATGGATATTGGTAAGTCGAGCGACGTGAGCGACTATCAGCGTATCGCATATATCAAGAATGCAATGGTGTCTTGGAAGAAGGGTAACTTGACATTGAACGGAGGTCTTATCTCAACCACACAGTTCAATTTCCAGGAGAAGTTCTGGGGTTACCGTTACATTATGAAATCGTTCCAAGACCAGTACAAGTTCGGTAATAGCGCCGACCTCGGTATCTCTGCAGCCTACAAGTTTGCTGATTGGGTATCAATAGATGCTATCATTGTCAATGGCGAGGGTTATAAGAAAATCCAAAAGAGCTGCGGCATGAACTATGGTTTGGGTGCGATCCTTACACCTGTAAAGGGCTTCCAGATCCGTTTGTACGGTGGTTTGAACGATAGCGGCGAAGATGGCAAGGCCGGTACTGTGAATATAGCGGGTTTCATGGGTTACAAGTGCAAGAGATTTACTTTGGGAGCCGAGTATAACCACATGCTCAATGCATCGCACAAGGCCGGTAACGACCAGTTCGGTTATTCAGTGTTCGGTTCTGTGAATGTTGCCAAGAATGCCGATATTTATGCGCGATTCGACGATCTATACTCAAAGAACGATTGGAACATATCAAAAGATGAACAGGCTGCAATCATCGGTGCACAGTTCAAGTTGGGTAAGTATGTGAAGGTAGCTCCTAACTTCAGAATGAGTATGCCTAAAGCGGATGGAGCAAAAAATGAATATTCAGCATATGTAAATTGCTATTTTGGTTTTTAATAACACACATTAATAAAGAACAATATGAAAAAGATTTTTTCGTCAATTATGACATTGGCAATTGCCCTTGCTTTTACAGCTTGTGGCGGTAATTCAAACGATGGTGGCCGTAAGGCTCAGGAACTTTCGGGAGCAGGTGCAACATTCCCTCTTCCGTTCTACAATGTGGTATTTGAGAACTTTGCTCAGGTAAACGGTGATGTGGTGGCATACGGCGGTATCGGTTCGGGCGGTGGTGTCCGCAACCTGCGCGACAAGATTGTGGATTTTGCGGGTAGCGATGCTTTCCTTTCCGACAAGGAAATGTCAGATATGAACGCTGTAATTCATGTACCTACTTGTATGGGAGCAGTGGTTCTTGCCTACAACCTTGATGGTGTAAACAACCTTAACCTTTCAGGCGATGTTATCGCTGATATCTTTGCAGGCAATATCAAGATGTGGAACGATGAGCGTTTGGCTGCACTCAATCCTGGTGTAGAGCTCCCTGCCGAGGCTATCATCCCTGTATTCCGCTCTGACGGCTCAGGTACAACATTCGTATTCACTGACTACTTGACAAAGGTGAGCCCTATGTGGAAAGAAAAATTCGGTGCAGGAAAGTCTGTAAACTTCCCTTCAGGACAGGCTGCAAAGGGTAACCCAGGTGTTGCTGGTGTAGTCAAGCAGACAAAGAACTCTATCGGTTATGTAGGTTCGGAGTATGCCTTTGCGCAGAAGATTGCATACGCTAAGATTCAGAACCAGCGTGGCGAGATTGTTGAGCCTACAGCTGCAAGTATCTCTGCAGCCGCTTCGGGTGAGATTCCTGCGGACACACGTTGCTCAATCACTAATTCTGATGCAGCAGGTGCATATCCTATCTCAACCTTCACTTGGATGATTATCTACAAGGAGCAGAACTACTCTGATCGCTCAAAAGAGCAGGCTGTGGCAACACTAGACTTGCTCAAGTACATCCTCTCGGACGAGGCACAGAAGATAACCTCTGAGGTACACTACGCACCGCTCCCTGCCAAGGCTAAGGAATTGAGCATGGCAAATTTGAAGAGTGTTACTTTTGACGGGGAATTTATTTTGAAATAATCATCAGAACAGCTTCGTCTTTGAAGGATATAGTAAAAGCGAATAAGCCGTCTGCTTATTCGCTTTTTGAAGTGGTGTGTTAATTCCCCTTTTATAATAAATCGTTTATTACTGACATTTTTAATGAACGAATTGCAAAGTCGGTTCTAATGTGGAATATGTCTTACGTGATGGCTGCTTTATAGGTGTAGCCAGAATCTTTTCAACTATAGAATTTATAGTGTGTATGTCACGCTTTGAATATCCATTGAGAAGCGCTTGAATATCATCCTCTGATATTGTCTTAATATCAGGCAAACGTAACTTGCGGAGATGTTGGCTCTGCCAACGTGCAAACCCACCATTCATTCTGTTTGTGACGGAAGCAAGTTGAGTACGAACGAAATCCGACATCAATAAAGTTGCTAGAACTTTCAGTTCTTTAATAGGTTGTCCCGTAATGTAGTATATGTTGTGAAGCGGATAATACTTGCCTTCGTCAACAAATACAAAAGTATTCCCCGATATGTCTGGGAGGAGTATTTTGGGTTTGGCTTGTAATACAGGCATTATACGGTCTATCGTACGGTACCAACGAGATGGCGTTTTCTTTGCAATGTGTCTTGCGGAGAGTCTCTCGCGGTGACTTTCAAGATATTGTTTGGCGCGTGGATATCGGTCAAGATCAATTAGTGTTCCGTCGGTATTATAAGGGTTGAGCAGATATTTCTTCAGCCAATCTAGTTGGTTACCTCTTAGGTCGCGGCCACTGATTGCTGGTATGATGAGTTCGTTTTCCACCTCATTGGGTAACTTGTCCGAGATGAATATGCTATCAGCTCCAGTTGCTACACCGATGCCGATTTTATACCCTTGTTCTTCGATGGTGTACAATTCCGAACAAGATGCGTTAGGCAGGAATGTTTCGGTCCAGTCGACTCCTGATGGCATAGGTTTATGTGCTGTTACTAGCATATTGAGATTTCTTATATCATCCGTTTCTGCATATTGGAGTGTGCCTTTAGGTGCTTCTGCAGATATGAGTGTAATGGCTGGATAAGCCAATACATCTTCTTGAAACGCATTGGCCCCTTCCATATTTATGATAAGTTGAAGTTGATATGAGTAAGCTATGTAGGCACGCAACTTCTTACCGTATTCGTTCTTTAGCCAACGGTTTGAACATATGAAACAATGCCTGCCTCCTTCTTTAAGCAATGATAGTGACTTTTCGAAAAATGGTACATATAAATCACTACGATAATGGAATGTTGCGAACTTTTGCTTGCAGTGTTCGAGTATGTCTTTAGGTATGTTCTCGTAGCGGATATATGGTGGGTTGCCCACAACAATGTCAGTCTTCTCAGTGTTGGCAATCAAGAAATCGGCTACTTTGATATTTTCTACGGCTTTATATCCGAGTTGACGTAGCCTATCGCGGCAAACTTCTACCTTGTCAGCGTCGATGTCATATGCGTGTACATTGCGGCGGAATGCAGTTTCGGCATCAAAGTTGAAATTTACAGCTGAAATCATCAATCTCTTAGCAATCTCGATTACAAACTCGCCCTCACCGCACGATGGCTCTAGTATGCTTACATCTCTAAGATTTGAGTCCGATGTGTATCTTGCTTTGTCGAGCATGAATTGTACCACTTCTGGTGCGGTGAATACATCACCATGTGCCCCACCCGAGGTGCGGTTTCCGTATAGCAAATCATTTGAACTCATTGGAGACTGCATTTAGATGTCCGATAAACGAAGCGAGGAACGAGCGGATAGAGATGTCGTCAGCTACATCACCGAAACTATTAGCATCACTAGTCCATATCAATGCTGCTGATGAATATTGGCGTTCGCGTATCAACTTCTGACAGAGGATACGATATCGGTCAATGTATGTTGCATTATTAAACTCGGGGCGTACAGGGAAATGTGGCTCATAGTTACGTACTGGTCGCTCAGAAACCTTGTCACGTCCTACTATCATAAGCCACCCCACCCAAGGCGCCTGTTGATTGGGAAACTGTCCTTCTCGGAATGCTGTCCAAAGGTCGACTGCAGAACCTATAGCCTCCTCTGTACGGTTGTTGAAGTTATTTCCATATGAGCCAACTTGCGATTTCAATTCTAATGCCGCTATGAGTTTGCTTGACGGGGTGATGATGAGCATGTCCCAATCCTTTGACGAACGGAAATATCCTGGTAGATAGTTTTTGTCTGTAATGATGCAGTTGGCAGGCACACCTGCATCTTGAGCAACTTTGCAAAGCAAACTGATGAAACCATCCATCTGCTTGCCACCCACTACCGCGCCACGATTGGTGGAGTCTCCACTTGCAGAGTGTTGCTTCTTTTTGGTGTCCCAAAACTCCTTGACCGCCTTTTGCACAAGTGAGAGGTATTCCTTGTTATTGATGCTAAGGTCGCTGATAGATTTAAGTGTATTATCCTGTTTAACGTTCGTCATGCTCATTTCTTATAAGTTGTATTGCAAAGATACGAAAATAAAACGGAATCATCACTTATGAGCATTATTTTTCAGTGTAAAAGGTTTTTGATGAAATGGATTTGGTAGTTGATGTTTTGAATATATATATTGTAGGTAATTCATCTTTTGAAATATGGGTTTTAATAGAACTAATCAATTGATGATTAAAGTTATACTATTCTATCAAAAATGTTAAAAATGGGAATAACTTCTAGTATAACTTGTCTTTCATGTACATTTTGTTACTGAGTAACTATTGGTATTTTGCATTCTTGAATGGATGCCACAATTATTTTACATTCACTTAACTGGATTGCAATATTTATGAAACATTAAGACAGGAACTTTGTAGTGTTGAATTAAAGAATTTAATATATTTTGAAAAATCTGAAAATATATGAAATGTAAACTTGTTAATCTCTAATCTCTATGAGCGATAAATTATACCTTATCTTATTATTCATAGCTGCACTGACAATGCCGATAGTGTGCGGGGGCATCGTTTATGCCCTCGTCACTGACGCCTATGAAGCGTTTGAACATTTCGGGTTCTTTAAGTTTCTTACCTCGTCGGAGTGGAGCTATACCGAGGGTGCTGAGCTGTACGGCGCATTGCCATTCATCACCGGTACGCTAATGACCACACTTTTGGCACTTATCTTCTGTATTCCCTTTTCACTACCCGTTGCACTGTTCGTGGGCGAATATTTCAAGGGAACAAAGATTGCTGCTGTGCTGAGTTCCGTAACTGACCTGCTTGCAGGTATTCCATCAATCATCTATGGTCTGTGGGGATTCTACACCTTGCGACCGATTATAATGGCATTGGATATTTCGGAACAGGGTTCGGGTATTCTCACCGCCTCATTGGTCTTGGCTATTATGATTATCCCTTATGCTGCATCGCTTAGTTCAGAATTTATAAAAATGGTACCGAATGACCTTAAGGAGGGTGCATACAGTCTTGGTGCTACACGTGCCGAGGTTATCCGCAAAGTAGTGTTCCCTGTTGCAGGCTCGGGAATATTCTCATCATATATATTGGCCATTGGCCGTGCATTGGGCGAAACAATGACCGTGACGACGCTTATAGGCAACACTAATAATATCCCTAATTCAATCACCTCCACCGGAAACTCAATGGCATCAATCATAGCCAACCAATTCGGCGAGGCTGATGGTCTGCGACTCTCATCACTCATTGCCATTGGCTTGATACTATTCCTTATAACAGCAGCAATAAACATG
>JAFZFO010000034.1 GCA_017555845.1 Bacteroidaceae bacterium | reverse complement strand
ATTGCCCTATATCTTTCCGTACAGTAGATTCTATTGACTACAAGAAGGCGATGTTGATGTTCTATGAGCAGAACAATATAGCTGCATTCAAGCAAATCTTTATTGAGCAGTATGAATTTGCGGTAAAGAATTACTTTTAATAATAACAGTTGAACGGTTATTTTGCCTTTCAAATATAAAACTGTTTATGTACATAAACACAGCAATCCCTTGTAAGTTGCCTTACAAGGGATTGTTTTAATTTCAGTACTCGAAGCGGGACTTGAACCCGCACGGCGTTTAAATGCCAAAGGATTTTAAGTCCTTCGTGTCTACCGATTCCACCATTCGAGCGACCTTATGTTTTGTTGTGGTTTCCCACAACGGGTGCAAAGATACAATAAACGAGCGAGATATACAAAGCTTGCTTTGATATTTCGCTGTGTGTGCCTTTAATTTTGTATAATGACCTGGGATCCGTTGTCATATACGCGGTAACGCCACAGTGGGCGTGACTCTCCATCAATGGCTATGCCGCTGCTGTTGAGGTCGAATTTTGTGGCGCAACGCGGGCAAGTGGCGTGCCCCATGGTGTAGTCAATTTCTACGCGGTAGCGTGCAAGGTCGCAACTGGGGCAGGCCCAGTCGTAGGCCCATAGGTTGCCGTCGCCCATAGATGGTGTGCCAATGATGAGGCCGCCAAGTCCGTAGAAGAACTTTCCTTGCTGCAGGTGTATCTGCGGAATATTGACGGTCTGTGTCTTGCCCATTGCATCGGTGACCTTGTACTGGCCGATGTTCGCTCCTTGTCTTATGCAGATGAACTGCCCGAAGCTGCGTGCCTGGTTATATGGGTATATGGTGCCATCAAAGATGACATTGGCATGGTAGCTGGAGTAGGGGTTGTCGCCTTCGCATGCGGCAAAGGCGAGCGTGAGCATGAACAGGAGTATTATGCGGCTTTTGATTCTCATAAAAGGTTTTTTCTATAAACGGCGTGTGGGTGGTGTATATTGCCCACACTACCCGGTTTTAACCTTTATTATTTTCTGCCCAGGAGTGCGAGTTCGGCATCGTTGGCCTTCTTGAAGTCGATTGAACCGTAGATGCTTTCCATAATTGCGGAAATCTCCTTGTTGCAAAGGTTGCCGATGCTGCCTTCGTGGGTGTGGTGCACGTTCTTGTCGGGTGTGAAAGTGCCGGCCTCGATGTCAAGACCCACCTTTTTGTAGGCATCGCGGAATGGCATGCCCTCAGTTGCAAGGCGGTTGACCTCCTCAACGCTGAACATGGCATCGTAACGGCTGTCGTTGAGGATTTCCTTGTTTACCTCGATGCGTTCAATTATGTATGTTGCCATTGCAAGGCAGTCCTTGATTTCGTTGAAAGCGGGCAGGAACAGCTCCTTGATGACCTGCAGGTCGCGGAAATAGCCGCTTGGCAGGTTGTTCATGATCATTGCAATGTCCATTGGGAGTGTCTGCAGACGGTTGCACTTTGCGCGCATGATCTCGAAGACGTCGGGGTTCTTCTTGTGTGGCATGATGCTGCTGCCGGTTGTGCACTCGGCGGGGAGCTTCACGAAACCGAAATTCTGCGAGTTGAACATGCAGGCGTCGAAAGCCATCTTTGACAGTGTGCCTGCAACGGTGGCAAGTGTGTGGGCTATGTTGCGCTCGCTCTTGCCGCGTCCCATCTGTGCATAGACAACATTGTAGTTCATGGTGTCGAAACCGAGCAGTTCCGTTGTCATTGTGCGGTTGAGGGGGAACGATGAGCCGTAGCCGGCTGCCGAGCCCAATGGGTTGCGGTTGCACATGCGGTATGCTGCCTGCAGAAAGAGCATGTCATCGGCAAGGCTCTCGGCGTATGCACCGAACCAGAGGCCGAACGATGATGGCATTGCCACCTGCAGATGGGTGTAGCCGGGCAGGAGAATGTCCTTGTGCTTCTCGCTTTGCTCAATGAGCGCGTCGAAAAGCTCCTTTACTGCAGTGCATACCTCCTGCAGCTCGTGGCGGGCAAAGAGCTTGAGGTCCACAAGTACCTGGTCGTTGCGTGAGCGGCCGCTGTGTATCTTCTTGCCGGTGTCGCCAAGGCGGCGTGTGAGCATGAGCTCCACCTGTGAATGTACGTCTTCAACGCCCTCTTCAATGACAAACGCGCCCTCCTCAATGGTGGCGTAGATGTTGCGCAGTTCGCTGTGCAGGCTCTCCATCTCCTCCTTTGTGAGCATGCTGATGCTCTGCAGCATTGCGCTGTGTGCTATTGAGCCGATGACGTCATAGCGTGCCAGCATGAGGTCGAGTTCTCTGTCGCGTCCCACGGTGAAACGCTCTATCTCGGGGTTCACGTCAATGTTCTTTTCCCAAAGTTTCTTTGCCATAGTGTATAATTCAATAAATGGTGTTCCCGATGTGCGTTGTGCGCATTTTACGGGAACACCCTGTTCATAAAAACCGGTAGGCTGCTATCAGTATGCGATGAGCGACAATGCCTCGGCAATCTTTTCAATACCCTCCTTGAGAGGTTTCTCAATCATTGAGCGTAGCATAAAGTTTACTTCGGCCTTCACTACCACGCGCATCTTTGACGCCTCCTCGCCATTAGGGATAATCTGTACCCAAAGGTTTATGGGTATTGGCGAGCCTACGGCCTCGAGCTTGATGCATTTGGGCTCCTCGCGCTCGACAACCCTGATGGTGACGTTGCCCATTGGGGGGACGTTGACGGTTGCCTCGTCGCGGCTGTATGTGAACTCCTTTACCTTGTCCTGTGGCAGACGGTCCTTCAGCCCCTCGAGGTTGTTGAGGTCCTCAAGCTTTGCATAGACTCTTGCCTGTGGGTAAGGGATAAGCTTTACGCTGCTTTCGTACTGGCTCATGGTTGATTACTTCAAGTCGTTTCTCCACTCCGATGGGTTTGCACGCCACTCCTGGAGAGTTGGCATAACCTCTTCGGTAATGTAACCGGTCTCCTTTGCTGCCTCAAGAACAGCCTCGTAGTCGGTAAGTGTGATGAGCTTTACACCTGCGTTTTCGAAAGCCTCTGTTGCAACGCTGAAACCGTATGTGAATGATGCTACCATACCGATAACCTCAACACCTGCTGCACGCAAAGCGTCAACGGCGCGCAAGCTGCTCAAACCTGTTGAAACGAGGTCCTCTACAACAACAACCTTTGCGCCTGGGAAAACATCGCCCTCAATCTGGTTGCCCATACCGTGGTCCTTAGCCTTTGGACGTACGTATACGAATGGCTTTGCGAGCTCCTCGGCAACGAGAGCACCCTGTGCGATGGCACCTGTAGCAACACCGGCAACGATGTCAGCCTCGGGGAACTCCTGGAGAATGAGGTTTGCAAGTCCCAACTTTACGCGTGTGCGGAGTGATGGGAATGACAATGTCTTGCGGTTATCGCAGTAGAATGGAGATTTCCAACCCGATGCCCAAGTGAATGGCTGCTCGGGCTGCAACTTTACAGCCTTGATCTTCAACAGTTCGGCTGCCAATGAAAGCTTTGATTTGTTTGACATATTCTATTCTTTTAAATGAGTAATTTTATTTTCGTTTTGCGAATATACGAATAAACGAGCGAGAAATAACAAGTTTACTTGATTATTTTCACAGCGACGACGCGAAAGTAGCGTTGTTTGCGACGCCAATGCGAAAAAAGCATTGGTTGCGACGAAGGGAGGTTTACCTCCCCCGAGGAGTGTGCTTTAGCACCGAGGTTTATCTCCCCAAAGGAGTGCGGTTTACCGCCCCAAATCGTATATCTGCGGTTAGGCGAATATAGTTAAAATGCCATTTATAACATTTCTTTGTTCTTATTTTGTTTGTGTGTAGCCCTCTTTTTTGAGCAACTCAATAATTTTCTCCTTGAATTCGCCCTGTACAAGAATCTCTCCGTCCTTGGTGCTTCCGCCAACGCCGCACTTTGTCTTGAGCAGTCGGCCCAGTTCCTTCATGTCGTCCTCGGTACCGATGAAATTCTTTACAATAGTCACTGTCTTTCCGCCGCGGTGGTTCTTCTCAATGCTCACTCTCAGCTTCTGCTGCTGCTTTGGCAGTGTCTCAATTTTCTCCTTTTCATCGGTGGAATATGCAAAGTCCGGGTTCGTGGAATATACGATGTTCAGGCGGTCTTTCCAGTCGTTCTTTTTCATTATCAGCAATGATTTTTACAAAATTATCGATTGCTAAGGTACAATATTTTTACGACAAATTTCAAAGCTTCGCAAAATAACATTACTTTTGTTCCGTTATTGAATAAAAACACGCGCGAACAAAATGGCTCAACTAACGAAAATAGATAAAGTACCCGAACCTACACTCAGGCGTCTGCCCTGGTATCTGTCGGTGTGCCGCCTGCTAAAACAGCGTGGCGAGCAGTATGTGTCGTCGACACGCCTCTCAAAGGAGACAAGCATCGTGGCTTCGCAGATTGCGAAGGATCTCTCATGTGTGAACATCGTGGGACGTACCCGTGTGGGGTATGACATTGACAACCTGCTCGAGGTGCTTGAGGATTTCCTTGGCTTTACCCGCATGCACAAGGCCTTTCTCTTTGGCGCGGGCAAGTTGGGTAGCGCGTTGCTCAATGATACCGGTCTCAAACAGTTCGGTCTTGAGGTGGTGGCTGCGTTCGACACCAGCCCTAAGGTGGTGGGGCACAGCGTGGCGGGAATCCCCGTATACCACATCAACGAGCTCGAGGCAAAGATGAAGAAACACAATGTGCAGATTGGCGTGCTCACAGTGCCCATTGACCGCGCCCAGGAGGTTGCCGACAAGATGGTGGTGTGGGGTATAAAGGCGATTTGGAACTTCACTCCTCTGCGAATACGCGTTCCTGACAACATTGTGGTGCAGAACACTTCGCTCTACGCCCATCTGTCGCTGATGTTCAACCGTCTTGAAGGACAGAATATTACTGAAGAAATTTGATTGAAGATGAAGATTATAGCTGTTGGAAAAAATTATAGCGAGCATGCACTTGAGTTCGACGGCAGCAGCGAGAGGCCTGCCGTTCCGTTGATCTTCATGAAGCCCGATTCGGCCATCATAAAGAACGGTAAGCACTTCTATGTGCCCGATTTCCTTGGTCGCATTGACTATGAGGCCGAGATTGTTGTGCGCATAAACAAGTTGGGGAAAAGCATACCGGCACGTTTTGCTCACCGTTACTACGATGCCATCACGGTGGGCATCGACTTCACTGCACGCGACTGGCAGCGCAGGCTCATTGAGGCCGGCGAGCCATGGGATATGAGCAAGGGCTTCGACGGCTCGGCAGTGCTTGGCGAGTTCCGTCCCGTGGAGCAGTATGATATCAACAATATCGATTTTTCATTGACTATCAATGATGAGGTGGTGCAGAGGGGCAACAGCTCGCAGATGTTTTTCTCTGTTGATGAAATCATAGCATATGTGAGCCGTTTCTGCACGTTGAAGACCGGCGACCTCATTTTTACGGGTACACCGGCCGGCGTGGGCCCTGTGCAGATTGGCACACACCTCAAAGGTTATATTGGCGAAGAGAAGGTTCTTGATTTCCATGTAAGATAAAACAACTGATGAAGATAAGGCAACTGATATTCACTGTTTTGCTGCTGTGTACGGCAGCGGTCAAGGCGCAGTTCCATACTGTTGATTGGAGCACGGTGCGCGGCGACTCGTTGTTGCCGTTGTGCACGCAGGTGGTGGAGTTGCCGTCCGATTATGCAGCCTACAGTTACTCGGCACGCATTGAATATCCCGAGTTCCAACGGATGAGTGATGCCGATGTCGCGCGCTATTCAATGGCCGAAAAGTATGGTGCTTTGCCCGAGATGCCACATGTGGAGTGCCACGTGGGTGTACAGGCAAAACAGGCGCAGCTTGATGTGGCTTTCCTGCCGGTTGTGATGCGCGACGGGAAATATTACCGCATAAACTCATATAAACTTGTTGTTGACAAACAACCCGTGCAACGCTCGCAGCGTGCTGCCGCATCGTCGGCCGAGCGCTATGCCGCATCATCGCTGCTTTCTACAGGCAAATGGGTGCGTATAGCGGTAGAGGAGAACGGCGTACATAGGATAACCGACGGCGAACTGAAGAAGATGGGCTTTGCGGCTCCTTCGAAAGTGCGCCTATATGGCTATGGCGGTCATATCCTGCCCGAGACAGGCTTGGCCTCTTTGCCCGATGACCTTGTCGAGGTGCCGCTATGGCGCGAAAACGGTTATATGCTTTTCTATGCCAACGGAACAATAAAATGGGAGTACAATAACGGCCGTTATGTACACTCGCAGAATGTATATTCAACTTACGGATGCTATTTCCTTACCGAAAGCGAAGAGGCTCCGATGGAGTTCGCCAAAGTGACCTTGCAATCGACAATCGGGACCGTATATACTTCATACAACGATTATGCCTTGTACGAGAAGGAGAAAAAGAGCCTCTGTTCGTATGGTCGCAAACTCGTGGACAATGATGCCTTCTCAAGCACGGCAAGCCGTGCAAAGAGCTATCGCTTTGCCATTGATGGAGCAATGGAGAATGCCGCAGTCGTTGATTTGTCTTTTGCAACAGGTGGTGAAATTGCAAGTAAGGTAATAGTGCTATATGATGATGAGCTTGGTTCTGTCGAACTTGGTTCTCTGACTGTGGGACGTGTCGTGTCTGGTGAGGTTGGAAAAATTGCCGAGGGAAAATTCCCTATCCCAGAAGGTGTTGCTGCCAATTCGAACTTTATTCTGGTACACAGGGTCGATAACAACTCGCTTGTCGGTTATCTCGATTATCTGCGCCTGAACTATCGCCGCTCGCTTGCCTTGCGTGGAGCAAATACGCTTTTCCGTGGCGACATGACGGATGACGGCAATGCAAGGTTCGATATTGCGGGCTGCAATGCCAATACAAGGGTGTGGGATGTCTCCTCGCCGTCTGCAATAAAGGAACTTTCCGGTGAACTCAAGGGAACAACCTATTCGGTGGTTGCCCCGGCCGATGTCAATTCAAATATTGTTGCGGTTAATGTAAAAGGCGCGTTCCCGTCGGTAAAGGTGCTGGGCGAGGTGCCTAACCAGAATCTGCATGCCATCGGGCAGGCCGATATGGTCATCATTGTGCCGTCAAATGGTAAGTTCCTGCCGGCGGCAGAGCGTCTTGCCGATGCGCACCGCTCGATGGATGGCCTGGCGGTTGAGGTGGTAACCGCACAGCAGGTGTATAACGAGTTCTCATCGGGAACTCCTGATGTGACAGCCTACCGTCGCCTGATGAAGATGCTCTATGACCGTGCCGAGGATGAGACTGATGCCCCCAAATATCTTCTTCTGTTCGGTGACGGCTGGTACGATAACAGGCTGATAACATTCCAGGGGCGCAAACAGGATGATTATCTGCTTTGCTATGAATCACAGAATTCCGTTGATGCCATATATTCATATGTCCTTGAGGATTATATGGGCTATCTTGATGATGGCGAGGGCAGCGATCATTTGCGTGATAAGGTCGATTTGGGTATCGGACGTATTCCGGCACAGTCTGTTGTCGATGCCAATGCCGTTGTTGACAAGATTGTTGCCTACATGCAGAACAAGGATGCCGGGGAGTGGCAGAACAGGATTCTGCTCCTGGCCGATGACGGCGACGACAGTATGCCGAACCAGCATATGAAGGATGCCGATGCCGTGGCTGCAGTTTTTGAACAGCAGTATCCGTCGTATATAGTGAACCGCATATATTGGGATGATTATCCAATAGAGGTGTCGGCCACGGGAAAACGTTACCCTGCTGTCACAAAGGATATCTATAACGCTCTTGCCAAAGGTGCCCTTATGGTGAACTATTCGGGTCACGGAAGTAGCAACCTGCTCTCGCACGAGATGGTGTGGAAGGCATCCGATATGGCTGCTGTAAAGTCTCCGCGTATGCCTTTGTGGGTAACTGCGTCGTGTGACATCGGTCCCTTTGACATGGGTGACAACTCGGTGGCCGAGTCGGCGATGATGAATGCCAACGGCGGTGCGATAGGTCTCTTTACAACAACGCGCACTGTTTTGCAGAGTTATAACTCGGTGATAAACAAAGAGTTTTCAAAACAGCTCATGCAGCCTGTGAGCACAGGCGAGATCATTGCGGTGGGCGATGCCGTGAGAACGGCAAAGAACAATGTCATAGCGTTGGGTAGCGACAGGACCGTGAATAAATTGCAGTATGTGTTGTTGGGCGACCCTGCATTGAGGCTTAAATATCCCAAATACCGTGTGGTGGTGGATAGGATGAATGGCGTTGACGCGTCCAATACCGTGCAGGTGAGCGCGGGTTCACTGTTGAGAGTCGAGGGACGTGTGGTGACTACGAACGGGGAGCCTGCCCAGGATTTCACCGGAGTGCTCTATTCAACCCTTTTTGACAGCGCTGTCGAGGTCAACACGCGTGACAATACAGGCTTGGGAAGCTACAGCTACACGGCCTATAACAAGACTCTGTTCTCGGGTAACGACTCGGTGCGCAACGGCCGTTTTGCAATCAACATGCCTATACCTTTGGATATCAGCTACAGCAATGACTATGGCATGCTTAACCTTTATGCCGTTGACACGGCTTTCGTATCGTCGGCGCAAGGATATTTCGTGAACTTTACGGTAGGTGGAACGGCCTCGGATTTTGTCAATGACAGCGTGGGTCCCGAGATCAGACTCTATCTCAATTCGCCCTCTTTTGTCGATGGCGATGATGTGAATGCAACTCCCACTCTTATGGTGGAACTATACGATGAAAACGGCATAAATACGATGGGGACAGGCATTGGGCACGATATAACCGCTATTGTAGACAATGATCCGCGCCATACATATAACCTGAACAGTGCCTTTGTTCCTGTGGTGGGCGATTACACCCGTGGAACAATAAATATGCCGCTCAACAGGCTCGAGGCTGGCGAACATACATTGATACTGCGTGCATGGGATCTTTATAACAACTCGTCACTTGCAAGGATTACTTTCAATGTAGATCCTGCGCTGGCTCCGGGATGCGTTGAACTGAAGGTAAATCCTTCGCCGGTGATTTCGGGCTCTCAGGCAACCTTTACGCTTGTGCACGACCGTCCGCAGAGCGAAATGGATGTGCGCATTGATGTGTTCAATGTCCAGGGACAGATGGTGTGGACCAATACCGAACGTACAGTGTGTGATGGCAATACTTATAGTTGCTCATGGAATGGCACTTCGCAGAGCGGTCAGCCGTTGTCTACCGGAGTATACATCGTCAGGGCATACATGACCGAAGGTGGCGTGACATCGTCGGTAAAGACAGGAAAATTCGTTGTCTTGAACAATAAATAGTATAAAATCAAGTTATATAATGTGCAAATCGCTGTCGTGGCTCTTGTCCGGCAGTGGAAAAACAAAATGATATGACAAAGAATAACATAGTAGTTTGGCTTCTTTTGGCCGTAATGGCAGTTCCTGCCTTTTCGCAGGATGCAAAGACACAGTTCAATCCTGTATATACAGGTGTTACTTCACTCTCAATTGCTCCCGACGCACGTGCCGGTGCGCTTGGCGATGTGGGTGCGGCAACCGAACCCGATGCGAACTCACAGTACTGGAACCCTGCGAAGTATCCGTTCAACATTGCGCGTGCAGGCGTGTCAATGTCATATACTCCATGGCTCCGTCAGTTGGTAAGTGACATCGACCTCGTGAACCTTGCGGGTTTCTACCGTATTGGCGACTATTCTGCGCTCAGTGCATCGCTGACATACTTCTCGCTTGGAGAGGTGTTTGTGGAGGATGCCATGACCATCAAGCCATATGAGATGGCTTTTGATGTCGCATACTCGCGCATGCTCTCCGAGACATTCTCGGCAGCCATTGCGTTGCGTTACATATTCAGTGATCTGCAGTATGACTATACCGAGGATATTTCTCCGGGAAATGCATTCTCTGCCGATATTGCGCTCTACTACAACAAATATCTGTTCCTGGGTAATCGCGAGTGCCTGTTGGGTATAGGTGCGAACATCTCGAACATCGGTACCAAGATCTCATATGATGGTGGTGCAACCAATGAGTTCATCCCTACAAACCTGCGTTTGGGTGCGTCGTTGCTCATGCCGTTCGATGAGTACAATACATTGTCTATCAGTCTCGACCTCAACAAGCTGCTGGTGCCTACAAAACCATCATATGACCAGTTCCTGCAGGAGAATCCTGCACCTGGCGTGGATGACAACAGCCGTTACTCCGAGTATCAGGCTTGGCTCGATGGTACGGGCTATAATGACATATCTCCAATCACGGGTATATTCAAGTCATTTGCCGATGCTCCCGGAGGTTTCAAGGAGGAGTTGAGAGAGATATATGGCGGTATTGGTCTTGAATACTGCTACAACCAACAGTTCTCGTTGCGTGCCGGTTATCACTATGAGGATGCGTATAAAGGAAACAGAAAGTACTTCACTCTGGGTGCGGGATTCCGCATGAGCGTATTCTCGCTCGATGCTGCATATCTCATATCAACAGCGCAGAGCAACCCGCTCGACCAGACATTGCGTTTCTCGCTCTCGTTTGACATGGATGGCCTGAAAGATCTTTTCCGTCGTTAAAACCATAATGTTATGATAAGAGTAGGCTTTGGCATTGATGTGCATAAATTTGTTGAGAACCGCGACCTTTGGATAGGTGGCGTGAAGATTCCGTATGAATTCGGCCTGGCAGGACATTCCGATGCCGATGTGCTCATACACGCCATCTGCGATGCGTTGTTGGGCGCGGCTAATCTGCGCGATATCGGTTATCAGTTCCCCGACAATTCCGATGAGTTCCTTAACATTGACAGCAAGATTCTCCTGCGCCGCACGGCGGAGCTGTTGAAGGAGAAGGGCTACACCATTGGCAATATTGATTCTACCGTTGCTGCTCAGGCTCCTAAACTCAACCCACATATCCTTGCTATGCAGCAGACAATGGCCGATGTGCTTGGCATTGATGTCGATTGTGTGTCGGTAAAGGCCACCACAACCGAGAAGTTGGGCTTTGAGGGACGCAAGGAGGGTATTACAGCCTACGCTACGGTGTTTATATGCAAATGACCCTGAAGAAAATCTTCATGAAGTATACGATTTTGGCAGCAGCGATGCTGCTAATTTCGTCTTGTGCCTCCTTGTCTCCAAACGGGGTGGGGCGTGTAAAACGCTATACATTCGCCGAGGAGAGTGTTCCCGAAGTGTTTGATGGCTGCAAGATTGCTTTTATATCCGATTTGCATTATCCGAGCCTTTTTACGCATAAGCGCTTAGGTAAACTTGTACAAAGGCTGCATAAGGAGTCACCTGAGTTGTTGCTGCTGGGTGGCGATTATGTGACGGATGTTGATTCCGTCGATGTGCTTTTCGAATCCCTTTCCGCAGTTGAACCCGATTGGGGAACATATGCGGTTCTTGGCAACCACGATATGCGCAACGAGACACGCATAAGGCAGGCCATGGATGAACATGGCGTTGAATTGCTCGATGGAGTAGCTCAATGGATGTTGTTTGATGATGGCGGCGAGTTGGGTATAGCCGGTGTGTATGACAGTTTTGCGGACGACACACTTTTCGCGCAGTATATGGAATGCGCGAATGACCTGGATTTCTTGATATTGCTCACTCATAATCCCGATTTTGTCGAGCGACATTCGTTGACTGCAGACCTGGCTTTTGCAGGTCACACTCACGGAGGTCAGGTGTCGCTGTTCGGGCTTTATACACCAGTGAAGAATACGCGCTATGGCAGGCGTTTCTTGCGTGGCAGGAACCGGACTACCAATGGCACAACGATGATAACAACCAACGGAGTGGGTACATCAAGACGCAAGGTGCGCTTCTGTGTGCCGAGCGAGATTGTCCTGGTGACATTGAAAAGTGTAGGTAAAAGTGTAAAATAATAGCGGACCTTTGTTGGTCCTGCTTGTATAACCGTTATTTTTGCAATGAAAAATAAATTTCTTAAAAAAACTATGATTATTGTGCTTGTCCTTGTGACTTTGTCCTTGCTGGCGGTTATGGTTGTTGCAATCTCATATTGGGCGGTTGAGGTTAAGAGCCGCAATAAACGATACGGCAATGTTGACGATGTTCCATACAATCGTGTGGCGTTGGTTCTTGGAACCAATCCTCTCACCCCAAGCGGACGCCCGAACTATTATTTCAAATACAGAATAGATGCGTGTGTGGAACTCTACAGGGTGGGGAAAGTTTCAAAGTTTCTGTTGAGCGGTGACAATTCAACCAAAAATTACGATGAGCCCCAATATATGAAGGATGCATTGATGGAGCATGGAATCCCCGAATCTGACATAGTGTTGGACTACGCAGGTTTCAGGACTTTGGATTCTGTGGTCAGGTGTAAGGATATATTCGGACAGGAGAGCGTTACCATTGTGTCGCAAGGATTTCATAATGCCAGGGCTGTGTGTCTTGCATCGTGGTATGGTGTTGATGCCATTGGCTTTGATGCCAAGGATATAAAACACTCCAGGACTTATCTTTTCTTTGGTGTGGGGCGCGAGGCTCTTGCGCGCACCAAGATGTATGTCGACATAATTGTTGGCAAGAAACCTAAATTCCTGGGTGAAAAGATTGAAATATAAAGCCGGTGGCGGTTTGGTAAAAATAACTTACACATGAAAGACGTTGACGAACTCTATATGCAGCGATGTCTGCAACTTGCGAGGTGTGGTGCCGGCAGTACTTCGCCCAACCCTATGGTGGGTGCGGTAGTTGTGTGCGACGGGCGCATAATAGGCGAGGGATATCACATCCGTGCCGGCGAGCCTCATGCCGAGGTCAATGCTGTAAATTCTGTGCTCCCCGAGGATAGGCCTTTGCTTGCGCGCTCGACAATGTACGTGAGCCTTGAACCCTGCTCGCATTACGGCAAGACTCCACCTTGCTGCGATATGATAATAGCGCATGGAATCCCACGCGTGGTCATCGGGTCGGCCGACCCCAATTCACAAGTGAATGGTGCCGGTATCGAGCGCATGCGCGCTGCCGGAATAGATGTGACGGTGGGTGTTCTTGAAGAGGAATGTCTCCGATTAAATCGTGCTTTTTTTGCATCACAGATACATAAACGCCCGTATGTGACATTGAAATGGGCTCAGAGCGCTGATGGGTATATTGATCTCTTGCGTGACGGCGGTTCGGCAGTCAGGATTTCATCATCTGTCTCGCAGGTGGCGGTACATAGGCTCCGTGCGCAGCATGATGCCATCCTGGTGGGGCGTCATACCGCATTGCTTGATAATCCTTCGCTCGACATACGCCACTGGGCGGGGCGTGCTCCATTACGTCTGGTAATTGACAAGAACGGCGCCTTGCCTGCCGGCTTGAAAATATTCGATGGTGTGTTGCCGACGGTTGTATATACAGCTCGCGAAAAAGAGGATAAGTTTGGTAATAATGTCGGACAGGTTGTGCTTGATTTCGACTCGCCGCTGTTGCCCCAGATTCTTTCACATCTGCATGGGCTCAAGATGAATAGCCTGCTTGTTGAGGGTGGGGCAACGGTGTTGCAGTCATTCATTGATGCCGGGCTGTGGGATGAGGCCCGTGTAGAGGTCAATCCTTCACTTGAGTTGGGCGATGGAGTGGTGGCGCCTGACTTCAACCTGGATTCTCCATGTATACGCGAAACACTTGCCGGCAATGAAATATTGCACTTTCATAGGCTAAAAACTCCTTAATAATTTTAAAATATTATAAATAGAGCCTTAAATATCGCATAAACCAAAAAATGTTGCTATTTTTGCAAATTGAACGTAAAGTGCACATTTGTATGAAAAAAAGTTTAGCGATATGTCTGTCAATGCTGGCGTTGGTTCTTACCTCATGCTTTCCAGATGACGATGATGCCGTGTTGTCTCCATATGCTGTCCTCAAGTCATTCAGCATAGGAAACATCACATCCAAGTATCCGTCTTTCACTTCGGCCGGCTATGATACAACAGTAACAAAAACAATTCAGGGAAGTTCGTATCCCTTCTCGATAAATCAGGTTGCCGGCGAGGTCTACAATGTGGATTCGTTGCCTTTTGCAACAAAGGTCGACAAGGTGGCATTCGAAATGCAGTTGTCGGGCTATGCGAAGATATATGTAGACAGTACCGATACATTCGAAGGTTTCCTCGCATCCGACTCGTTGGATTTTTCAACTCCACGCAAGTTCCGTATAACATCAACCGATTCAGAATACTACAGGGACTACACGGTCTCGGTAAACGTGCATCAGGTAGAGCCTGAGGAGATGGTTTGGAACAAGTACAGTTCTGTCGATGCTTTTGTTCCACAACGTGCATTGGAGTACAATGGCGAGCTTTGTCTCTTTGGAGAGAAGGATGGCCAATGGATGCTTGCGACATCATCTTTGTCGGGAGCGCCTTCGTGGAATGTAGTGACTGTTGAAGGTTTGCCTGCAGGCGCCCGTCTTGCAACAGTGCAGCTTTTTGGTGGTGTGCTGTATGTGGCGGCTGCCGAGGGTCTCTATATTTCGACCGATGCCATGAATTGGGATCCTTGCTACACCGGCAGTGCTTTTGTGGCAATTGTAGGCGTTTCTGATGATGAGGGCAAGATGTGGATTGCTACAGAGAGTGAACTCCTGACCACTGCCAATGGCGCCGATTTCGAGAGCGCAGGTGTGTTGCCTGCCGGTTTTCCACTCTATGGCGTTTCAATGGCATCTTACAAACTGAATCATAACAGTACAATCGTGCGATATATGCTCATTGGTCATGACAATGAGGCAATGGATGGCGAAGCCGCTGTCTGGAGCAAGTTGTCGACCGAGGATAACTGGACAAAATATGACAACGGCAACAATCCGTTCCCTTGCCCCGCATTGAAGGGATTGTCGGTGCTGCGATATGATGATTTCCTTTATGCAATAGGCGGTGCCGGTGTTGCACAGGGCGAGAATGTGGGGGCTTTTGCCTCATTCTACGTATCACGTGACAACGGAATAACATGGAAGGCTCCAGGTGGCTTCTATCAGCTCATTCCCGATGAGTTGCAGGGCAATGAGTCTCCATTCGTGGCGACTGTTGATTCAAACAACGTGATGTGGATTGTATTGGCCGGCGAGGAGCCCGTTGTGTGGAAAGCTATAATAAACCGTCTTGGTTTCAAGAAGTAAGAATATGAAAATGGCAGCATTGGTACGTGGGGTGGTTATGGGCGCAATGATGTTGTGCTTTGCTGCCGGTGTGCGTGCCGATGGGCTTGAATACCGTTACGAGGTTGGAGGAATGATTGGTGGCAGTACCTATTACGGCGACGCCAACTACTCATCCCCATTCAACAACTTCAATGTTATGGGCGGTGCGCTGTTCCGCTATAACATCAATCCGCGCATGGCAGTGAAGGCCAATCTTGCTGTTGCGCGCATATCGGGCAGTACTGTTGGTGCCGACAACTCTTTTCCCTGTGGCGATATTGAGTTCGGACGCATGCTGTATGAACTGGGAGCGCAGTATGAGTGCCATTTTCTTGCCTATGGCGATGGCTCAGGCTACAAGCGCTCACGCAGGTTGGCTCCCTATCTCTTTGCAGGTGTGGGGCTTACATATGCTCCGGCGCCAGCAAAGCATGTCTTTACACCTAACATCCCGTTGGGTATAGGCTTGAAATGCAAGGTCATGCCGCGCCTGAATGTGGGCTGCGAACTCTCCTATCGATTTACATTCAGCGACAATCTGGATGTGACCGACAGGAACGGAACAACGCTGGGCGACCCATATGGTATAGAGAGCGGATTTATGAAAAACAAGGATGGCTATTCGTTCCTGTCGCTGTTTGTGACATACGATTTGTCTCCAAAATATAGAAAGTGTAACAATTAAGAAGATATAGCAATGAACTATATTGAAAAGATAGATATGGAAAGAGTGCCGCAGCACATCGCCATCATCATGGATGGCAATGGCCGTTGGGCTCAGCTTCGTGGCAAGGAGCGTCAGGAAGGACATCAGGCAGGCGCAGTAGCGGTCCGCCAGCTGGTTGAGGATGCATTGAAACTGGGTGTGAAGTATCTGACACTGTACACCTTCTCTACCGAGAACTGGAAACGCCCTATAGCCGAGGTGGCTGCATTGATGGCATTGCTGTTCGAGTCGGTTGAGGAGGAACTCTTTGTAAAGCACAATGTAGCGTTCCGCATAATAGGCGACATGAGCAAGTTGCCCGACAATGTACGTGACCGCCTGAACGGATGCGTGGAGCGCACTGCAAACAACAATGCCATGACTCTTGTGCTGGCATTGAGCTATTCTTCGAAGTGGGAGATTACCGAGGCTGTGCGCAGCATTGCGTCAAAGGTCAAGGATGGCAACATGGAACTTGCCGACATTACCGATGAGGCTATAGACAATGCTTTGGCAACATCTTTCATGCCCGACCCCGATTTGCTCATACGCACCGGTAAGGAGCAGCGCTTGAGCAACTTCCTGTTGTGGCAGCTTGCCTATGCCGAATTCTATTTTACCGAGGTGCTTTGGCCCGACTTCAACAAGGAAGAACTTTGCAAGGCAATATATGAATACCAGTGCCGTCAGCGTCGTTATGGCTTGACAGGCGAACAAGTGACAAATGATGAAAAGACATTATAGGATGAGATTTTTCCCGTTTTTGAAAACTGCTCTTTTGGTTGTATTGGCAGCTCTCTCGTTGACATTGTCGGCGCAGGAAGTGATTGTCAAGCCAACGATTCTCTATACCGGTGCTGCACGAAAATACACCATCGGCGGCATTAACCTATCCGGAACCGAGAACCTTGAGCCTTCGGTGGTTATAGGTCTGTCGGGTCTGTCGATAGGCGATGTGATATCTGTACCGGGCGACGAGGTTACCAATGCCATCAAACGCTATTGGAAACATGGTCTTTTTGAGGATGTGAGCATTACTGCCGACAGTATCAAGGGCAACTACATCTATCTGGGCATCGCGCTCAGGCAGCGTCCCCGTGTGTCGCAGCTAAACATCATGGGTATAAAGAAGACCGAGCGTGAGGAGTTGGAGACAAAGGTGGGTATCCATCCCGGAGGTCACATCACTCCCGACATCATTTCACGTGCCGAGAAGGTCATCAAGAACTACTACGATGACAAGGGCTACAAGAATGCCGAGGTAAGGTTCGTACAGCGCCCCGATGTTACCGAGGACAACCGCGTGATTGTGGATGTTGAGATTGACAAGAATGAGAAGGTCAAGATCAACCGCATCTATATAGAAGGTGCAGATGCCCTTCCCGAGAACAAGGTAAGGTATGCGATGAAGAAGACCCGCGAGAAGACCCGTTGGGACAACCTTATCCACACCATCTTCAGGTCAAAGAAGTTTACTGATGACCAGTTTGCCGAGGACAAGGAGAAAATCCTTGCCCGTTACTATGAGAATGGTTACCGCGATGCACGCATTGTAAAGGACAGCGTGGTCCAGTTTGATGACAAGAGCGTGGATATATATATAGGTGTAGATGAGGGTGCACAGTACCACATCCGCAGCATCAAGTGGGTGGGTAACAGTGTATACTCTACGGCATATCTCGATTATCTGCTGCGCATGAAGGCCGGCGATGTATATGACCAGAACGAACTTGAGAACCGTCTGCTCGTGGATGAGGATGCTGTCAAGAACCTCTACTACAACGAGGGTTATGTATTCTTCAATGCCCTTCCCGTCGAGGCCAAGATTGAGAACGACTCAGTCGATCTTGAAATCCGTGTATTTGAGGGTGTGCAGGCAACCATTGACCGTGTTACCATCAGCGGTAACGACCGCGTATATGAGGAGGTGGTACGCCGTGAGCTCTATACCTTGCCTGGTAGCCTCTTCTCGATGAATGCGCTTGAGCGTTCATGGCGTAACATTGCGAACATGGGACACTTCGACCCCGAGAAGATTGATCCGGGAGCAGCGCCTAACCCCGAGAACGGTACTGTTGACATGCACTGGAAACTCGAGCCAAAGAGCAGTGACCAGATTGAGCTCTCGGCTGGTTGGGGACAGACTGGTGTCATTGGAAAGCTGTCGTTGAAGTTCACGAACTTCTCAATGCGTAACCTGTTCCGCAGGGATGGTGTGCGCCGCGGTATCATCCCACAGGGCGACGGACAGACATTCGCCATCAGCGCACAGACCAACGGACGTTACTACCAGTCGTACAGCATCAACTTCTTCGACCCTTGGTTCGGACGTAAAAGACCGAATTCATTCTCGTTCTCGGCATTCTTCTCAATGCAGACAGACGTTGCCGACAGCTACTACAATTCGGCCTACTACAATAACTACTATAACTATCTCTATGGCTATGGTAACTACGATGGCTATGGATACAACAACGTGTCGTCCTACTACGACCCCGACAAGTACATCAAGATGTATGGTGCTTCTTTGGGATGGGGACGCCGCCTGAACTGGCCTGATGATAACTTTACCCTCTCGGCCGAGCTTAACTATCAGGTGTACAACCTCAAGAACTGGCAGTACTTCCTGATAACCGACGGTATCTGTAACAACCTCAACGTGCAGTTGTCGCTTGGCCGCAGCACTGTCGACCACCCATACTTCCCACGTCAGGGTTCCGAGTTCTCTCTTGTGGCATCGGCAACACCTCCGTATTCGGCTTGGGATGGAAAGGATTACGCCAACCTTGCGACAAACGTGAACTCTCCACAGTACAAGGCCGAGCTTGGCGACAAGCACAAGTGGATTGAGTACTACAAGATAAAGTTCCGCAGCAAGACCTATACTTCGCTCACACCGGGCAAGTACAATCTTGTACTGATGACACGTGCCGATTTCGGTATTCTTGGAAGCTACGACCCCAACAAGAAGTCTCCGTTCGAGACATTCTATGTAGGTGGTGATGGTATGAGTGGATACTCTTACAACTATGCAACCGATATGGTGGCATTGCGTGGTTACGAGAACGGTAGTCTCACACCTTACGGCTACGAGGGTTATGCCTATACACGCCTTGGTATGGAGCTCCGCTTCCCATTCATGTTGCAGAATGCTACAAGCATCTATGGCTTGGCATTTGTTGAGGCCGGTAATGCATGGACAAGTGTATCAAAGTTCAACCTGTTCGACCTCAAGCGAAGTGCCGGTGTGGGTGTACGTGTGTTCCTCCAGATGATCGGTCTCATCGGTATCGACTGGGCTTACGGTTTCGACAAGGTATTTGGTTCGTCACAATGGGGTGGCAGTCACTTCCACTTTATTTTGGGACAGGAATTCTAATTTTAAGACAGACAACCATGAAACGACTATTTTTTGCGGCAGTTGTATGCCTGCTGGCTTTCACGGGAGCTCAGGCTCAGAAATATGTTACAGTGGATATGGAGTATATCCTGAAGAACATTCCCGCGTATGAGCGTGCCAACGAACAGCTCAACCAGCAGTCAAAGCGCTGGCAGGGCGAGATTGACGAGCTCGTGCAGGAGGCCGAGATTCTTTACAAGAAGTACCAGAGTGAGTCGGCGTTCCTTTCCGATGCACAGCGCATCGAGCGTGAGGAGGCAATCCTGGCCAAGGAAAAGGAGGCCAGCGAACTGAAACGCCACTATTTCGGCCCCACCGGTGAGGTGTACAAGAAGCGTGAGAGTCTTATGGCGCCCATCCAGGAAGAGGTTTACAATGCCATCAAGGATATCTGCGACCTGAAGAAATACACAATGGTGTTTGACAAGTCATCATCAGTGAGCCTCATCTACGCGTCGCCGTCCATTGATATAAGCAGTGAGGTGCTTGTTAAATTGGGATATTCAGAATAATTAACATTTGTCAATTTAACAAATCGATGATTTCCCAGTCATATATACAGAATGTGAAATTGTTTAATTTAAATATAAAGGAAATGAAAAAGATTTTGATTTTGTTTTTGATGCTGGCTCCAATGAGCCTTTTGGCACAGAAATTCGGTTATGTAAACTCAGCCGAGATTATTCAGGTAATGCCTGAGTATGCAAAGGCGTTGAAGGATGTCCAGGCGCTTGAGAAGATGTACACCGATGAGTTCAACAGCATCCGCACAGAGCTTGAGAAGAAGGGTACAGAGTTTGAGAAGATGCAGCAGGATTCAGTTCCCGAGAACATCCTCAAGCGTCGTTACGAGGAGTTGATGCAGTTGCAGCAGCGTCTCCAGGAGTATGGTCAGGAGGTTCAGCAGAATCTTCAGAAGGCCGAGATGGAGAAGATGGGCGAGATCAACAAGAAGCTTCAGGGCGCTCTTGACACTGTAGGCAAGGATGGTTCATATGTTTGTATCTTTGACTTGGCCGGTGGCATCCCATTCATCAACACAACTCTTTGCGAGGATGTTACAGCAAAGGTAAAGGCTAAGCTCGGCATTGCACCAAATGCAGTTCCTGCAGTAGCAAAGTAAATCCCAATCAATCATCATACAGGACAACTCCCTTTCAAGGGGGTTGTTTCCTGTTATTTATAATATCAATAGCGAATAAAGTCACAATAAAATGCGTAAACTCTTTTTGTTCTTGTTTGTATTCTCTTTTGCAATGCTTGCAAAAGCGCAGTTCGGGTATTATAGTAGCAGCAACATAATGCATGTGATGCCGTCATATAAGCAGGCTGTTGCCGATTATGAGCGTCTGTGCCAACGATGCGAAAAGGAGATTGAGCATAACGAAAGGGAGCTTACACGCAAGTACGTTGCTTTCCTCGACGGTTACCGCGATTTCCCCGAGCCCATTCTGCGCAAGAGACAGAATGAGTTGCAGCAGCTCGTTGACAACAGCATCAATTTCCGCAAGGAGTTGAAGACATGGCTTGCCGAGGCAAAGGATTCGCTTTTTGCCACATCGTACAACGCGGTGGCCGAGGCTGTTGAAAAGGTTTCAGTTGCCTGTGATCTGGATTACGTGATAGACACTGACATGGTGGCATACAAATATATCAATCCTGCCAAGGCTGTTGATATAACCGTGATGCTGCTCGATGCAGCGCTGAACCCTGACAAACCGGCTACTGCACTTGATGGCTATGAGGAGTATATGAGAGCATATATGCCAAACGTGCTGCCGGTAAGGTCGGCAGATGCTGATGCGGTTGTCGAGTGCGATGAAGATGTTGCCACAGATGTCGAGAATGCGGCGGTAGATGATGCTGTGCTGCATTAATATTATAATGTAATTACAACAAGCAGTTATGGATAAATTCGTGCAACTTTCAAAGGAGGCCGGCCCCATTGGTGTTTTCGATTCGGGTTATGGTGGTCTCACAATCTATGACGAGATAAAGAAACTGCTGCCCCAGTACGATTATATCTACTTGGGCGACAATGCCCGTACCCCGTATGGTACACGCTCGTTCGATGTTGTTTATGAATTTACCCGTCAGGCTGTGGAGTACCTGTTCCGTCAAGGCTGCCAATTGGTTATCCTTGCATGTAACACAGCCTCAGCCAAGGCCCTGCGCACAATACAGCAGGTCGATATCCCGTTGTGTGACCCCAATCGTCGTGTGCTTGGCATAATACGCCCCACAGTAGAGTGTGTGGGCGATATAACAAAAAGCCGCCACATCGGTGTGCTTGCAACCGAGGGAACCATAAAATCACTCTCTTATCCGCTTGAGATACGCAAACTCTTCCCCGAGATAGAGGTTACCGGCGAGGCTTGCCCAATGTGGGTGCCGCTTGTCGAGACAAATGAATTTGCGGGCGATGGTGCCGATTACTTTGTGAAGCGCCACATCGACAATCTCCTTTCACGCGACCCCGAGATTGATACAATAATACTTGGTTGCACCCATTATCCCATTCTTATTGAGAAGATCAGGAAATATACCCCCCAGGGTATCAACCTCATTACCCAGGGTGCCGCAGTAGCTGCGTCGCTCAAGGATTATCTGCACCGTCATCCTGCAATGGATGCGCTATGTACCAAAGGGGGAAATACTGTATTCTGTACCACCGAGGCCGGTGGCAAGTTCGGCGACCAGGCATCGCTCTTCCTCAACTATCCTGTTGAGGTAAAGAATGTTGTGCTTGTGTAATCTGGAACTCTGCCTGATAGAATTTCAGACATACTTTCTTGTAAGCGCTTTCACGGGCAACCACACTGTTATGAATCCTACAACGATAACAGTGATGAATGTTGCGGCTACATCTCCCGGAATGATCTTGACAGGGTAGCTCTCCACAATGAATTCGCCCGCACCGCCCATTGAAATGAGCCCGAAGTGCTGCTGTGCAAGGGTCAATGCAACTCCGGCTATGATGCCTATCACGGCTCCCATAGCCGATATTATGGCACCTTCAAATACAAAGATGTTCGCAATGGTCTTGTTCTCTGCTCCCAGGCTGCGCAGGGTCTTCATGTTCTCGCGCTTTTCAATGATGAGCATAGCCAATGAACCTATGATGTTGAAGCAGGCAACCATCAGAATGAAGGTCAGGAATATATAGGAAATCATCTTCTCAACCTGCATTACCTTGTAGACGCTCTCCTGCTGCTCATATCGGTCCTGTACCGTATAGCCGCTGCCAAGTATCGCCTCAATCTCCTTCTTTGTCTTTGCGGCGTTTGCTCCGCTCCTTATCTTCAGCTCCATAGATGTGGCTTCGTTTGCCTCGCGACGGAAAAGGTTGCGTGCGAAACTGTCCGATGTGATGATATATTCGCCATCATATTCGGGCTGGTTCAGAACAAATACCAGACCTGTTGAGTGCAATTCACTTTTCTTGAAATTCCTTGCAGGGATTGTAAGGTTCACGTTCTCCAACCTGTTGGGCGCGTATATCTCAATTGGTGTGGTAAATAATATACCGCAGTTGAGGATTCCTGTCAGTCCGCCTCCAAGTACGGCATAATCGTTCATACCGTCGTTCAGGACAAATTCGCCCGGGCCAATAAGTACCTTGTCAATCTCTGTGAGCGACGCGAAGTTGTTGTCCACACCCTTGATGGTTACCATTGCCTGGCTGCCACCATAACTTGCCATGGCCTTGCCTTCTACGCAAAACGACAAGGCTGCGATATCCTGCATATCTGCAACCTTGCCAATCTCAGGCGCATCGGTGGTTATTACCTTTCCGCTTGCGGCCGTAATCTTTATGTCGGCGTCAAATGCCGAGAACTGTTTGGCAACAACGCCTTGAAAGCCGTTGAAGACCGATAGTGTGCACACCATTGCCGCTGTAGCAAGGGCAATACCTGCTATGGCCACACCCGAAATGATGTTTATCACCTGGTGGCTCTTCTTTGAAAACAGGTAACGCTTTGCTATGTACAGCGAAAGGTTCATTACGCAATTAATCCTTCAACAGCTTGTCGATGTTCTCAATGTAGTCAAGAGAATCGTCGATGTAGAATCTTATCTCGGGAATGATACGCAGCTGGTGACGTACCTTGTTGCCAAGCTCAAAGCGTATTGCCTTGATGTTTGTGTTCAGGTGTTCAACCACCTCGTTGCCTTTCTCCGATGGGAACACGCTCAGGTAGGCCTTCGCGATACCCAAGTCGGGGCTCACGCGTACTGCGCTCACTGAAACCATCACGCCGCGTGTCTCTTTCTGCAATCTGAGCAGTATTTCGCTCAACTCTTTCTGTATGAGTCGCGAAATCTTGTTTTGTCTTGTACTGTCCATATACTTTTTTATTTTTTTCTTATTATCGTAAGTCCGTCGCGCAATGGCAGAATCACCACCTCGACCCTCTCGTCATTACGTATCAGGTCATTGAATGCCCTTACTCCGTTGGTCTGTGCATCCTGTCTCGCCGGGTCAATGACGTGACCATCCCAAAGAGTGTTGTCGGCAAGGATCCAACCGCCATCATTGAGGTGCTCCATTGCCATCTCGTAATACTTAATGTATTCGCGCTTGTTGCCGTCCATGAATACAAGGTCGAACTTCTCGCCAAGCGTGGGCACAATCTCAAGCGCATTGCCAATGATGAACTCAATCTTGTCGGCATATTGCGATCCCTCTATCCAACGGCGCGTGAAATCCTCCAGCTCGTCCTCAACCTCAAAGGTGTAGAGTTTCCCTCCCTCGTCAAGTCCTTCGGCCATGCATAGTCCCGAATAGCCGGTGAACGTGCCAATCTCAAGTATCCTGCGTGGACGGATCATCTTTACAAGGAACTTGAGCAGGCGACCCTGTATGTGACCCGATGCCATCTGTGGTGCCAGTATCTCAACGTGAGTGGCACGGAACAGCCTGTAGAGGTAGTCGCCCTCGGGGCTGCTGTGGTCGGCAATGTATTGGTCAAGTGGGGTGGTAAGGCTCATTTTTGCGTTCTGTTCTTATTTAGACTGCAAAGGTACAACAAAGATACGAATAAGTGAGTGAGAAATATGAAGCTTTGCTTCAATATTTTTCATAATGAGCGGAAGTATCTTGGAGATTTACCTCAAAGATTGCAATAAATGGCAGAAATTCCCGCAGTTTCGTTATCTGAGCTTGAAAGTTATCGGCAGTGTGAACAATACATTCACTTTCTTGCCGTCATGCATGCCGGGTTTCCATTTAGGCATCTTCTTGATAACACGCAGAGCCTCTTTGTCCAATAGTTTGTCGCCACTACTACGTGCTACCTCAAAATTCTTTACCTTACCGTTCTTCTTGACGACAAAAGTAATGAGGGTTCTGCCTTCAACCCCTGCCTCACGGCATTTCTTTGGGTAGCGCATCTCTTTTTGCATGTACTCTATCAGTGCAGGCATTCCTCCTGGGAATTCGGGCATCTGTTCTGCAACAGGTAGCACATTGTTCTTCTCGAACTCCTCCATTCTCTCAGGGTTTATTACCTGTGCCCGGCACGGCGTGGCGAGCGATGACAGCACCATTGTTGCAATGGCAAATATTGCCGTGAATGCACTCTTTTTCATAACTCTTATGTTTTTGGTGCAATAAAGATAATTATTTTATCACGCAAAGTCAATAGCAACGCTCTTTTTTAGTAACTTCGCCTATGGAAAATATTGCCTCCAATGAACAGGAATACCCAGTCGCCCCTTGTGCGTTACCGCATCTATCTGCAACTCGAGAAGTCGCTGCAGCCCAATACTGTTGACGCCTACATTGGCGATGTCAACAAACTGCTTGTGTTCTTTGGCGATGTTGACCGCCTGCTCTCGGTTACGCTCGACGACCTGCGTGAATTCCTCTCTGCAATGGCCGATGTGGGCGTGAATGCCCGTTCGCAGGCACGCATAATATCATCGTTACGCTCATTCTATGGCTTTCTGAAGCTTGACGGCTATATTCCCGATGATCCCACGCGTCTGCTGCGTTCACCCAAGGTGGGTGTCCGCCTGCCTGATGTCCTTACCTTGCAGGAGATTGACGATATAATAAACGCCATTGACCTTGCCACCAACGAAGGACAAAGGAACAGGGCTATCATTGAGGTGCTCTACAGCTGTGGCCTTCGTGTGTCGGAATTGTGCTCGTTACGTATGTCAGACCTCTACCTCAAAGAACAATTCATCCGCGTTACCGGAAAGGGTGACAAGCAACGCCTTGTTCCCATTTCATCGCGTGCCATTGCCGAACTGGAGGCCTATTTCGTAGACCGCAACAGAATACCCATAAAGCGCGGCTATGAGGATTATGTCTTCATCAGTGAGCGCCTGAAGAAACCTCTCTCGCGCATAACGGTGTTTCACCACATAAAGGAACTTGTGGCACGCGTCGGCATAAAGAAAACTGTCAGTCCACACACATTCCGCCACTCATTCGCTACCCATCTGCTCGAGGGCGGTGCGAACTTGCGCGTTATTCAGCTCATGCTCGGGCACGAGAGCATATCAACCACTGAAATCTATACACACATTGACCGTGTCCGTCTGCGTGAGGAGATAATTGCCCATCATCCACGCAATTGCAAAAACAAAAAAATGTAAAATAAAGAGCTAACGTCGCCTCCTTCGCTTTGATAATTGGATTTGTAGCGTTAACTTTGCAAAGATTTATGACCGCGTGCGCGCGGGGTACGACAAAACGAAATAATAAATTATATTTTAATGTTGAAGAAGTTTTATTTGCTGCTCGCTATGGCAGCTGTTATGTTGAGCTCATGTAGCTCAAAGATGAGTATGAATTCGGAGTACTTTACAGTAACTCCAGGTGTGTTGGAGGTTGTCGGCAGTGAGATCCCTGCTACCATCGACGGCCGTTTCCCTGCCAAGTTCTTTAATAAGAAGTCTGTATTGACTGTAACTCCAGTGCTCAAGTACCAGGATGGCGAGGCTGTTTCAGAGCCTGTGACATTCCAGGGCGAGAAGGTACGTGGCAATGACCGTACTATCTCTTATGACAATGGTGGTACATTCAAGATGAAGATACAGTATGACTACATCCCGGCTATGGAGGATGCCGAGCTCTATTTGCGTTTTGTTGTCAACAAGGGCAAGAAGACAAAGGAACTTCCCGAGGTAAAGGTTGCTGATGGTTGTATCGCTACATCACAGCTCTATCGCCAGACTGCTGCAAGTGCGAACATTGCAATTGGTGAGGATGCTTTCCAGCGCGTTATCAAGCAGGCCAAGGAGGCTAACATCATGTTCCTCATCCAGCAGACAAATCTCCGTGCATCGGAGCTCAACAGCACCGAGATGAATGAGTTCCGTGCTGCTCTCAAGGATGTTGCTACAGATGTTGAGAACAAGGTTCTCGATGATATCCAGGTATCAGCATACGCTTCTCCTGATGGTGGTGTGATGCTTAATGACGGTATTGCTGTTGTACGCGAGTTGAACACAGCTAAGCAGATGAAGAAGGAACTCAAGAAGGCAAAGCTCGACGGTTATGTAGACAGCGAGTACACAGCCGAGGACTGGGAAGGTTTCAAGGAACTCGTTTCACAGTCAAACTTGCCCGACAAGGAACTTATCCTCCGCTTGCTCTCAATGTACAACGATCCCGAGGAGCGTGAGCAGCAGATCAAGAACATCTCATCGGTTTATTCAGAACTTGCAGATGAGATCCTTCCAAAATTGCGTCGTGCACGTGTTACTTTGAACTATCAGATCATTGGCCGTTCTGATGAGCAGATCAAGGCTCAGTATGCTGCCGATCCTGCAGAACTCTCATTGGAGGAGATCCTCTATTCTTCAATCCTTACAGAGAACGAGGCTGAGCAGGCTGAGATCTTCAACACTGCAATCAAACTCTATCCTAACGACTACCGCGCTTACAACAACCTTGGTGTGATGGCTTACAACAATGGCGACTACAGTGCTGCTGCAAGCTATTTTGCAAAGGCCGAGAGCGTTGCAAAGAACGCTCCTGAGGTTATGGTAAACCTCGGTTATCTCGAGTTGCTCCAGGGTAATGTTGCCGAGGCTGAGGGCTATATGTCTAAGGGTGCTGATGCAAAGGCCGGTGACGAGGCTCTTGGTAACCTCTACATCGCTCAGGGCGAGTATGGCCGTGCAGCGGCATTGCTCAAGGGCAAGAATACCAACAGCGCATTGTTGGCACAGGTGCTCAACAAAAACTATGTTGCAGCACGTGAGACTCTCGAGGAGATGGAGAATCCTGATGCAATGACATATTACATCAAGGCCGTACTTGGTGCCCGTACATCAAATGTAAGCTTCGTTTATGATGGTTTGAAGAATGCCGTTGAGCTTGACCCATCGTTGGCAAAGAAGGCTTTGGGTGACTTGGAGTTTGCAAAATATGTAAAGGATGCTACATTCTGCAATATCTTGAAGTAATAAAGTGTCAGTAAATATACTTAACGAACAGGTTGCGATGCTTGCACTCTCACGGGTGCAGGTGCCGCAACTTGCTCTTATTAGGGAACTCATTGAAACCGTGGGCAGTGCAAAGGAACTGCTCGAGAATGGCGCCAATATAGGCGACATTGTACCCGGTGCATCGCCCCGTCTGCGCGAGCTGCTTTGCGACCGTTCGCTTGTGGAACTTGCCGAGAAGGAGATGGAGTTCATTGAGTCAAAAGGCATAAAGCTCATCTGCTTTGGCGATGAGGCCTATCCCTGCCGTCTTGCCGAGTGTGCCGATGCGCCGCTGGTGCTGCACTCGCTCGGCAATGCCGACCTCAATGCCCGACGCATTGTTTCCATTGTCGGAACACGCCATGCAAGCGAATATGGAAAGTCCTTGTGTGAGAACTTTGTTGCCGACCTTGCCCGCCTGGCGCCAGGTACGCTCATTGTCAGCGGCCTTGCCTATGGTATTGATGTCTGCGCCCATCGTGCAGCGCTGAAAGCCGGCTTGCCGACCGTCGGAGTGCTTGCCCACGGACTCGACCGCATCTATCCCAATGCGCACCGTGCTACTGCAAAGCAAATGCTTGAGAACGGTGGTCTGCTCACCGAATTCATGAGCGGAATGGAACCATTCCCATCAAACTTTTTGCAGCGTAACAGAATTGTTGCCGGCATGGCAGATGCCACGGTTGTCGTGGAGTCGGCATCCAAGGGTGGCTCGCTTGTCACAGCCTCGCTCGCTTTGGGATATGACCGCGACTGCTTTGCCTTTCCCGGCCGTGTAAACGACCAATATTCACAGGGCTGTAACGAACTCGTGAGCCGCAACAGGGCAGCACTCATAACAAGCGCCTACGACTTTGTGGAGGCAATGAACTGGGAGGCTGCTGCTACCAAAAAGAGTGCCGATGATTTGCAGACCGAACTTTTCCCCGACCTCTCGCCCGATGAAACAGCTGTAATGACCGCCTTGCGCGAGAACAGCGACGGCTTGCAGGTGAACCAGATGGTGGTGCAATTGAATATTCCAATAAACAAGTTGCTGCCGTTGCTTTTTGAGATGGAAATGAAAGGCCTTGTCAAGGCCGTTGCCGGCGGTTGCTATCGTGTGATGGTGTTGTGATTCCGACCTTTAGATATTTTTTATAGTATTGCCCCTAAGTCCTGGACTTAGGGGCAATATTGTTTATATGGCTTCAGCGATATTCTCGCTTTATTTTTTCTTCTTGCTCTCTAAGTAAACGCGGATGATAAGGACTGCTAGGGCTATGAGTGCGTAAATGGCGGCAGCCGTCATCTTCTCTTCACCTTCAAATTCATCAAGTAGATGGCGGCCGATAGTGCAATGTGTCCAGATGATATTTGTAACCATAGTAGTTTTGTCAAGTAAGTTAATGTTGTTATGATGTAGTGCGGTTTAACGCCCCCAATCTTTTAAATTCCACCACTTGTTGTCAGGAACTTTTGCTCCTTTCTTTAAGGGGAAAGTCCAATTAAGGAAACTGGTTTCAAATTCACCGTTTATATACCACACCGGCCAGGGTTTCAACTCTTTTAAAATCTCTTTAACGGATTTTATCAAAAGGATTTTCTGGGTCATTGACTCAAACTTATCGGGTCTTATGCATTGCACACAGCAATCTTTCAGTATACCGTTTTCGTCAATGATGAAGTCGCTGAATTGTAAGACAAAACTTGTCTCTTCATATTCGTGGAATCTTTCCCAGGGAAAATTCTCAGTCAGTGCTTTGCAAACGTCAGACGGCGCAATTCCCTCTTTATGGTAATTGTTGTGCTGGGCTATTTCTCTGACAACTCCGTTGTCTACAACTATAAGACATTCATTTTCATTGTGCCTTGCAAAAGCCATATGTTCGTAGTATATCTCTTTGCCTCTGCCTGCACGCATTGTGTCGCAAAACCACGATGCACATATTCCCTCGATTGTGTAATATGGTGCAAAAATCTCCTTGAGCTTCTCTTCATTCAGTGTAAAAAAGTGATCTTCTAATCTGTTCCCGATTTCCCGAATATATGGAACTCCGATTCCCCGCAGAAACAACCTGTTGTCCTTGATTTCCCATTCTGCAATATAGTTTCTCCATAAAGCGGTGCTTTGGCTTTTCACCCATTCGATACTATCTTCGGTTATCGTTTCGGGCAATAATTCAATGGCTTTTGCTATTTCTTCACTAAGTGCCATATCGGTTTCTATCGGGCAGTAATATAATTGCCAGTATTCTCCATTTATCGACAGTCTTTCGGCCATCTGTCCGGTTGCCTTAATCATAACAGGCAAGGAAAGCAGTAGTAGAGTGAACAGTATCTTTTTCATTCTTGTAGTATTTATTGATGCAATGATAACTATTTTTCTGCAAAATATTCCTATCATTCACTTTTTGTGTAGCTAAATTCTGCACCCGCAGTAAAAAAACTAAAGCAAGCTTTAATTTTTTCGCTCGTTTATCATTATCTTCGCGTAAAATATATTTGGATGAAAGAATTTGTTATATCGACAACTAAGAAGGAAACCGCCATTCTGGTGGGCTTGATTACCTCTACGCAGAACGAGCGCAAGACAAACGAGTATCTCGACGAGCTCGAATTCCTTGCACAGACAGCCGGTGCCGAGGTCGTGAAGCGCTTCACACAGCGCATTGACCATCCGCACCCTGTTACATACGTGGGTACAGGTAAGCTCAAGGAGATTGCCGATTATGTGGAGATGCTCAAGGATACCGATGACGAGATTGGTATGGTCATCTTCGATGACGAACTGTCGGCAAAGCAGATACGCAATATTGAAAAGGAAATCAAGATAAAGATTCTCGACCGTACATCGCTCATTCTCGATATCTTTGCCATGCGTGCACAGACAGCACACGCAAAGGTGCAGGTTGAGCTTGCCCAGTACAAATACATGCTCCCTCGTCTGCAGCGTCTGTGGACTCACCTTGAACGTCAGGGTGGTGGCTCCGGCGGCGGTAGCGGAAAGGGCGGTAGCGTGGGTCTTCGTGGTCCGGGTGAGACACAGCTCGAGATGGACCGCCGTATCATCCTCGGCCGCATGTCGCTCTTGAAGGAGCAACTCTCGCAGATTGACCGTCAGAAGAGCATTCAGCGCAAGAACCGTGGACGACTCATCCGTGTGGCATTGGTGGGCTATACCAACGTGGGTAAATCGACACTCATGAACCTGCTTGCCAAGAGCGAGGTATTTGCCGAGAACAAGCTCTTTGCAACACTTGACACCACTGTGCGCAAGGTAATCATCGAGAACCTCCCATTCCTGCTCTCTGACACCGTAGGTTTCATACGCAAGTTGCCTACCGACCTTGTAGAGTCATTCAAGTCTACACTCGACGAGGTGCGCGAGGCCGATTTGCTTTTGCACGTTGTGGATGTGTCACACCCTGAGTTCGAGGAGCAGATTGAGGTGGTTGAAAAGACTCTTGCCGACCTCAAGTGCGGCGACAAGCCTCTGATGGTGATCTTCAACAAGATTGATGCCTTTACCTATGTTCAGAAAGAGGAGGATGACCTCACTCCAAAGACAAAGGAGAACATCACACTCGATGAGTTGAAGGAGACCTGGATGAACAAGCTTGCCGACAACTGCCTGTTCATATCGGCACGCGAAAAGCAGAATATTGAGAACCTCAAGGATATCATCTATAAGAAGGTTTGCGAGCTGCATGTGCAGAAGTATCCTTATAATGATTTCCTGTATCAGACATACGAAGATGTGAGCGAAGAGTAAGCAACACTCTGAATGACACCGCTCATTACCAATACGAATAACATTTAACATATTAACATACAAAAACTATGGCAGCAATTCCTGAATTCAAGTATGCCCACATGTTTCAGCATGGTAAGGACACAACTGAGTATTATCTCTTGACAAAAGAGGGTGTGTCAGTGGGCGAGTTTGAGGGTAAACCAATCCTTAAAGTTACTCCCGAGGCTTTGACACTCTTGTCACGCACTGCATTCCGCGATGTATCGTTCATGTTGCGCCGCGCTCACAACGAGCAGGTTGCAAAGATTCTGAACGATCCCGAGGCAAGCGACAACGACAAGTATGTAGCACTCACATTCCTCCGCAACGCCGAGGTGGCTTGCAAGGGTCAGCTCCCATTGTGCCAGGATACAGGTACAGCAATCATCCACGGCGAGAAGGGCCAGCAGGTATGGACCGGTTTCTGCGATGAGGAGGCTCTCTCACGCGGTGTATTCGATACATACACACAGGAGAATCTTCGCTACAGCCAGAACGCTCCACTCAACATGTACGACGAGGTAAACACAAAGTGCAACCTCCCTGCACAGATTGACATTGAGGCTACCGAGGGTATGGAGTACAAGTTCCTCATGGTTACAAAGGGTGGCGGTTCTGCCAACAAGACATATCTCTACCAGGAGACAAAGGCTCTCTTGAACCCTGCAACTCTCGTTCCATTCCTTGTTGAGAAGATGAAGAGCTTGGGTACAGCCGCTTGCCCTCCTTACCACATCGCATTCGTTATCGGTGGTACATCGGCCGAGAAGAACCTTCACACAGTGAAGCTCGCTTCAACACACTACTATGATGATCTGCCAACAACCGGCGACGAGACAGGCCGCGCATTCCGCGACATCGAGCTCGAGGAGCAGTTGCTCAAGGAGGCTCATAACATCGGTTTGGGCGCACAGTTCGGTGGCAAGTACCTTGCACACGATATTCGCGTTGTACGTTTGCCACGCCATGGCGCAAGCTGTCCTGTAGGTATGGGCGTTAGCTGCTCTGCCGACCGTAACATCAAGGCAAAGATCAACAAGGACGGTCTTTGGATTGAGAAACTCGATGACCAGCCTGCAACACTTATCCCAGAGGCATTGCACAACGCAGGCGAGGGCGAGATTGTACGTGTTGATCTCAACCGTCCAATGAAGGAGGTTTGTGCTCAGCTTTCACAGTATCCTATCGCTACACGCCTTTCACTCAACGGTACAATCATCGTTGGCCGTGATATCGCTCATGCAAAGCTCAAGGAGCGCATCGACCGTGGCGAGGGTCTTCCACAGTACATCAAGGATCACCCAATCTACTATGCTGGTCCTGCAAAGACTCCTGCCGGCATGCCTTGTGGCTCTATGGGCCCAACTACAGCAGGCCGTATGGATTCATACGTTGACCTGTTCCAGGAGAACGGCGGTTCAATGATCATGCTTGCAAAGGGTAACCGTAGCCAGCAGGTAACTGACGCCTGCCAGAAACATGGCGGTTTCTACCTTGGTTCAATCGGTGGTCCTGCAGCTATCCTCGCGCAGAACAACATCAAGAGCATCGAGTGTGTTGAGTATCCCGAGCTCGGCATGGAGGCTATTTGGAAGATTGAGGTTGAGGACTTCCCTGCATTCATCCTCGTTGATGACAAGGGTAATGACTTCTTCAAGCAGATTAAGCCACGTTGCTGCTGCAAGTAAATCTTAATAGAATAATAATGGGCGCTCCTTTGAACAAAGAGAGCGCCCATTATGTTTTTTTAATAAAAAAAGTGGTGGAATGTCTTTGCAATTTGGAATAAAATTAAGATAATTGCAGAAGAAAATCGCATTAACATTTTTAACAAAAAACAACTATGGATAAATCATTGAAAGGAACAAAGACCGAAGCTAACCTTTGGGCAGCTTTTGCGGGTGAGAGTCAGGCACGTAACAAGTATACATACTATGCAAGCAAGGCAAAGAAGGACGGCTTTGAGCAGATGGCCGCTATCTTCCAGGAGACAGCAGACCAGGAGAAGGAGCACGCTAAATTGTGGTTCAAGCTTGTACACGGTATCGGCAGTACAGCCGAGAATCTGGTAGATGCTGCTGCCGGTGAGAACTATGAGTGGACCGATATGTATCCAACTATGGCAAAGGAGGCTCGTGAGGAGGGCTTTGTTGAGATTGCTGCAATGTTCGAGGCTGTAGCAAAGGTTGAGAAGGTACACGAGGACCGTTACAAGAAGTTGCTCGAGAACGTGCAGAATGGTCTTGTATTCAGCCGCGACAAGGACTGCATCTGGCAGTGCCGCAACTGTGGTCACTTGCACATTGGCAAGATGGCTCCTGAGATCTGCCCTGTATGTGCACATCCAAAGGCATACTTCCAGTTGAAGCCTGAGAACTATTGATTATAAGGCGTTCAATAAACATAAAATGCTCCTGCCGTCGGCAGGAGCATTTTTGTTATTCTGCTATCCAGTTTGGATTGTGTGCTTTCGTTTCTGCAGGGTTGTAGCGCAGTGCGTTCCTGTCGGGAATCTGCACCTTGTACTTCTTGCCTGTCTTGTTGTTCAGGGTGGTCCTTCTTATCCAATGGTTCGCTTCGCGCAGCTGCATGAATGTGAGCCCGTGTTTCTTTGCAAAATCAGCCCAGTCTATTGTTGCTCCGCTTGCCATTACCTCGCGTTCAATGGGGATGACAGGGTAGAGGTCGCTGCTGCGCAATCTGAAACCATATCTGGCAGGGTTCTCAAAGATTGTCTTCACGGCCATGAGGCGGAATATGTAACGCGATGTCTCGTCGGGCAGTACGAGGTTGATGGCATGCTCTTCCTTCTGCCTCTCCCTGCGCTTTGTCACGTTGGTGCGGCCGGTGTTGTAGCTTGCGGCTACGGTGAGCCAGTCGCCGAACAGCTCGTACGACCCCTTGAGGTATTCGCAGGCTGCACGTGTCGCCTTCTCGGTGTGGTAGCGCTCGTCAATCTCTTCGGTCACTTCAAGGCCATATTCCCTGCCGGTCTTCTCAAGGAACTGCCACAGGCCGCCTGCCTTTGATGGAGAGAAGGCTTCGGGGTCACCGTTGCTCTCTATTATCATCAGGTATTTGAAGTCGTCGGGAACGCCGCACTCCTTCAGTATTGGCTCTACAACGGGGAACAGACGGTTTGCACGCTTGATGATGAGCATTGTGTTTATGTGTGAGTATGTGAAGGAAAGCATCTCCTTGTCCATACGCTCGCGGCGGTCCTGCAAGGTGAGGTCTATTGTGTCGCCGGCAAATATTATGCTTGTGGGTATTTCGGGAGGGAAAATGTCGGGGAACCGGCGTTCTGTATTGCAGTTGTCCTGCGCCTCCTGCATCTTGTTGCTCGACAGGAAGATCGTACAGCATACAAGTGCGGCAAATATCATGAGTGATGTGATTCGGGCTTTGTATTTCATTGTTTGTGTCTGGGTTTAAAAATGGGAACGCAAATGTAACCCAAATAAATGCAAATATCAACCCCTTTTATTGATTTGCATTGCTTTTTTTTGTTCCTTTGCATAATATTTATAGGGGAATCCCAAAGATTATTTTTTTTACATTATGGGTGAATTTGAAATGATAGCAAAGACCTTCCAGGGTTTGGAAGAGGTCTTGGCAAAAGAGTTGGTTGCATTGGGTGCAAATGATGTGCAGATTGGTCGTCGTATGGTCTCTTTTACAGGTGACAAGGCGATGATGTACAAGGCGAATTTCCACTTGAGAACAGCTGTGCGTATATTGAAACCTTTCCTCCATTTCAAGGCTTCTAATGCCGATGAGGTATATGAGGCGGTAAAGGCTTTCGATTGGGAACAGTATCTCGATACAACTTCTACCTTCTCGGTGGATTCAGTTGTATACAGCGAGGTTTTCCGTCATTCCAAATTCGTGGCTTACCGTGTGAAGGATGCCATTGCCGATTACTTCAACGAGAAGTATGGCGAGCGTCCATCGGTGCGCCTCAATAACCCAGATCTCGTATTCCACATACACATTGCCGGCGAGGATTGTACACTTGCATTGGATAGCTCGGGCGAGTCTCTGCACCGCCGTGGCTACCGCGTTGAGACAGGCCGTGCGCCAATCAACGAGGTGCTTGCTGCCGGTATGATCATGCTTACAAACTGGCATGGCGAGTGTGATTTCATTGACCCTATGTGTGGTTCGGGTACACTCCCCATCGAGGCTGCGCTCATCGCACGCAACATCGCCCCCGGCGTGTTCCGTCAGGGTTATGCCTTTGAGAAGTGGAAGGATTATGACAGTGCGCTCTTCAAGTCAATCTATGAGGATGACTCTGCCGAGCGTGAATTCAAGCATAAGATCTATGGCTATGACGTTGATGGCCGCATGGTGGCATGCGCACGCCGCAACGTGAAGTCGGCGATGATGGGCGACTGCATTGAGATCGAGTGCCGTGACATCAAGGACTTCGAAGAGCATTCAGAACCTGCAATAATGATTGTCAACCCACCTTATGGCGAGCGTCTTGTTCCAGAGAAGCTCCTGCAGGTCTATAAGGATCTCGGTGCCCGTCTGAAGCATGCATTCCAGGGCAACGTGGCTTGGGTAATCAGTAATAACTACGACTGCTTTGACCAGATCGGTCTCAAGGCTTCGGCACGTGTTCCTCTCTATAACGGTGATCTGGACTGCGAATTCCGCAAGTATGAGCTGTTCCAGGGCAAGTACAAGGGTTTCCGTGGCGAGGGCAACGAACTCAAGAAGGATTTCTCTCCACTCAAGCGCCAGTCACGCCTTACAGGTCTGGATGGCGAGACACGCCCAGAGCGTAAGGCGAAGAGCGTGAACAATGATGCCAACTACTCAAGCGAGATTGATGATGAGTCAATGCGCCGTCGTCGCGAGCTCGAGGCATACTTCAGCAAAGCTCGCAGAAAACCGGCACGCAGGGAGCGTGGTGAGGGTGATGGCGAAAGAACAGAGCGCCGCGAAGGCTTTGCTCCACGTGACGACCGCCGTGCTCCACGCGGTGAACGTCGTGACGATCGTTCTGCATCACGTGAAGGCCGTGGCGAACGTCGCGATGACCGTCGCACTCCACGTGGTGAGCGCCGTGACGACCGCTTTGCATCACGCGAGGGCCGTGAACGCCGTGATGACCGTCGTGCTCCACGCGAAGGTCGTGAGGGCGGCAAGTTTGCTGGCAAGGGTGGTTTTGAGGGTCGCAAACCATTTGACCGCAAGGGCGATGGCAAGCGTCAGGCTCCATACAAGAATGGTTTCAAACCATTGCGTGGCGGCAAGAGAAACGATAAATGATAATTTGATTAACGGTTTAAAGTTGAAATAATACTATGAATATATTGCTTTTGGGTAGCGGTGGCCGTGAGCACGCTCTCGCTTGGAAGATTGCTCAAAGTCCTAAAGTTGAAAAGTTGTACATCGCTCCGGGTAATGCCGGCACCAAGGAGGTGGGCGAGAATGTTAACATTGCAGTGTGCGATTTCGATGCCATTGCCGAGTTCGTTCTTGCAAACAACGTATCAATGGTTGTTGTTGGTCCCGAGGATCCACTGGTAAAGGGTGTATATGACTATTTTGCAGCCGATGAGAGACTCAAGAATATTGCGGTGATTGGCCCCACAAAGGCTGCTGCCGAGCTTGAGGGCAGCAAGAATTTTGCTAAGGAGTTCATGCAGCGTCACAATATCCCAACTGCTGCATACAAGGCTTTCACTGCGGCTGAGAAAGAGGAGGCTTACCGTTTCCTCGAGGGCTTGAAGGCTCCTTATGTACTCAAGGCCGATGGCTTGTGTGCCGGTAAGGGTGTACTCATTCTCCCTACATTGGAGGAGGCAAAGAGCAGTCTCGATGAGATGCTTGACGGTATGTTCGGCGATTCATCGGCTACTGTAGTGATTGAGGAGTTCCTTGATGGAATCGAGTGCTCGGTGTTCGTGCTCACAGACGGCAAGGATTATGTTATCCTGCCCGAGGCAAAGGACTACAAGCGCATCGGTGAGGGCAATACAGGTCTGAATACCGGTGGTATGGGTTCTATCTCTCCGGTTCCATTTGCGACAAAGGAGTGGATGAAGAAGGTCGAGGAGAGAATCATCAAGCCTACAGTTGACGGTCTTGTAAAGGATAATCTTCTCTATAAGGGTTTCATCTTCTTCGGTCTTATTAACGTTGAGGGCGAGCCAATGGTAATTGAGTATAATGTACGTATGGGCGACCCTGAGACAGAGTCTGTGATGCTGCGCCTCAAGAGCGATATCGTTGAACTCTTTGAAAAGGTGGGCGAGGGAACGCTTGCCGGTACAACCGTTGAGTTTGACGAGCGCAATGCTGTGTGCGTGATGCTTGTTTCTGGCGGTTATCCCGAACACTATGACAAGGGCTTTGAGATGACCGGTTTTGAGGATGTTAAGGATAGTATCCTGTTCCATGCCGGTACAACCGAGAAGGATGGCAAGGTGGTTACAGCCGGTGGCCGTGTCATTGCAGCTGTTTCTTATGGTGCTACACGCGAGGAGGCTCTTGAGCGCTCTTTCCGTTCGGCAAACGCCATCAGATACGAGAAGAAATATTTCAGAAGCGATATCGGTTTTGACTTGTAAGAAGATGCTACAGGGCAGTTTCGCTTCGGGCAGATATACATCGACGGTACTGTTTGTACTGTCGATGTTGGTTATTTGGGCAGCCCATTGGCTGCCGGAGTCTCCAGCATCTTTTGCGCAGCCCGATGTTCCGGCCTTTATGGGCGGTCTGGCATCACGTGCAGTGTCTGTACTTTTCTATGTCCTTGCGGCGGTGCTGTTGTCGCGACAGACATTCTTTGACCGCGAAGTGAAGTGGAAGGGTGCGCTCTATATGTGGCTTGTCGCTCTTTCAACATTCATCAATGGAAATCCTGTAACAGCGCTTTCTGCATTGCTGTTCATGGTTTCCATCATATTGCTCTTCTTCTGTCAATATAGTGCGGATCCGGTAGGACCGCTCTTTACCGCCTTTCTGTTGTTGGGAGTACAATCCTTCATAACACCGCTTTCGCTCTATTTCATACCGCTTTACCTGTTGTTCTTCTCAATGGCCAACGTGTTCTCGGCAAGGGGATTGGCGGCTTCTGTTTTGGGATTGGCAACTCCATTCTGGCTTATAATGGGAACGGCTTATGTCTTCCCTGATGTGAATGCTCTTATGGAACCGTTGACAAATGGTGTCTCTGGACTGTTTGTCGTGGCATTGCCGGGGTTCTCGGTCCTGAACATTCTGTTGCTTGCCTTTGTTCTGTTGGTGCTGTTGCCTGGCATCTTTACATTTGTTGGAAGCACATCGCCGGCAAAGCCATTGTTGCGACGCCGCTTGTCGTTCGTGATTGTTGCAGACATCTATCTGCTGTTGCTCTCATGTGTGATAGATGGTGCGGCCGGGCTTTTCTATGTTTGCCAGCTTCCATTTGTCGCTATATTGGCTTCATATCTTTTTGCGAAGAAGGAGACTAAGTTGTCAAATGTCTATTTTGTCTTGATCAATGCAGTTATATTGGCAATAGCAACATATCCACTATGGTTGATGCGCTGATAGATTTCTTCAAGGATTACGGGTACTGGGGAATGGGAGTATTGGCATTCCTCTCGGGCTCAATCATTCCCATCGCAAGCGAGGTACTGCTGCTGTTCTTCCTTGGCTTGGGCTTGAGTGCCGTGTGGCTGACGGTAGTTGCCACGTTGGGAAATACACTGGGTGGCATAACGTGCTTCATGCTTGGATATCTGACGAACAAGGATACCGTGCAGTGGCTTTTCAGAATTCCCGACAGACGCATGAAACGTGCCGACAGGCTAATACAAAAGTATGGTTACTGGACAGCAGCCCTCTCCTTTGTGCCGGCTATCGGCGAGGTGCTTCTGCTTGTTTTAGGCATCATGCGTGTGAACAAATACAGGGTAATTGCAGTCATGGCCTTGGGCAAGTTCCTCAGATACGCCTTCATTGCCGCATCTTTTTACGGCATCTCCAATCTGTTCTGATCTATACGCCCTTTCAGTATGATGCAGTGGCTTTGATGCCCTCTTCTGCGAGCAACTCCACAATCCTGTCAAGTTCTTCGTGTGAGGCTTTCTGCAGGCCGCTTACGGGTGTCTCGCGGTCAATGGTGTATATCATTACCTCGCGTGGTGCAATCTCCTTTACTGCTGCTATCCATGGCAATACATAGTTGTCGCCGGTGTTGTTGACATCCTTTCCGTCCACCTCGCCTTTCATGAACATTGTCTGTATTACGGCGCCTCCTTCAAAGGCCTTCATACGTCCGATGATTGCATCCAGGTCGTATTTGCCCGATGGGCGGTCTACGGTCGCGATATAGTCGAGGTTGGTTGTATCAAGCTTGAGAATATTGTTATCAACTCTCTTGAGCGCCTCGAATACATTGTCACGTGTTATCAGTGTGGCATTGGTAAGCACGCTTACTTTTGCTCCCGGGCATAATCTGTCGCGCAAACGTATCGTGTCATCAATGATTTCGCTGAAATGTGGGTGTATTGTCGGTTCTCCATTGCCGGCAAAGGTAAGGACATCGGGCAGGACGCCGCTGTCTCCCATCTCAATCAGTTTCTTCTCAAGCGCGCCGGCAACCTCCTCACGTGTGGGCAATGGTCTTTTCGCTCTCCTTGTAGCATTGAGGCCACATTCGCAGTATATGCAGTCGAATGTGCATACCTTGCCGTCTGCAGGCAACAGGTTTATGCCTAATGAAACACCGAGCCTACGGCTTTTTACGGGGCCGAATATTGGGGATGGGTATATTATTGTTGACATGGTCCTTTAGTTTATGTTGTCGTTGTCAATTGTCAGTCTGTTTTCAATCATGCGGCTCATATATTGCTGTATGATGGCACGTAGTTCGCGTATCATCTCATCCTGAACATCATTCTTGCCAAGAATGTTCTCCTTCATAAGTATGTCGTTGCGCAGGTTGAACATTGACAATGGGGTGTCGTTCCCGCCATTGTAGAGCAATATGTGGTCTCCTTTATAGTATCTGTATGTCTCGTTTGCGTAGTTGACGGCGAAACTCTCATCTGCAGGGGTGGATATGAGGCTCTTGCCGAATGCGATAAACGGCCAGTCGTATCCGACATAATCAAGCACTGTGGGCACGATGTCAATCTGTTGCGCTATCATTGTGGTGTCTATTCCCGGTTCAAAAGGTGCCTCTCCGTTTGGCGCGAAGAAGATGACCGGCACTTCCATTTCGCCCGATGGTGTCCTGTAGCGCTCTCCGATACTGTGGTTCGTGTGGTCGGCTGTAATTACGAACAGTGTGTTCCTGTACCAGGGCTGCAACTCGGCATATCTGAAGAACTGCTGCAGCGCGTAATCGGTGTACTGCACGCATTTTAAGAAGGGGTCGCCGCTTGCTGTGAATGTCTCCTTGTATTTTTCCGGGATATTGAACGGGTGGTGCGATGATGCAGTGAACATGGTTGTGACGAAAGGTTCCTCCATCCTGCCCATGCACTCTGCATAATACTGCAGGAACGGTTCGTCCCAAATGGCCCACGTGCCGTCAAAGTCTTCTTTTCCGCCATTGCCGCGTGCATCATTGTATTCGGCCATTCCATAATAATTGTCGAACCCACAGGCCTTTGCATATGCCATGAAACCCATGGAACCGTTAGGTGCTCCGTGGAAGAATGCACTGTTGTATCCGAACTTGTCAAGCTCTCCTGCCAGGCTGCTTACATTGTTCAATGATGCCGATGATGAGATGAATGGCGTTACGAACATTGGGATGGATGACAGGATCGATGGCATTCCGTCAATTGATTTCTTCCCGTTGCCGTATGAATGCAGATAGCTCTTGCTGCGTTCTATAAGGCTGTCAAGGAATGGTGTGAGGCTGCCTTCGGGGCGTGGATTGTATGCTCCAATATACTCCTTGCCGAAACTCTCGACAATAAGAACAACCACGTTTGCCTTGTTCGGCTCATTGTGCTCAAAATGCCTTACCGGGTTGTATATGCTATCAAGCTCCTCCTTGTCGGTAAAATACTCCTTTGGGACAAACGGTCTGTGTCCTATGGTGCGTATTATGGTAAAGGGAGTGTTGAGCACGAGTGCTGTCTCGTTGGGTGCTGTGACATATGCAGTGGCGTTGCTTAGTGTGATTGGGCGCACGCTTCTTCCTGTACCGCCTCTTATGCCTGTAATGACAAACGGAATGATTGCCAGCAGCATCAGAGTATGTGAAATGTAGTATTTGCCGATGAATGGCTTCCGGGCTTTTTTGATTGCCGGCGTGTATAATCGGCATATCGCGGCAATGAATATGAACCCTATGACTACAAGCCACCAGTTGGCTGCCATCTCAATGCCGATGATCTTGCCGATGTTGCCGTCGTTGCTGAACTCATTGAAGACGTCCCATGTTGTTCTGCGGTCGGTATAACGGATGTATATGCAGTCGCACAGGTTGGCAATGACTCCAAGAGAGTTGGGGATTACATATGCCATCTTGCCGATGAATTGCATTGCATTGCCCTCTTTGTAGTGGAACGGAAACAGTGTCAATAACAGGTATACTGAATTAAGATAGCAGATGCCGGACGTTGCAAAGGCGAAGAATCCTCTTATCAACGGCCACGAGTTGCCGATGGTCAATGCCGCGGCATATTTGTCGCTGTTTGCGAGTATGAAAATCAGTTGGCAGGCTGCCAGTACGGCATAGGACAGCAATATATTGAGAGCAGTCGCCGTGAGCAGGCTCCTGCTTTTGGCGTTCTTGCAACATCTTTTTGCAGCCGACTCTTTCATTTTCATATCACGTAGTGCTTGTTCAGTAGCAGTGTCTGGCGGTCTATTTTCTACCGAAATCGGCAGGGATCTCGCCCCACTTGTCGGTCTCCCACTTGATGAGGGTGGTGGTGTAGCTGTTCTCCTTCAGCCACTTCTCGGCGCGGTCAACATATTTGAACAGCTCTTCGCTCTTGCTGTCGCGCGGGAGTTTTGTCTTGCATTTCTTGCCTTTTATCCAAAGCAGGGCATTGTAGCTGTCGGAATATATCGGCAGGTCTATGCCTTTCTGCTTCAGCATGGCCAGGCCATGGACAATGGCAAGGAATTCGCCTATGTTGTTGGTACCGAATATGGGGCCGAAATGGAATATCTGTTCGCCTGTAGCGATGTACACGCCTCGATATTCCATCATTCCGGGATTGCCGCTGCATGCGGCATCCACGGCCAATGCGTTCTTTATTACGCAGGCAGGAATGGTTGCGGGCGAACTCTTTTCTCCCTTTTTCGCTCCATGTCCAATGTACTCCCTTGGCGATGATGCATATGCCCTCTCCGCTTCGGCAAGAGTGTCAAACGCCTTGTAAAGGGCCTGTTTTACGCCCTTGATCTGCGCTTGACACTCCTCCCAAGAGGAGTATATTCCCGGCTGAACGCCGTTCCACACAACATAGTGTTTCTTTTTTGCCATTGTATAACGGCTTTCAATTACATTCTTTCAGGAACCTCGATGCCAAGCAGGTTCATCGCAGTCTTGATGACCTTGCCCACATTGTCGGTAAGCAACAGACGGAATGCCTTTGTCTCCTCGTTCTCCTCGCGCAGGATGCTGTAGTCGTGGTAGAACTGGTTGTACTCTCTTGCAAGTTCGTATGCATAGTTTGCAATGCCCGATGGAGAGTAGTCAGTGCCTGCCTGACGTACAACTGCGGGGAATTCGTTGAGCATTCTGATGATGTTGCACTCCTTCTCGCTGATGCTCTCAGGTGCTGTGAATGCAGTCTTTGCACCTGCCTCGGCGGCCTTGCGGCCGATTGAGCGTGTACGTGCGTATGTGTACTGGATGAATGGACCTGTGTTTCCGTTGAAATCAATAGACTCCTTAGGGTTGAAGAGCATGTTGCGGCGTGCATCAACCTTGAGCATGAAGTACTTCAGGGCACCCAAACCGATGATGCGGTTAATCTCGGCCTTCTCCTCGGCTGACAGGTCACTGAGTTTGCCGCCAAGTTCCTCCGATGTCTCACGGGCTGTGTTGATCATCTCGTCCATCAGGTCGTCAGCGTCTACAACTGTACCCTCGCGGCTCTTCATCTTACCCTCAGGAAGTTCCACCATACCGTAAGAGAAGTGTACAAGACCCTTACCCCAAGAGAAACCGAGCTTGTCGAGCAGCAATGAGAGTACCTGGAAGTGGTAGTTCTGCTCGTTGCCCACAACATATACCATCTTGTCGATAGGATAGTCGCGGAAACGCAACTGTGCAGTACCGATATCCTGTGTCATATAAACCGATGTGCCGTCGCTGCGCAACAGGAGTTTCTCGTCAAGTCCGTCGCCTGTGAGGTCTGCCCATACAGATTCATCCTCTCTGCGGTAGAATATGCCCTTCTCAAGACCGCCAAGTACAGTCTCCTTACCAACGAGATATGTATCGCTCTCGTAGTAGATCTTGTCAAAGTCAACGCCAAGGCGCTTGTATGTCTCGTCGAATCCTTCGTATACCCAGCCGTTCATCTGCTCCCAGAGTGCGCGTACCTCCTTGTCGCCGGCCTCCCACTTCACGAGCATCTCGCGTGCTTCGGCCATCAATGGTGATGCAGCCTCGGCCTCCTCCTTGCTCAGACCTTTCTCCATGAGTTCAGAGAGTTCTGCCTTGTAGTGCTTGTCGAAAGCTACATAGTAGTCACCGATGAGGTGGTCGCCCTTCTTGCCGCTGCTTGCAGGTGTCTCGCCGTTGCCCCATTTCTGCCATGCGAGCATTGACTTGCAGATGTGGATACCGCGGTCGTTCACGATGTTTGTCTTCACGACCTTGTTGCCGTTTGCTGCGATGATGTTTGACAATGCATAACCCAACAGGTTGTTGCGGATATGTCCAAGGTGCAGAGGCTTGTTGGTGTTCGGCGATGAGTATTCTACCATTACAAGAGGCGAGGCCTCAGTAACAGGTATTGTACCCCATTTCTCGGTAGAGTCGATGTGCTTCAGGAGCTCGACCCAATAGCTTGGTGCAATGGCAAGGTTAAGGAAACCTTTTACCACGTTGAATGAGCTTATGATTGGAAGGCTGTTCTTGAGCTGTTCTCCAATCTCCTGTGCAGTCTCCTCAGGGCGCTTCTTTGAAAGTGCGAGGAAGGGGAAAACTACAAGGGTGAAATCGCCCTCGAACTCCTTGCGTGTCTTCTGCAACTGTATCTTCTCAGTGCTTACTTCTGCGCCGTAGAGCTGTTTGATAGCTTCGGCAACGCTTTGTGCTAATGTGATTTCAAGATTCATTTTTATCTAATTTTTGTTCAAATTCGCAATTTTATGTTTTGTTAAGCCGCAATAGTTTGCAAATATAATAAATACCGGTAATTTTGCGGCGAATTTCGGTTGAAAATATACCGATAGGGATAAATAATAAATCAATAGTGGCAATTATGCTATATGCGTGGCCCGGTTTTGTGTTATATTCGCAGAATATATGCACGCAGTAAAGCCTTTTGGCGTATGCCGTATTGAAAACATATTTGTATGAATAAATTACCTGAAGTTACCAAAAATCTCCTGGCCATAAATGTGCTGATGTTTCTTGCGACAATTGTAATGGAGAAGCAGGGAATCAGTCTTGTGAACATTCTTGGCCTCCATTTTTTCAAGGCGTCTGATTTTGCGCCTTATCAGTTTGTCACATACATGTTCATGCATGGCGGTTTTTCGCATCTCTTCTTCAATATGTTCGCTCTCTATATGTTCGGCAGTGTGCTCGAGAGAGTGTGGGGCGCAAAGCGTTTTCTGATATATTATTTTGTTGCAGGTATCGGAGCCGGCCTGTTGCAGGAGGTGGTGCAGTATGCGAACTTTGTGCATGAAGGTCTGGCCGCCTACGATGGTGTGTCGACTAAGACTGGTGTCATCCCTATGGGGCAGTTCCTTAACCTTTGGACAACCGTTGGCGCTTCGGGTGCGATATATGCGATTCTGTTAGGTTTCGGTATGTCGTTCCCCAATGACAAGATGTTCGTGTTTCCGTTGCCTTTCCCCATCAAGGCAAAGTTCTTTGTGATAGGTTATGCTGTCATTGAACTGTTGTTGGGACTTTCGAATACTCAGGATGGAATTGCGCATTTTGCCCATCTGGGCGGAATGCTGTTCGGTCTTGCAATGATTCTATATTGGCGTAAGAAACGAAAGATAGGAGGACCTTATGTTTAAGAATCTTATAGCAAAATTCCGTGCTGCAGACATTGTGACAAAGTACATTTATGTAAATGTCGCGGTGTTCATTTTCTTCGTTTTTATCGGTGTTTTTTCGAAATTGATGGGGGATACCGGTGCCGGTGGCATAAAGCAGTGGTTTGAACTGCCGTCATCGCTTACATTACTGATCCGCAGGCCATGGACCCTGTTCACTTACATGTTCCTTCACGGCGATGTGATGCACATCCTGTGGAATATGTTTGCCTTGTATGTCTTTGGACGTATCTTCCTCGATTTCTTCTCGGTAAGGCACTTTGTGGGTACATACATATTGGGCGGCCTCTTCGGTGCTGTTTTCTTTGTGTCGGCATATAATATATTCCCATATTTTACCGATGTGGTGGCTTCTTCGCATCTGGTAGGCGCTTCTGCTGCGGTGCTTGCAATTGTGGTTGCTACGGCAATTCGTTCGCCGGAGTATAGGATAAACCTCCTGCTTATTGGAAGTGTGAAACTGTCGACATTCGCATTGGTCACCGTCCTTATATCGGTGCTGATGCTTGCGGGGGAGAATGCCGGTGGCAATTTTGCTCATCTCGGCGGTGCCCTTGCCGGGTATCTGTTCGCAACCCTGTTGGGTAAGGGTGTTGATGTGACAAATGTTGTCAACCGTCCTGTCGATTGGGTAAGGTCTCTTTTTGTGACCAATCCCTTCAAACGTAAAAGGAAACCGAAGTTTACTTATACGGCCGGTGGCAAGCGTGGTGCCGATTATGAGCATAATGCCCGTAAAAAGGCTGCCGAGGCCGAGATTGATGCAATCCTCGAGAAGATCAAGAAAGGTGGTTATGCTTCATTGAGCGACAGTGAAAAGAAACGTCTGTTTGATGCATCGTCAAGACAGTGAATTTGATGATGCTGTGATACTTCAGCGACCGGTGTGCTGTGCATATCGGTCGTTTTTTGTATGTCACTCTGCCGCGGACATAGTGTCACGATGTTCCCTTTTGTGTACTTTTCCTCGCTTTTATATTATAAAATAAAGAAATTGCGGGAAATAATGCTTTTTTTTAAAGAAAAAACGCTATATTTGCGCGTTTTTAAAAGGAACAAAATAAATCACAATAAATTTTAATTAACAATGCAGAACAAAGGATTTGTAAAAGTTTTTGCAGTATTGCTGACACTTGTGTGTCTCTTCTACCTCTCTTTTTCATTCGTGACCAAGAGTCAGAACGAGAAGTTGGAGAAGTGGGCAACAGAGCAGACTGCAAATTGGATTTCTGAATGTGAAGCCAGTGGTAATCCTGCTACAGAGGCAGAGGCGAGTGCTTATCTCGACTACAAGAAGGAGGAGTACCTTGAGGCTAACAAGGAGAAGAAGGTCTGGTTGGGTATCTATACTCTCCAGCAGTGCCGTGAGTTGGAAATTGGCCTTGGCCTTGATTTGAAGGGTGGTCTTAGTGTTACATTGGAGGTTTCTGTACCTGATTTCCTCAAGTCACTTGCAAGTGGCAACGTTGACAAGGAGGTAGAGGCTGCCATTGCAGCTGCCAAGAGCGCAGCCGATGTGAATGGTGACCCAATCGGTGCTTTCATCGCAAGCCTGCCGGCAGAGAAGACTTTGGCTTCAATCTTCGCGTCAAGCGCACTCAAGGACAAGGTTTCTCAGAACTCTACAAATGCAGAGGTTGAGGCTGTACTCCGTGCAGAACTCGAGAATGCAGTAGAGAACTCGTTTAATGTGGTACGCTCGCGTGTGGACCGCTTCGGTGTGGCGCAGCCAAATATCCAGAAGCTTGCAGGTGGCCAGGGCCGTATCATGGTTGAACTTCCCGGCGTAGAGAACAAGACACGTGTAACTGAGCTTTTGACCCGTTCTTCAAACTTGCAGTTCTGGGAGACATATACCGATCAGGAGATCGCTAAGGTGCTTCCAAAGTTGATGCAGTTGGGCGACGAGGTTGCAAAGAGCAAGGGTGAGACTGTAAACCCATTGACAGGTCTTGTAGGCAATGCCGGTGGCTGCATCGTAGCTTACGTCAACCGTGAGGGTAAGGCTAAGATTGACGAGGTTCTCGCAGCCGGTAAGGCAATGGAGAACGATGCTGTCAATCCACGTACCATATTGCCACGCGAGTTGGTTCTCACATGGGGTGCCGATTCAAAGGATGGTATCTACACTCTCTATGCTATAAAGGACAAGGATGTTGATGGTGTCGCTCCATTGCAGGGTGATGTCATTGCCGAGGCAACAGCTGCTTTCCAGAACAACAAGCCATGTGTAAACATGACAATGAACGGTGTTGTGGCTCATACATGGGCAAACCTTACCGAGGAGTGTGCAAAGAGCCGTCGTCCTATCGCAGTTGTTCTTGATGGTCTTGTATACAGCGCTCCTGTTCCTGAGGGCCGTATCGCAGGTGGTCACAGCGTTATCAGCGGTAGTTTCACTATCGAGGAGACACAGGACCTTGCTACAGTGCTTTGCTCAGGTAAGATGCTCGTTCCAATGAGAGACGTTGAGAGCAACGTTGTTGGTCCTTCTATCGGTGCTACATCAATCCAGCAGGGCTTGATTTCATTCATCGTTGCATTCATCCTGTTGATGATCTATATGTGCGTGGTTTACGGCTTGGTACCAGGTATGATTGCCAACGGTGCCTTGTTGCTCAACCTGTTCTTCACATTGGGTATCCTCGCTTCATTCCAGGCTGCTCTTACAATGTCTGGTATCGCAGGTATCGTGTTGACTTTGGGTATGGCTGTCGATGCAAACGTGCTTATATATGAACGCGCGAAGGAAGAGTTGCGCGCTGGTAAGAATGTACGTGCCGCTCTCTCTGACGGTTACAAGAATGCATTCTCAGCAATCTTCGACTCTAACCTTACATCAATCATCACTGGTATTATCCTCTTCAACTTCGGTACAGGTCCTATCAAGGGCTTTGCTACAACATTGATCATCGGTCTGTTGTGCTCATTCTTTACAGCTGTGTTCGTGACACGTGTTGTCTATGAGCGTTTCCTCAGCAAGAACAAGTTGACAAACCTTACTTTCACAACCAAGCTTTCAAGCAAGATGTTCAAGGATACAAAGTACAACTTTATTGCTGCTGCAAAGAAGGTGAACATCGTATTCGTTGTATTGGCTGTTGCAATGGTTGCTTCATTCGCATTGCGCGGTATGGCAAAGAGCATCGACTTTACCGGTGGTCGCAACTATGTTGTGAAGTTCGAGCAGAAGGTATCGGATGCGGAGGTTCGTGACCTTTTGGTTTCTGAGATCAAGGATGCCAATGTACAGGTTATCTCTTATGGTACAAGCGGCGACCAGTTGCGTATCTCTACAAACTACCTTGTTGACGATGATACTGCTGACCAGAAGGTTGAGGAGACAATCTACAATGTATTGAAGAATGCAGGTCTGCTTGCAGACGACGTTACATTCGAGAGATTCTGCGATACACAGGATGACCTTGGCGGTTCAATCAAGAGCTCACAGAAGGTGGGTGCAAGCATCGCCGACGATATCCGTGAGGGCGCTGTATTGTCAGTGGTATTGGCTATGATTGCAATCTTCATCTATATCCTTGTCCGTTTCCGTAACGTGGCATATAGCGTTGGTTCAATCTTCGCACTTGCTGTTGACGTGCTCATGATCATGGGTTGCTACTCACTGTTGCACGGTGTGTTGCCAATGTCTCTTGATCTTGACCAGACATTCATCGGTGCTATCCTTACAGCTATCGGTTACTCAATCAATGACAAGGTGGTTATCTTCGACCGTATCCGTGAGTTCAACCAGTTGTATCCAAAGCACAACAAGCTCGATTTGTTCAACACCTCTTTGAACACAACACTTGCACGTACATTGAATACATCATTCAGTACTTTGGTAGTTCTGTTGTGTATCTTCATCCTTGGTGGTGACAGCATCCGCAGCTTCTCATTCGCAATGATTCTTGGTGTTGTATTCGGTACATTGTCATCAATCTACATTGCTGCTCCTGTTGCATGTGCAATGGTAAGCAAGCAGGCAAAGAAGAACAACAAGTAATTCTGTTGTCTATATAAAACAATCAGGGCGTTTCAAACGAAACGCCCTGATT
>JAFZFO010000033.1 GCA_017555845.1 Bacteroidaceae bacterium | reverse complement strand
GTATTACCTTTATCAGTATATGGATGATACGGACGACAGAGGAGGTTATTGGTATGAATATAGCGGTTGTGTGCGTGCGATGAACTACATCTTCTATGTGCAGGATGTTGATACATATTTTGTGGCAAGGTGCTTTTACTGTCGTAAACGCTCCGGTGACTTTACTTGGTGGCAACAGGATTATGTTGTGATGCCGATAAATGTATTCGCAGAGAGGAAAAGCAGTAGTGATAATGGCGAGACGATAGAACTGAAATGTGTACCTGTATGGTTGGATAATGTAGAGGGTTATAATTGGTGCATATTTCTTGAATTGCCTGAGTACGATGCGACCACAAGCGAGGAGAACTATCAACGTACCAATGACAACAACGGTTGGAATCCTTCAGGCCAACAGCTGGGTGTGGTGAATAATCTTCTTGTCGGTGAGCAACAGAAACAGCCGGAATATTTCGATAAGCTATATCTTGGCTTTTGGGACGGGAATCCTCTTAATGCGTATTTCTATCCTTGCCCGATTATTGACTATGTTACGGTGGTGGGTGAGCGTACTTTTCATATCAAGAATATGTCGCTTCGCCTCAGATATAGTGAGGACAAAAAGCCGTTTTATGAGCTTGACGATACGGTAAAGTATACCTTTTCATTCCTGGCAGATGATATACCCAATCCCCGTGCGTTGTTCTATATTAAAGGACAGCGGTATCTGTGTGAAAAAATAACTGCAACATTCACTGAAAATGGAATGTCGCAGTTATTGAAAGGGGTATTCTACAAGGTTAAATGATAGCCTTTGCGAGGTCGCTTGCGTGGTTGGCAACGGTGGACTTCAAGATCTTCGCATATATCTGTGTAGTCTTGATGTCCTTGTGGCCGAGCATTCGGGCGACTTTCTCAATAGGTACATCGTGCGAAAGGCTCAAGGTTGCGAATGAGTGTCGGGCAATGTGAAAGGTTATCGGTTTGTTCAAGCCCAATTTGAACTCAATGAGGTGTAGACTCTCGTTCGCCTTTTGATTGCTGATTTTCGGCAGGTTGAAGTTATATTTTTTCAACACTTCCATTGCAGGTGGCAATATCGGGGTGAAGAAATTCGTGCCTGTCTTCATTCGTGAGCCGTCAATGTAGAACAAGTTGCCTATTTGTTCTGTCATTGTGAAGAAGTCAAATTCTTGTGTGTCGCAGAATGCAAGTCCGGTGTATGAGGCGAAGATGAACAGGTCGCGTACCTTATCCTCTCGTAAGGGGAGTGAGATTTCTCGCATTTTCTTCAGTTCGCTTTCAGAGAGTGGTTTGCGTTCCTTGCATTTTCCGCGTGGGAATTTGATTATATCGTAAGGGTCTTTCTCAATGTAGCCCCTTTCGTAGGCGAGTCTCGTGTAAAGTTTTATTCTCTTGTGATAGTTGTACACGGCGACATCTGTTCGTGTTCCGTCTTCGCGGAGCCAGGTGTCAAATTCCTTTAGCTTCTTTACGGTGAGGTCTTCGAATGTGATGATACCTTCCCACCTCAAGAGTGCATCGACTGCGACATATTTCTGTCGCTTTGTGGTTTCTCTGCTCTGTTCCACATCAATGCAGTGCTTCATAAATTCTATGAAATTGCCTTTGATTGGGTTTGTATTCTGCTCCTCGATTTCTTTTCTCTTCTCGGCTGTCATTGTGACAACACCGATGTGCTTATTTAAGTTGTCTACAGTCATTGCCTCGCCGAGGAGCTCCATTGCATTGGCTATCTTCTGATAGTTCTCTACCTCTTTTGTAAGTAGAGGGGAGTGTTGGAAATTTTCCCACTCTTCAGGGGTTATCGTGTCCACGATAATTTTTTTCACTGCAAGGCGAGAAAGTTGGATGATAATCTCGACATTTCCCTTACCTGTTGCTTCAACTCTCTTTCTGCGGTCAAAGACCACTCTCACATTTGTTGCCATAGTCTTAAAGTTTTTAGGCCGAACAGTAGAAAAGCGTTAAAGATTGTTAAAAATGCGGTTTTGTGCGAATATGGCTCAAATTTCCTGAAAAAGGTACAAACTTGGTTTGCATTTTAGGGCAACTTGGTTTGTAGGTGGTTTGCATTTTTTGTCTTTTTGTGTCTTTTCTTGTCTTTCTCTGTCTGTTCGAAAATTAAATAATACTTTAAACTAACTAACAAATAAATGTTTGATTTCCAACTATTTATACTTCCCTGTAGTGCATAGAAAAGGGGAATTAAGTCAAAACTTAATTCCCCTAATGATTTTCTCTTTTTTTCCGCTTTGTGATTCCGAAGCGATTCGAACGCTTGACCCACGCCTTAGAAGGGCGTTGCTCTATCCAGCTGAGCTACGGAACCTACCTATTGTGCAATATTGGGCGTTGCCCATTTGCGTCTGCAAAGATAGTGCGTTTATTCCGTTGCACCAAAGATTTTTTTGCATTTTTTCGTTTTGCGCGTATAAAAGCACTGATGATGCTTGCTTTGCGCCGTTGATTATTGAAATTCCTTTAGCGTTTTTTCAATTTCATGTATCGTTATGCCGCCGCGGTGGAGGGTGAGATGTCCTGCATCCTGCATGTCGTTGAGTGCCTTTGAGATGTTGAGTCTTGTCTCGCAGAGCAGTGCTGCAAGGCGCTCCATCTTAACCGATATGTGCTTCTCGCCTTTCTGTCTCTCGCAATGGTTGGCAATGAACTGTACTATGCGTCCGTGAAGGGTGGTGCTGTTGTAGTTCCAAATGCGCTCATCCATCTGCTGTGTCCTGCGGCAGATGATGTTCAACAGGTTGATGATAAAGATGTTGTGCTTGGAGAGCTCGCCAAAGATGTGTTGCTTGTCAATGTACAGCATGGTGCAGTCGCCCTTTGCGGTGTAGTCCCTCTGATAACAGGTGGAGTAACCGAAAATGGAGTGGGGCTCAATGGCCATTGGAGCGTATAGCTCCTCGCTGATGCTGTAGCTCTTGTCGGGGGCTGTGGCGCAGGCCGTTACCTTGCCCTGGGTGAGGATGATGAACTTGTCGCATTTCTCGCCACGACGGAAGATGACGTCCCCGTCGCCATGTCGTTTGAATTCAAGGGTTACCTTGCCAAGTATTGCTGTTATGTCGTCCTTGCTCATGCCCTGGAAATAGGGCAGGCATAAAAGTGATTCGTACATTAGTCCTGTAAATGAATTTTTACTTAATAACCGCGAAGTTAGCCAAATAGTGTGTGCGGCGTAAATGTTTTTGTATTTTTTAACCATTATTACGGGTTGTTGTACTACGTCGGTTGCTTTTGGTTCCTCTTTTGCGTCCTGGAGAGATAATTTGCGTGAAAATCTATTTTTATATATAAAAATATAGTATCTTTAGCGGCAGATAGAATTTATTTTTATTCAGTAAATATAACATGTTATGAAAAAACATTTACTAACCATTGCCGCTGCGTTCCTGTCGATGACCGCAATGGCTCAGAGTGTGCCTACGCACGAATTGTATGTAGACAATGGCACTCCCGAAAACATTGTTACCGCTCTTGACAAATGGGAGCCCGGTAAGCCTTGGAACGGTGATGCTACTTTTGTCGATGAGAACTTCTGGATCTCACGTGTACCGTTGAAGAACCGTTTCCGTCCGGGTGACCAGGCGAACGATGCTCTCAACGATGAGAACAACAAGAACTTCTGCTGGATGGCCCCAACCGGCGAGATGACAAAGAAATGGGGTGCTCTTCCACGTTACAATTTCGATGGCGACAACTTCAACATGTGGCAGTATGTCGACATCCACTCTAACTGGACAAACGGTTTCTGGCGTGTGCCCGGTGCGTTCAACGACGTTGCGCACAAGAACGGTGTAAAGACCGGCTGTACCTACTTCATTGACTGGGGTACAGGTGTCAACAACCTCAATGATCCAGGAAAGACTCTTTATGACTTGGCTGCTCCCGGTACCAACACATACGGCGACAAGTACAAGTATTCACGTAAACTTGTGCAGTTCCTCAAATACTACGGTATCGACGGTCTCTGCTTCAACCCGGAGGGTACATGGGGATATGTGGTATATACCCGTTTCATTCCATTCCTTGCCGAGTGTCACAAGATTGCTGCCGAGATGAACTACTCGTTCCACGTAGACTGGTATGCTTTCGTTACAAACGCAGGTCAGCTCTCGGATAACGGCTGTAAGCTCAACAGCAACAGCAGCAACTGGTTCCACTATACACCAAACTCAAACAACGGTAATGTTGCCGCTTTGGATGGCCAGCCTGTAACCGACGTTTACTTCCTCAACTACAACTGGAGCGAGAGCGGCTTGGCCGAGAGTGCCGAGACTGCGCGAAGCCTTGGCCGTTCAACATTCGATGTCTATGCAGGTTTCGACATGCAGGGACGTGGTTACGGTAAGTATGGCAACGCGGGCTGGAGCGCATTGATGCGTCAGCCTGTCAGCGTTGTTGTGTGGGGTGCCCACGACCGTAATGCCCTTTACATCTCTTCAACCGAGGGTGGACAGAGTGACTATGCTGTGCAGAACGAGTACCAGAAGAAGCAGGAGATGCTCTTCTCGGGTGGTAACCGCAACGTGCTCAACATGCCTGCATTGACTGATGCCAACGTGACATCTTCATACAGCGACCTCAAGAACTGGCACGGTTATGCAACAGCTGTCATTGAGCGTTCTACACTCGATGATCTGCCATTCGTGACACGTTTCAACTTGGGTAACGGCCGTTACTTCAACAAGGAGGGCGTGACAACATGGAACCACAAGTGGTACAACTATGGTATGCAGGATATTCTCCCGACATGGCGCTGGTGGATTGACAACGGCGACGGCAAGACTGTTCCTGCCGATGCTGTGAACGTTGACTTCTCATTCGACGATGCTTGGTTCGCAGGCTCATGCCTCAAGATTCACGGTGCTACACAGCGCTCTGATGTTCGCCTCTTTGCTACAAAGTGGAACGTGGAGGCTGCTGATGATGAGTTCCGTCTCGTTATCAAGCCAAAGAGTGCAGCTACAAACCTTGAGTTGATGGTTGCAAAGGAGAATGGCGAGAGCAACTTCGTATACATTCCTGTTGCCGGCGATATCAAGGCCGGCGAGTGGAACGAGGTTGTTATCAAGGCTTCTGAGGCAGGTCTTGCTGCCGGCGATGTTGTCGGTTGCATCGGTCTTTCAGTGAAGAATACAAACGCTGCATACGAGGTGTATGTAGGTGAGTTCGCGTTCATACCTGCAAGCTTCAACGAGCAGCCACAGACTCCGACAATCACTCACGCCGAGGTTATGAAGCGTTACTATAACCGTGCCGATGTGAAACTGGTATGGTCAATGCCTACACCGGCTTCACGCCCTGCCGAGTATGAGGGTTGTCCTGTATACAACGAGGAGGTTGGTGCATGGTACTATGAGATTTATGTAAAGCAGGAGGGTCAGGAGACACTGCTTACCACAACAACCTCTTGGGCTGCGTATGTTGTTGACGCTACATTGATTCCTGGTGTTGACAAGTTGCAGATTGGTGTGCGTGCAGTCGGTAAGGATGGCCGTGCTATGAGCGACATTGTATGGAGCCAGGAGATTGAGGAGCCTTTGACAATGATTGAGACTCTCACCGTTGACAAGAGCATCATCAAGCCGGGTGAGGAGTTCACCATCGGTTTCGAGGATCCAAACCACGCTACAGCTACATTCGCAATCTCTGATGCGCTCACAGATAACATTGTGGCACAGTCTGCATCGGGTGTGCTTTCATTCACAACATCTTTGCCAAGTGTAGGTAGCTATGATGTAAAGGTGAGAACAGGTGGTAAGTCACTTACAAACCGTTCACTCATCCTTGTTACTCCCGAGGAGACAGGTCGTTTGCCACATGTGAATGATGTTGCATCGGATGTCAAGTCTGCTGATGCCGGTCAGGAGGTGAACTTCACTGCAGACATCGCTACAGGTGCCGAGTATGATGGCAAACCATGTACTGTATCACAGTCACTCTACATGAGCGAGCCTTATCAGTTCACTGTTGATGCTGGTATCATGAGCGAATATACAAATACTTCGTTTGCTCTCTGGTTCAAGGTCGAGAAGTTCGAGCACGCTTCATTGGGTACTCTGCTCATGACAAAGGTTAACCGCAACTATGGCGGTACATGGACCGAGAATGTATGGGGTGAGATGTGGACAGCTATCCGTCCTGCAGGTTATGCAAAGAACAACAACATCGGTCGAGACAATGCCCAGAACGAGTTGTCACTCTGTACTGACGCTCCTGCAGCCGGTACTCCAAACTACGAGCACAACAATGATGTCGATATTCTTTCTAACGGTTACAGCCTGATGCCTGGTGTATGGTACCATGTATGTGCTGTGAAGTCTGGCAAGAACCTGAGCCTTTACCTCAACGGTAAGCTCATCGCAAGCGGTACAGCACGCGGTGCAGGTCCAAAGAACTGGCGTGGTGCAAAGTTCTATGTGGGTGGTTCAATGACCAACCTTGCAAGTTTGACCGGTTGGGTTGACGAGGTTCAGATCTGGAGCAAGGCTCTTACTGCTGCCGAGGTTCAGGAGGCTATGAAGGGTTATGCTACAGCTCCTGCAAACCTTGAGGGTTACTTCACTTTCGAGGAGACAAAGCTCGACAGCGAGGGCTACATCTACTTCCCTAATGTAGGTAAGAACGCATCGGCGGTTCCCGGCGGTTATATGACAACCGGCAAGGAGGAGAATGGCAAGACTACCGACTACAAGCAGAACCAGTTGACTACAACACTTGGTGTTCCAATGTTGACAGGTGTATATCCTGTAAACTATGAGTCTACAAAATGGATGATTGACGGTGCACGTCTTAACGCATCGACAGCTACTACAGCCAATGCAACATACAATGCTGCCGAAGGCAAGTATCCTATCACTGTTGTTGCTACAAACTCTTGGGGCTCTACAACAAAGACAATTGAGGATTACATGGTTGTGACATCTATTGAAGGTGTTGATGCCGAGGCCGGCTACATGGTTTATCCAAAGCCTTTCGAGGGTACGGCAAATGTTCTCTTTGCCGAGGATGGCCTGTTTGAGGTTGCAGTATTCGCTGCCGACGGTAAGGTTGTCGCAAACAATGCCTTTGAGGTACGCGCAGGCGAACTCCGCGAGATCTCTCTCGCATCGGCTCAGCCTGGTGTATATGTGGTGGTGATTATGAAGGAGGGTGTTGCGGTGCGCTCATTCAAAATTAAAAAGTAAGTAATCCAATAGCTTATAATCGTGAACAAGGAGAGCGGTCAATTTGACCGCTCTCCTGCTTTATATATATTATAGTACGCGCGCGGGCAGGTCATTAATATAAAATATTGTTCCGTTCTTTGCTTTTCCATTAACTTGCATTAACTTCGCACCATTAAAGAAAAGTTGGTGCGGATGCAGAATCGAAACGGAAAATATGACCTTGTGTCGGTTGTGGGCCCAACGGCCTGTGGCAAGACTTCCTTGGCAGTGGAACTGGCATTGGCGGTTCCGAGTGCCGAGATTATAAGTGCCGACAGCCGTCAGGTGTATCGTGGAATGGATATCGGTACAGGAAAGGATATTGCCGAATATACCCGCGAGGGTGTTACGGTGCCGTCGCATCTGTTGGATATTGTCGATGCGGGCGAGAAGTATAATCTGTTCGAGTTCCAGCGCGATTTCCTCGCTGCATATGAGGATATAAGGCAGCGCGGTGCATTCCCTATAATGTGTGGCGGTAGCGGGCTTTATGTGGAGTCTGTGCTCAAAGGTTATCGCCTTTTGCCGGTGCCCGAGAATCCTGAGTTGCGTGCCGCCCTTGAGGAGAAGAGCCTTGAGGAACTGACGGCGTTGCTGGCTACATACAAGCAGCTGCATAACAACACCGACACCGACAACAAGAAACGCGCCATACGTGCCATTGAGATTGAGGAGTATTACCGTACATGCCCTGTGGAAGAGAGATATTTTCCACAGATAAACGCCTTGACAGTGGGCGTGATGGTTGACAGGGAGGTGCGCCGCGAGAGGATAAGCCGCCGCTTGCGCGAGAGGCTTGCTGCGGGAATGGTCGACGAGGTAAGGGGCTTGCTCGACAGCGGTCTTGAGCCTGAACAGTTGATATATTATGGTCTTGAATATAAGTATCTGACATTGTACCTGACAGGTGCAATGGGGTATGATGATATGGTGAACGGGCTTGAGATTGCAATACACCAGTTTGCCAAGCGACAGATGACATGGTTCCGCGGAATGGAGAAACGTGGGGTGCAGATACATTGGCTCAATGGTTCGTTGCCGGCCGATGTGTTGGTGGAACAGATTAAGAAGATGATGTATGAGTGATTTGATGAACAGGAACCGACGCCGTTGGGGAATAATATATATTCCAATGATTGGAGCATTGAACCCCATGAAGCGTTGGAACGTTATACGTGAATATATTGAGGAGAAGGAGGTCGCTTATGACTTCTGCTGTGTCGAGGCTTCCGAATCGGTGGAGCTGCAGGCGATGAAATATGCCGATGATGGCCACGATACCGTTGTTGTCATTGGTGGCGATGGCGGCGTGCAGGATGTGCTGAACGGACTGATGGCGTCGGGCAGGGGAAGTGAGGTGGCTCTGGGAATAATTCCTAACGGTATTGCCAATGACTATGCAACATATTGGGGGCTGTCGTTCCATGACTACCGTGCGGCGGTGGACAGCATTGTTGCAGGGCGTGTGCGCAAGGTCGATGTAGGCAGTTGCTACTACCATGCCGATGGCGTGGAGGTAAAGCGTTTCTTCCTCAACGTGCTGAACGTGGGCATGTCGGCCAATGTGGTGGCGCTCGCGAATAAAAAGTGTACTGTATTTGCAAAGATTGCATACAGGGTAAGGGGCTTTTTCCATCTGCTGTTCCGTCGTCAGAACTTCAATATGAGGTTCAGGTTGAACAATCAGGTCGTGGACAAGAAGTTCATGATGTTGTGTATTGGCAACTCCACAGGCTATGGAATGACACCGAGTGCCGTGCCATATAACGGGTGGATCGATGTGTCGGCGATAAGGATGTCAAAGTTCCTTGGCGTGTTCAAAGGACTGCATATGTTGCTGCGCCGCAGGATATTGAACTTTGAACTTGTTGAGCCCTACAGGACCACCGAGATTGAGATAGAGTCTGTGGGTGGCGCCAAAATGGGAATTGACGGACGTATATTTGCCCCTACATTCCCGTTGCAGGTGGCTGTGATGCCCGAAAAACTGAATTTGATAATACCTACTAAAATAAAGAGAAGGTCATGACAATAAGAGATTTGACATCTACCGAGAACTTTTTCCTGCTTGCAGGCCCTTGTGTCATTGAGGGTGAGGATATGGCTATGCGTATTGCCGAGCGTGTTATGGCATTGACTTCGGAAAGGAATATTCCTTATGTTTTCAAGGGGTCGTACCGCAAGGCCAACCGTTCGCGCCTCGATTCGTTTACCGGAATTGGCGATGAGAATGCGTTGCGTGTGTTGCGCAGGGTGCGCGAGACATTCAATATTCCCGTGGTTACTGATATCCACTCGGCCCAGGAGGCTGAGATGGCTGCCGAATATGTTGATATTCTGCAGATTCCGGCGTTCCTGTGCCGTCAGACCGACCTGCTCACTGCTGCGGCAAAGACCGGCCGTATCGTGAACATAAAGAAGGGACAGTTCCTGTCGCCCGATGCTATGAAGTATGCAGCCGAGAAGGTGGTGTCGGAGGGTGGTGCCGGCAATGTGATGCTTACCGAGCGCGGTACGACATTCGGATATCAGGATCTGGTGGTGGATTTCCGTGGCATTCCGCAGATGAAGAAGTTCGGTTATCCCGTGGTGATGGATATCACTCACTCGTTGCAGCAGCCTAACCAGATTGCCGGAGTGACAGGTGGCATGCCCGAGATGATTGAGACCATTGCAAAGGCTGCAATTGCCGTCGGTGCCGATGGCCTGTTCATTGAGACTCATGAGAATCCTGCAGTGGCAAAGAGCGACGGCGCGAACATGTTGCGTCTTGACTTGCTCGAGGGGTTGCTCGACAAGCTTCTCCGCGTCCGCGAGGCTGTGAGATAAGCAGGTTCTCTTTTCAATACAATAAAAACTCCGCAAATGCATTTTTGCGGAGTTTTTTTATGGACGAATGTGCGGTGCCCATGCTGTTCTGCTGCTGTTTTCTGTCACTTTTGTCGGCTTTTTTATGTTTTTTTATGTTTTTTATCAAAAATAATACCGCCGGCTTGTAACTGATTATTAAATTACTTATATTTGGGCTTGTGTAAGAAAAACTTAGTATAACCATATAAATAGTACGAGATGAGTTATTTGCGATTCGAAAAAACGCTGATGACGAACTTGGAGGAGTCGTTGCAGAAGGAGATTTTGAGAACCAACCGCTCGGGTGCATACCACTGTTCGACAATTGTCGACTGTAATACCCGTAAGTACCATGGTCTGTTGGTTGTCCCCATCCCTGAACTTGACGACGAAAACCACGTGCTGCTGTCGTCGCTCGATGAGACTGTCGTTCTTCATGGTGCAGAATTCAACCTTGGTCTGCACAAGTATAATGCCGACAATTTCGCTCCACGAGGCAACAAGTATATCCGTGAGTTCGCCTGGGAACGCGTCCCAACCACCGTGTACAATGTAGGTGGAGTATGGCTTAAGAAAGAAAAAGCCTTTGTACATCACGAGAACAGAATTCTTATTCGTTACACCTTGCTCAAGGCAAATACTTCTGTGACATTGCGTCTGCGCCCATTCTGCGCGTTCCGCAGTGTACGTGAGTATACTCACGAGAACAATATTGCCGACCGTAGCTACAAAGAGGTTGAGAACGGTATCAGCATGAAGATGTATGCCGATTACCCAAATCTCTACATGCAGCTCAACAAGAAGAACGAATTCGTTTACCAGCCCGACTGGTATCGTGGTATTGAGTATGTGAAGGAACTTGAGCGCGGTTACGACTTCAACGAGGATCTTTATGTTCCTGGTTACTTCGAGGTCAAGATGAAGGCCGGCGAGAGCATTGTATTCTCGGGTGGTGTGTCTCCAATGACATCACGTACAATGAAGGCTGCCTTTGAACATGAGGAGGCAATCCGTGACCCACGCGACAACTTCATGCACTGCATGCAGTGTGCGGGTAACCAGTTCTTCAACGTTCAGGGTCAGCACACATACATCCTTGCCGGATATCCTTGGTTCAAGTGCCGTGCACGTGACCTCTTTGTGTCACTTCCTGGCCTTACATTGTCACAGGGACATGTCGACGAGTTCGAGAGAGTAATGAAGACCGCAACTGTTGCCATCAATGATTTCATCAATGGCAAGGTAAGCGATTGCAAGATATATGAGATGGAGCACCCCGACGTGCTCTTGTGGTGCATCTGGGCATTGCAGCAGTATGCCAAGGAGTGCAGCATCGAGGCTTGCCGCGACCAGTATGGCGACTTGCTGATGCGCATCTATGACTACGTGCGCAACAACAAACACAGCAACTTGCGCGTTACACAGAATGGCTTGCTTGCGACAAATGGCCGCGACAAGGCTGTCACATGGATGAACTCTACAGCCAATGGTCGTCCTGTTGTTCCACGTACAGGTTATGTTGTTGAAATCAACGCATTGTGGTACAACGCCCTCAAGTTCATTGAGGAGATGGCTGCATTGACAAACAACACCGAGGTGCTTGATTCACTTACACGTCTCATTCCTCTTGCAGGCAAGGCTTTCGTTGAGGTGTTCCTCAATGAGTATGGCTATCTCTATGACTATGTCGATGGCGACTATGTTGACTGGAGCGTACGTCCAAACATGATCTTTGCAGTGGCACTCGACCACTCTCCGCTCGATTCAAAGCAGAGAAAGAAAGTGCTTGACACTGTTACCAAGGAGCTTCTCACTCCACGCGGTTTGCGTTCACTCTCGCCAAAGAGCGTAGGTTACAATCCTAACTATGTGGGTCCACAGATACAGCGCGACTATGCTTACCACCAGGGTACAGCATGGCCATGGCTCGGCGGTTTCTACTATGAGGCTTATCTGAAGACATACAAGTTGAGCGGTGTATCATTCGTTCAGCGTCAGATGATTGGTTTCGAGGATGAGATTGTCCAGCACTGTATCGGTTCAATTCCCGAGGTGTTCGATGGTAACCCACCATTCAAGGGACGTGGTGCTGTGGCATTCGCAATGAACGTTGCGGCTATCCTCAGAACAAGCCAGATACTAAAACAGTACGAATCTAAATTGGAGGGATAATATATATGAAGGTATTAATGTTCGGTTGGGAGTTCCCCCCTCATATTTCGGGTGGACTCGGTACGGCAAGTTATGGACTTACAAAGGGATTCGTCCAGCAGGGCGATGTCGAGATTAAGTTCTGTATCCCCAAACCATATGGTGACGAAGATAACAGCTTCCTCAGAATTGTGGCAATGAACTCAGTGCCCATCGTGTGGAAGGATGTTAACCACGACTATGTGAATTCCCGCATCGGTAAAGTAATGACTCCCGAGGAGTATTACCGTTACAGGGAGCACATCTACAGCGATTTCAGCTACATGCATACCAATGACCTTGGTTGTATGGAGTTCGCGGGCGGTTATCCCGATAACCTCCACGATGAGATCAACAACTACTCAATCATTGCTGGTGTCGTAGCCCGCACTGAGGAGTTCGATATCATTCACTCACACGACTGGCTTACATATCCTGCCGGTATACATGCAAAGCAGGTGTCGGGCAAGAAGCTCGTTATCCACGTGCATGCTACCGACTTCGACCGTAGTCGCGGTAACGTGAACCCTACAGTCTATGCAATTGAGAAGAACGGTATGGACAATGCCGACCACATCTTCTGCGTGAGTGAGCTCACACGCCAGACTGTCATCCACAAGTATCATCAGCACCCAAGCAAGGTGTCTACTCTGCACAATGCGGTAACTCCATTGGAGCAGGAGATCCTTGACATCGTGCCAAAGAAGATCCCTAACGAGAAGGTCGTTACATTCCTTGGCCGTATCACAATGCAGAAGGGTCCCGAGTACTTCGTTGAGGCTGCTGCACAGGTGCTCAAGAAGACAAAGAATATCCGTTTCTGTATGGCCGGTAGCGGTGATATGATGAACGATATGATACGTCTTGTGGCGCAGCGCGGTATCTCTGACAGATTCCACTTCCCCGGCTTCATGCGTGGCCGCCAGGTTTACGAGTGCTTGAAGGCGAGTGATGTGTACATCATGCCATCGGTAAGTGAGCCATTCGGTATCTCTCCGCTTGAGGCTATGCAGTGTGATGTTCCTACCATCATCTCGAAACAGTCGGGATGTGCCGAGATTCTTGATAAGTGTATCAAGACCGATTATTGGGACATTAACGCAATGGCTGATGCCATCTACTCAATCTGTAACAACGAGTCACTCTATGAGTACCTCAAGGTCGAGGGACGCAAGGAGGTTGACAGCATCACTTGGGAAGATGTTGCATTGAAGCTGAGAAGAATGTATGAGAAAGTTTTGGGTTGGTAATAATTAAAATCAAAGAAATAATATGAAAACAATTTGTTTCTATTTCGAGTTGCATCAGATCAGACAGTTGAAACGTTACCGTTTCTTCGACATAGGCAGTGACCACTACTACTATGATGATTACGCAAACGAGAGTATGACAATGGAGCTTGCCGAGAAGTCTTATGTTCCGGCTTTGAAGACAATGCTCGAGATGATTCGCGAGAATAACGGCGCTTTCAAGGTTGCCTTCTCGGTATCGGGTGTAGGTCTTGAGATGCTTGAGCTCTATGCACCACAGGTAATTGAGTTGTTGCACGAGATAAACAAGACTGGCTGCTGCGAATTCCTTTGCGAGCCTTATTCACACGGTCTCTCTTCATTGGCATCGAAAGAGGTGTTCATGGAGGAGGTTATGCGCCAGAACCGCAAGATCAAGGAGCTCTTTGGCAAGAAACCAAAGGTGTTGCGTAACTCAGGTCTCATCTACTCTGACGAGATTGGTGAGATGGCATCACAGATGGGCTTCAAGGGTATGCTTTCAGAGGGTGCAAAGCACATCCTCGCATGGAAGAGCCCACACTTCGTGTACAACTGTGCATCGGCTTCTAACTTGAAGCTCCTGCTCCGCGACTATAAGCTCTCTGATGATATCTCATTGCGTTTCTCTAACCCAGAGTGGAGCGAGTACCCATTGTTCGCCGAGACATATATCGACTGGATAGCACAGTTCCCCGAGGAGGAGAAGGTTATCAATATCTTCATGAACCTTTCAGCTATCGGTATGGCACAGCCATTGGATTCACACATCCTCGACTTCATGAAGGCATTGCCAGCATGTGCGGCACAGAGAGGCATCACATTCTCTACACCTTCAGAGGTTATCGACAACCACAAGTCAGTTGGTCCACTCGAGGTTCCATATCCACTCTCTTGGATGGACGAGGAGCGTGACGCAAGTTCTTGGTTGGGTAACACATTGCAGCGCGAGGCGTTCAGCAAGCTCTACAGCGTGGCAGAGCGTATCATGCTTACCGATGACAAGAAGTTGAAGCAGGATTTCGACTATTTGCAGGCTGCTGAGAACCTCCGTTTCATGACTACAAAGCAGAACGGTATCATCACAGAGCGTTGCATCTACGAGTCTCCATACGATGCCTTTACAAACTACATGAATATCTTGGGCGACTTCCTTGCTCGTGTACGTGCACAGTATCCTGACATGGATAACGAGGAGCTCGGCGCATTGCAGCAGATGATCGAGAACCAGGAGGTTGAGATTGTACAGCTCGAGGCTGAGGTAGAGCAGTTGAAGACAAAGCTCGCTACAAAGGAGAAGAAGGCTGCCAAGAAGGCTGCTGCCGCTCCTGTAGAGGAGGCTCCTGTTGAGGCTCCGGTAGCTGAAGAGAAACCAAAGAGAAAGTGCGTTAGAAAGCCAAAGGCTGAATAATGAACTTGGACCGATAATGAAACAGTCTGCAGAATTCTGCAGACTGTTTTTTTATACTTGTTCCCGATGTGTATAGCTGGACCTGTTTCAAATGGAGTGCATGGATACAATAACGGCGGCTAAATTTTAGCCGCCGTTATTTGGACTATAGTATAGTTTCAATCAGTCATTGAACTTGCTTGTGATTATCTCTACAGGAATCTCGTATTCGTTGCCACCGCGCAGGCGTACGCTGCTGATGCTTATGTCGTGGGCAATCTTTACAATGGCCTTGTTGGAATCAAGTGTAGTGCTTACGGGGATGAGTACAATCTTGTTCCAGTCGGGGTTCTCGGCCTCCCAGTCGGGGTTGCTCTCTATGCCCTGCTGATACTCCCTGTAGCAGGCTTTGACAAGGCTGGCGATGTTGCTGAAGGTGTATTCGTTTGTGCCCGATGAGAAGCTTGTGGTAAACGATGTCTTGCCGTCGGCAAGCTTGTTCTTGAGGAAGAACTTGTACATATCGCACTTTCTTACAAGGAGCAATGTGGCATGTGGTGTTCTGGTGTCTCCTGCATTCTCGTTGTAGCGTGTGAATGTGATTTTAGCCGAGTTGATGGTGTCACAGTTCTCCACTATCTCCGCAATGGGCAATGCTACTTCAGTGTAGAGTCCTGCGGGGGTCTTCAGGTATGTGTACTCCTGTGTGTTTGCAAGTGGAGTGAGGTCGTCGTTGTCGAAGTTGTTTACCTGCAGGACCTCTTTTCCTGAATAGAACGGTGCCGAGAGGGCTTCAATTGAGTCCTTTTCGCCGGTACTGCTCTTGATATAGTGCTTGAAACCGATGTCAAGACGTGCACGGTAGATTTTGAGCACTGTGCCGTCGCCCTGTGTGCACTTCACGTATACGCCCTTGAATACATCCTTGATGAATATCTCGGAGTTTGCGAAGTATTGCTTGCCTATGTGGTTGCCCTCGCTGTCCTTCTCGTAATACTTGCTGATGAAGCTGTTTCCGATGTGGTTGGGGAGGGTAATCTCGATGTGGCGTGAATAGTTCTCGCCATTGAGGATGGTGTCATGGAGTGTATAGTCAATGACATTGTATGTCTTTACAGCCAATGGTTCTTCGTCGGGGTTGTAGAACTCCTCGGGGGCAAGGTTGGTGTAGTAGGGCGTTCCCTCCTCCAATGTGTTGTCGAGCTCATAGACCTCGCACTGCATTGCGTTGAGTGAGTCGCCGTAGTACTGCTCGAAATAGAGACGGAGCTTGGTGTATGTGGCTGAGTCGCCGGCTACGCCTTCCTCGGGGAAACCGTAGTCCTCGTTACATCCGAACTGCGTGATGAAACCTGATGTGAACACAGTGCCCGATTCCTCATCGGTGTAACGGCCAAGATATACTTCGTTGGTGTTGGCAAGTATCGAGTCGTTGGCCATGATGGTTCTGCTTGTGGCATTGAAGATCTTTGTCTGGGCTGTGATTATGTCCTTGTCGGGGACAATGCTGCCGCCTACAGACTCGGTGCTGTCATCGCACTGCACGAATGTGAGCAGTGTGAACATTGCCATAAGTATGTATGTAAGTCTTTTCATATATCTTGTTAATTGTTCTGAATAAAGGTTAACGGACCGCGTATTTATCAATCAAGCAACGCCGGTGTGGCATTGCTTGATGTCTGTTCTTTATCCCATTACTTTGTCGTAGAAGTCGTTGCATGCTGCTACGTACTCCTCCTCGCTGCATCGTGGCTGTACGGGCTTGCCAAGTGACTCGGCATAGTCGATGAGCTCCTGTGGAACGTTGTCGCCATTGACAATCACACCGTCGCAGTTTCGTATGGCAAGTTTCGCAAGCTCAACGTATGTCACCGGAGTCTGTATTCCTTCAATGAAGCCCTCCTGTGAATCGTTGTTGAAGATCTTTGAAGCGAAATTGTCGGGGAAATCGGTCTTGAAGTTCTCGTCGTAGAGTGAGATTACAATCTTTGAGTCGCGGAACGATGGCTCCTCGCTGTAAGAGCTCTTTACGTACAACGATACCAATGCCGAAATCCAGCCATGGCAGTGGATGACCTCGGGGCACCAGCGCAGCTTCTTGACAGTCTCGAGGACACCGCGTGCAAAGAAGATTGCGCGCTCGTCGTTGTCGCTGTAGTCATTGCCGTCGGCATCGCTTGTCATGAGACGGTTGTGGAAATAGTCGTCGTTGTCAATGAAGTATACCTGCATGCGGGCTGCCTGCAACGATGCCACCTTAATGATCAACGGGTGGTCGGTGTCGTCAATGATGAGGTTCATGCCCGACAGACGGATAACTTCGTGCAACTGGTTACGTCTTTCATTTATGTTGCCCCATTTGGGTGTGAAGATTCTGATCTCCTTGCCAAGGTTCTGTGTAGCCTGTGGCAGGTTGAGGCCTATGCTTGCCATAGGCGATTCGGGGACAAATGGAGTGATTTCCTGGGTTACGAATAAAATTTTGTTTGCTTTCATCTTTAATCAATCACGAGTGTAGTTCGTGGATTTGCAAAATTATAAAAAAAATGCCAAACTGCCAAGTTGATAAGCCATTTTAATGGTTTTTGTGACAAATAGAAACCATTCTGTGCTGTTTTGTGCTCCATTTTGTATGATTGCCACCTGTTGGCGTGACTATAGGCATCTCATTATTGCATTGGCGGTGGAATATTTTTATTTTATTATTTCTTTTTATGCTTATTTGTTTGTTACTTTGCAGTCGCAAATGAAAAACAGGTTTCAGATATCAAAAATCATTGGAAAAATGGAGGTTGTAAGTACTATTGAGGAGTTGAAAGGTCTTCTTGATGATTATCGTGCAAAGGGGAAGAAAATAGGTTTCGTACCCACTATGGGAGCATTGCATGACGGACATGCTTCGCTTGTTGAGCGTTCGGTAAAAGAGAATGATGTTACGGTGGTGAGTGTCTTTGTCAATCCCACACAATTCAATGACAAGAACGACCTGAAGAACTATCCACGTACCCTTGAGGCCGATTGCGCCTTGCTTGAGCGTGTTGGCGCTACTGTGGTGTTTGCACCTACTGTAGAGGAGATGTATCCGGCCGAGGATACACGCCGGTTCTCATTTGCTCCGCTCGACACTGTGATGGAGGGCGCTTGCCGCCCTGGCCATTTCAATGGCGTGGCACAGATTGTGAGCAAGCTGTTCTATGCAGTGGAGCCTCATAAGGCCTATTTCGGCGAGAAGGATTTCCAGCAGCTTGCAATAATCCGCGAGATGGTGCGTCAGCTTGCATTCGATATCGAGATTGTGGGTTGTCCCATTGTACGCGAGGAGGATGGTCTGGCAATGAGCAGCCGCAACACCTTGCTTTCCGAGGATGAGCGCGAGCGTGCCCTTACAATATCAAGCACTCTTTTTGCAAGTGCCGATTTTGCGCAGGTAAATTCCCTTGCTGCAACAAAGGCTTTCGTAGAGGATATGATAAATGACACCGAGGGCCTTGAACTGGAGTATTACCAGATTGTTGACGGCAATACATTGCAGGAGATTGAGGAGTGGAGTGACAGCGATTATGTTGTTGGCTGCATTGCTCTGTTCTGCGGAAATATAAGATTGATTGACAATATAAAATATAAGGAGGTAAAGTAAGATGTTGCTTCAGATGCTTAAATCCAAAATCCATTGCGCCACTGTTACAGAGGCGAATCTCCATTATATGGGTAGCATTACCATTGATGAGACACTGATGGAGGCTGCGGGATTGCTCGAGGGCGAGCAGGTGCATGTCGTGAACAACAGTAACGGCGAGCGTATTGTTACATATATAATCAAGGGTGAGCGTGATTCGGGTGTCATCTGTCTGAACGGTGCTGCTGCGCACAAGTTCTCTCCCGGAGATGTGGCTATCATCATGGCCTATGCTACAATGACTCCCGAGGAGGCTGCAGTATTCAAACCTAAGGTGATAATCCCCGATCGTCACAATAGGATATGATACAAAAAAAGATGAACCAACTGGTTCATCTTTTTTTGTATCAATACTTTTCCGTTCATTCCAGTACTACCAGCACTGCGCCGTCGGCAACGGTGTCGCCCTTGGCAACCTGTATTGCAGCAACCTTGCCTTCACGGTCGGCGTTGATGTTGTTCTCCATCTTCATGGCTTCAAGCACCACAACAGTCTGGCCTTTTGCCACGGCGTCGCCAACATTTACCTTTACATCAATGATTACGCCCGGCAGTGGGGTCTTGATGCTGTAACCTCCGGCGGGTGCTGGTGCTGCAGGTTTTGCGGCAGGAGCGGGTGCCGCGGCTGGCTTTGCCGCTACGGGCTGTACCTTTACTACCGGCTTCTCCTCAACAGGCTTTTCCCACTCTACATCGTATTCGGCGCCATTGACTGTTACCTTTGCTGTTGTGTCGCAGACTTCGTTGATGCTGACGGCATACTCGTTGCCGTTGATTCTATATTTGTACTCTTTCATAGCTTTACTTGTTTAGGTTGTTCCAATGCTTGTTAGTGTAGGTTATTGTGAGCACGCCACTTTCGTTGTCGTGGACATTGTCGCCCATGTATGCTGCCAATGCCATTGATATAGCAGCAACGACTTCGCCATTGATATTGTTGTTTTCCATAATGCTGTTGTTTAAAGTGGAATGTTACCGTGTTTCTTCCTTGGAAGGTCCTGACGCTTGCTCTCAAGCTGTGCAAGGGCACGTATCACGCGGAAACGTGTGTTGCGTGGCTCAATCACATCGTCAATGTAGCCATATTTTGCTGCCTGATATGGGTTGGCAAAGAGACGGTTGTACTCGGCCTCCTTCTCGGCGATGAATGCCTTGGGGTCCTCGGCCTCCTTTGCTTCCTTGGCATACAATACCTCGGCAGCTCCTGCTGCACCCATAACGGCAATTTCGGCGCTTGGCCAAGCGTAGTTGAGGTCGGCGCGCAGTTGCTTGCAGGCCATCACGATGTGTGAACCGCCGTATGACTTGCGCAGTGTTACCGTAACCTTTGGCACTGTCGCCTCACCGAATGCGTAGAGCAGTTTTGCTCCGTGAAGGATTACTGCATTGTACTCCTGTGCTGTACCGGGCAAGAAGCCGGGAACGTCAACAAGTGTCACAAGCGGAATGTTGAATGCATCGCAGAAACGTACGAAACGTGCTCCCTTGCGTGATGAGTTGCAATCGAGTACGCCTGCATATTTGCATGGCTGGTTGGCGACAATACCTACCGACTTGCCGTTCATGCGTGCAAAGCCCACGATGATGTTCTGTGCGTAGTCGCGGTGCACCTCAAGGAATTCGCCATTGTCGACAATCTCGGCAATCACGCGATACATGTCGTATGCCTGGTTGGGGTTGTCGGGGATTATGGTGTTGAGCACGTCGCTTGTGCGGTTGATGGGGTCAGTGCAAGGAACATCGGGCACGTTCTCCATGTTGTTCTGTGGAATGTAGCTCATCAATTTGCGGATGAGCGCAAGGCCTTCCTCCTCGGTCTGTGCAGTGAAGTGTGTCACGCCCGATTTGCTTGCGTGTACGCTTGCGCCACCAAGCTCCTCCTGTGTCACGACCTCGCCAAGCACAGTCTTTACAACCTTTGGACCTGTGAGGAACATGTATGCTGTGCCTTCCATCATTATTGTGAAGTCGGTAAGGGCAGGTGAGTATACCGCACCGCCGGCACATGGACCGAAGATTCCCGAAATCTGTGGAATCACACCCGATGCCATGATGTTGCGCTGGAAGATCTCGGCATATCCGGCAAGGGCATTGATACCCTCCTGGATGCGTGCGCCGCCACTGTCGTTGATACCTATGACCGGTGCACCCACCTTCATGGCCATGTCCATGACTTTACATATCTTCTGCGCCATTGTCTCGCTCAATGAACCACCGGTAACGGTAAAGTCCTGTGCAAAGATGTATACGAGACGGCCTTCGATTGTACCGCTACCCACAACGACACCATCGCCAAGATACTGTTTCTTCTCCTGGCCGAAGTTTGTACATCGGTGTGTTACGAACATGTCCATCTCTTCGAAACTGCCTTTATCGAGCAACATGTCAATGCGCTCACGGGCTGTGTATTTGCCGCGCTCGTGCTGTTTCTCTATGGCTTTCTCTCCGCCGCCAAGACGTGCCTTTGCACGCAAGGCTACCAGCTCTTTGATTTTTTCAAATTGCTTGCTCATAATATTTCAATTAATGATGTTCTTGTGATTGTGGGTTACTCCTCGCAAAGCTCGGTAAGCACTCCCTGTGTTGATTTCGGGTGCAGGAAGGCGATCTTCAGTCCCTCGGCGCCGTTTCGTGGAGCCTTGTCTATGGTGCGTACCTCCTTCTCTCCGCACTCGGTAAGTGCATTGGCAACGCCGTCCTCAACCTTGTAGGCAATGTGGTGTATACCCTCGCCACGGTTCTCTATGAATTTTGCTATGGTGCTGTCGGGCGATGTTGCCTCAAGCAGCTCTATCTTTGTTTCGCCTACCTTGAGAAATGCAGTGCGCACTTTCTGTTCTTCTACAGTCTCGATATTGTAGCACTCGAAACCCAATACCTGTTCGTAGTAGGGCAGTGCCTCCTCGATGTTCTTTACCGCGATACCCAAATGTTCGATTCTTGAAATTTTCATATTGCGACGTATGTATTGTTAGTCATTCACACCCTTCAAAGGCTGCGTTTTTTCAATCTAGCTATTGCGAAGATAATACTTAAAAACGGAATAACAACATTTTGCAAATCTTTTTTGGCTGTGAGGCCGGTGAGTGGCGTGGTTGGGAGTTTTTATACATCCTTCAGTGCAGATGTACATAAACGAGCAATCTCCCCATCAGCTGATGGGGAGATTGCTCGTGAAAAGGCCCTTTGGCCTTTTGTGTTCTTGTTCAATTACTTGATGTCGGTAGTCTCCTTCATATCCACCTCGTTGCCATTCTTGTCATAGAAGTGATATTCAAGATAGGTCAACTTCTGGTCGGGTACGACTCTGATTCCCAATCCGTACTTCATCTGCCATTTGCGGTAGAGTGAAACTATACCTTTCTTGATATAGGCATCGATGAACGGATGCACATGTAATTTAAATCGCTTGATACCTGCAGTCTTTACCATGGTATCAATTTTACTCTCAAGCGTCTCGGTAAACAGTACCGATGGCTGTATCTTGCCTTTGCCGTGGCATACGGGACAGCATTCTTCAACCTGCAACGATGTTGCCGGGCGGACTCTCTGACGTGTTATCTGCATCAGGCCGAACTTGCTCAGTGGCAGAATATTGTGCTTCGCTCTGTCGCGGCTCATATTCTCGGTCATTCTCTCATAGACCTTCTGGCGGTTCTCGGCTTTGTCCATGTCAATAAAGTCGACCACTATGATGCCGCCCATATCGCGAAGGCGTAGCTGGCGGGCAAGTTCGTCGGCGGCTCCAAGGTTTACCTCGAGTGCATTTTCCTCCTGATTGCTCGCGTTGTTGCGTGCTCTGTTGCCGCTGTTTACATCAACGACGTGCAATGCCTCGGTGTGCTCGATGACCAGGTAGGCGCCACCCTTGAACGAAACGATCTTTCCGAATGAGGATTTTATCTGTTTCGTTATTCCAAAGTGGTCGAAAATGGGCAACTCTCCGCGGTACAGCTTAATGATGTTTACGCTTTCGGGCGCAATGACCGATACGTAATCCCTGATGCGTTTGTAGACCTCAACGTCGTTGACATGTATGCTTTCATACGACGGGTTGAAAAGGTCGCGGAGCAGTGCGAGGGTTCTGTCCGACTCCTCATGCACCATTGTCGGCGGTTTGGTGCTCTTCTGTACCTTGCCCACGAGTGATTCCCAATTGTTGACCAGTGAACGCAGTTCGCTGTCAAGTTCGGCAACCTTCTTGCCCTCGGCGGCTGTGCGTACTATGATGCCAAAATTCTTTGGCTTGATGCTCTGCAACAGCTGCTTGAGGCGTGTGCGTTCCTCGGGGGACTTGATTTTTGATGATACCGATACCTTGTCCTCAAACGGAATCAGTATCAGGAAGCGTCCTGCAAATGAGAGTTCACATGTCAACCTGGGACCTTTTGTGTTGATTGGTTCCTTGGTTATCTGCACCAGGATCTCCTGTCCCGTCTGCAACGCTTCGCTAATGTTTCCTTCCTTCTTCTTCTCGGGCATTATCGATGCCTTTGCGATGGGGAAGTTTTTCTTTCGGTCGCTTGTAATTTGTTTCAGATACTTCTGAAGAGAGTAAAATTGCGCGCCTAAATCAGTATAGTGCAGGAATGCTTCCTTTTCTGAACCGACATCCACAAAGCAGGCATTCAGTCCGGGCATTATTTTCTTTACGCGCCCGTGGTAGATATTGCCTACTGAAAATGTCTCTGTCTGCTCCTCCTTCTGGAACTCTACCAATTGCTTCTCTTCTGTGATGGCAATGGAGACTTCCTGGGAGTGAACATCTACAAATAGTTCGCTTGTCACAATACTGTTGTTTTGTTTTGCACCTTCTTTACTTCAAGGCGAGGCGCTTTGCCTTAATCTTTAGAGTAGTTCCCGGTGCCATTGCTGTGTCCGGGCTTCTTCTTAAAACAAAAAACAAACTTGAGGCTCTGTTTGATGTGCTTACAAGTTTGTTTTTTGTGCTTTGACAGACTTTTACTTACTTGCTCTTATGTCTGTTCTTTCTCAGTCTTTTTTTACGCTTGTGCGTAGACATTTTATGTCTTTTTTTCTTTTTTCCGCTTGGCATAAGTTTAAATTTTATTATTAATTAATCACTCTTATTTTTTTACTTCATTCATAAATGTCTTGGCTGGCTTGAAGGCCGGGATGTTGTGCGCTGGGATGGTAATTGTCTTCTCCTTATGTATATCGCGCGCGGTCTTCTCTGCTCTGTGCTTGATTATGAAGCTGCCGAAACCACGAAGGTAAACAGACTCCTGATTGATCAATGAAGTCTTTACAACTTCCATAAACGACTCAACTGTTGTTAAAACCACCGATTTCTCAATACCCGTCTTTTTTGCAATCTCATTAATAATCTCTGCTTTTGTCATCTTACTCTGATTTTTTATTATTCAACGCTTTGGTATTAATTTCGGGTTACAAATATATATCAATTTTTGCTTTTACCGAAATTTATAGTGCGTTTTTTTGTAAAAACATGATAATTTGGCTTTTGTGATGTCGGATATGGCGTCTGCATTGTCCTTTTTCTCTTCGTTTTGCTGTTTTTTTATACGGTGTCTCCAAATAGCATCGTTAATATTTGAACGAGGCGCGTATTTTTTATATTTTTGCAGAATAAATTATAATTAATGTATTATGTCTGTAAATAAAGTAATATTAATAGGTAATGTCGGCAAGGAGCCCGATGTACGTCATCTTGACCGTAATGTGGTTGTTGCAAATCTTGTTCTCGCTACAACCGAGCGTGGATATACACTCCAGAATGGTACTCCTGTGCCCGAGCGTACAGAGTGGCATAACATTGTCCTTTGGGGTGGCTTGGCCGAGGTGGCCGAGAAGTATGTCCACAAGGGCGACCGCATATATATCGAGGGTAAGATACGAACCAATACTTACGAGGACCAGAACGGTATCCGCCGTTACAGGACCGAAATTCTTGCCGAGACAATGGATATGCTCTCATCAAGAGCTGCCGGTGCTGCTCCAACTCCCGATGCTCCTGGACAAGGACCTGCTTTCTAATTAAATTTTTCGGTTTTGGATATATATACGAATCTGTTTGCGCTGGCTAATGTGCAGCTGACGGGCGTTACCTTCTCAGCACCATCGGCGAGTGCTGTTGTTGCGGCTTGCATTGCCGCATTGCTTCTTTTGTGTTCGGCATTTGCCTCTGGATCGGAAATCGCATTTTTCTCCTTGACAAGGGAGAACCTTGACGAGATGGCCGAGAGCAAGTCGTCGAGGGATAAACGTGTCATAGACCTGTTGAAGGATCCCGAGAAGCTGTTGGCTACAATACTCATTGTCAACGATTTTGTCAATGTGGGTGTTGTCATGCTCCTCAATTTCTTCTTTATGCAGGTCCTGGATTTTGGCGAGGGTGCAGAGTGGCTTGAGTTTCTGTTGATGACGGTGCTGTTGACTTTCCTTCTGTTGTTGTTCGGCGAAGTCATGCCCAAGATCTATTCCAAGAACAATGTCGTTAAATTCGCGAGGTTTGTCTCTGCCCCGTTCTATGTGCTGTCGAGTCTGCTGTCGCCTTTTTCAAGGATGTTGGTGCGCTCAACAGCCTTTACCCAGCGCATTGTGTCAAAGAAACAGCGCCTGCTGTCTGTCGATGAGCTTGAGCAGGCGCTTGAACTTACCGATACAAAAGAGATCGGCGAGCAGAAGAATATGCTCGAGGGTATCATACGCTTTGGCGATGAGACCGTGAAGAATATCATGACATCGCGTCTTGATATGGTCATGCTCGATCTGCGTGCTCCATATTCCGAGGTTCTCAAATGTGCTGCAGAGAATGCCTATTCGCGTATTCCTGTCTTTGGCAAGACCCAGGACGATATCCGCGGTATATTATATATAAAGGATTTGATACCTCATCTCAACCGCGGCGGCAACTTCCGTTGGCAGTCGCTTATCCGTCAGCCGTTCTTTGTTCCCGAGACAAAGAAGATCGATGACCTGTTGTGCGATTTCCAGACGGTTAAGGTGCATATGGCGGTTGTGGTCGATGAGTTCGGTGGTGTTTCGGGACTCATTACCCTTGAGGATATCATTGAGGAGATTGTCGGCGAAATCAACGATGAGTTTGATGAACCCGATACATCATATGAGAAGCTTGACGACAGGACATATCTGTTCGATGGTCGCACCTCGTTGTCCGATTTCTACAAGATAACATCTTTGGACAGTGAGGAGTTTGAGGATTTTGCCGGCGAGGCAGACACTCTTGCGGGCTTGATTCTTGAGGTTAAGGGAGAGTTCCCTATGCTCCATGAGGTCATTGTCTGCAACGACGTGTCGTTTGAGGTGGTGCAGAAGGACAAGCATCGTATTGTCAAAATCAAGGCTGTTCTGCCGGTTGCTTCGGCAGGACCGGAGATGACGGAGGGATTGTAATGCCACTGTTGCGGCAATATGAATCGGCCGGTGTCGACGTTCTGGTGTGGAAGATAACCGAGACTGTTGATGGACTGCTTGGGATGGTGCCTGCAGAGTGTGCAGCTTTGGCAAAGGACAAATTCACATCGGAGAAGCGCTGTCGTGAATGGCTGGCTGTGAGGGCAATGGTGTCGCAACGCTTCGGCGAGGATGCGCGTATAGGATACGATGAGTCTGGAAAACCTTGCCTCAATGGCCTGGGGGGCTGCTTGAGCATTTCGCATACCGATGGCTATGCTGTCATGGCCTATTCGTGCAACAAAGAAATTGGCGTTGATGTTGAACTTATATCACGCAATGTCATGTCTGCAGCAACCCGTTTCATGCTGCCTGATGTGCTCGACGCGTACCAGCCTGGCGAGAGAAATTTTGTTGCCCTTGTACATTGGTGTGCCAAGGAGGCGCTTTTCAAGATCGTTGGCGATCTGGGGGGTAATTTCAAGGACAATATCCATGTAGCGCCCTTCGAGGTTGCGGAAAACGGACAAGTGCAGCTTGCTCTTGTGGGGCTTGATGGCGTTGGAGATGGTAAGTACGTTGCCGGTTATTCGCTGTTTGATGAACTGTTAGTGGTCCTGTGCTGCAAATCGGCATGTGGAAATTTATAAATTAATGGTGTAGCTTATGTTGATTGGTGTAATCCGTAGCATTCTTATAATGTTGGTCGGTTTTCTATTGATATTCCTTAATGTCGATGGAACACGATTGCTGATACGCGTGTTGGGCGCAGGTTTCTTCTTGCCGGCATTGGTGTCCTTGGTAACTCTTTGTGTATCACGTGCCCAGGGTAAGAAACTCGCGAGAGTCCTCATTTCTACCATAAATGTGGGATGTATGGCCTTCGGTCTTTGGCTGATGGTCGCGCCTGTCAGCTTTGAGGGCATGTTTGTCAAGCTTCTTGCGGTTCTGTTGTCGCTGTTTGCCGTATATCAGATTGTAATGATTGTCTCGGGGCAAAGGAGAGGACGCGTGTCTGCGTGGCTCTATATGACTCCATTGCTGCTTGTGCTTGCTTCGATATTCTCCTTTACTGTATCGTGGGAGCTCGCGACACTGTCGGTTGCGTTCGGACTGTTGGCTGTCGTTGCCGGAATTTCGGACCTGGTAATTGTCCTGAAACTTAAAAGGAAATCAAGTTCATCGGAGATTGCTGTCGTGAAGAACGCTTGACCTCCCGGTGTGTGCCTGCTTGCAGAATTTTGGGATGAAATGGCGATTTTTTTTGCCGTGACTGTGAAAAAAACAGTATGACAATGTGTGTTTTTCAATAAAAAGTGACAACTTTGCATTATGGATGATTTGTTTCCACAGATTGTTTTATTGGAGGTAATTATCAAAGGAGTTATTATAGGTATAGTAGCTTCTGCTCCAATGGGGCCCGTTGGCGTCCTTTGCATTCAGCGTACACTGAATAAAGGTCGCGCATATGGTCTTGTCACAGGTGTGGGAGCCGCTTTCAGTGATATCCTCTATGCTTTGTTGACAGGTTATGGACTCAATCTGCTGTTCGATGTCATAAGCAATCCCGCTACAGTATATTGGATGCAGCTCATCGGTGCCATAATAATGTTCATCTTCGGTCTTCATACATACCGTCTGAACCCGGTGCAGAACACACGAAACGTGAGCCACAACAAGAGCAGCCTGGTGCGCAACGGTGTCACGGGATTCTTCATCACTTTGTCGAACCCGATGATCATCCTGCTGTTTGCGGCGCTCTTCTCTCCAATGAACTTTGTCATCCCCGAAATGTCTTTGCCATACCAGTGCTTTGGATATCTGGCAATATTTGCCGGTGCACTGTTGTGGTGGTTCTTCATAACTTATGTCGTGAATAAGTTGAGAGCACGCTTTGATGTGCGTGGTATTTTGATAATCAATAGAGTTATTGGTGGTGCTGTGATGCTTGGCTCTCTTGTGGGAGCGGTGCTCATTGCAACCGGAACTTTTTCATTCCATTAAAAAATCTTTTAGTTTTGCTGGTTTCAAGGGAACTCCGTAAGAAGAATATAGCAGAGTATTTGCTATATATGTGGCAGGTTGAGGATTTGCTCCGTGCCAATGAATTGTCGCTCGACAAAGTGAAAAGCAATATTGTAGAGCCATATGCCTTGCCCGATGAACAATCGGGCGAGTTGTTGCAGTGGTATGCCAATCTCATAGATATGATGCATCAGGAGGATGTCAAGGAGAAAGGCCATCTGCAGATAAACAGGAATGTGATCATCAACCTCACCGATCTGCATCTGCGTCTTTTGAAATCGCCAAAGGTACCGTTCTATTCAGCAGCCTATTACAAGGCTCTGCCTTTCATCGTGGAGTTCCGTACAAAGAGCGACGGCCGCGACAAGAACGAGTTGGAGAACTGCTTCGACGCCCTTTATATGGTGTGGATGATGAAGTTGCAGAAACGTGCCATTAACGAGGAGACCTTGAACGCAACTGCCGAGATAGGCAAATTCATATCAATGCTTTCACTCTATTTCAAGGAGGACGAGGAGGGTAAGCTTGACCTTGAGAGCGAAGAATAATCTAATATCAGAAAAACATAATTCAAATGAGTAATATACAGGAAGAGATTGGACGTAGAAGAACGTTTGCGATTATATCGCACCCCGATGCCGGTAAGACAACATTGACCGAGAAACTGTTGCTTTTCGGTGGTCAGATTCAGGTTGCCGGTGCAGTGAAGTCAAACAAGATCAAGAAGACCGCGACATCCGACTGGATGGAGATTGAGAAGCAGCGTGGTATTTCGGTAACCACATCTGTGATGGAGTTTGACTATGAGGGCTACAAGATCAACATTCTTGATACTCCGGGTCACCAGGACTTTGCCGAGGATACATTCCGTACACTTACCGCTGTAGACAGCGTAATCATTGTGGTGGACAGCGCCAAGGGTGTGGAGACACAGACACGTAAGCTGATGTCGGTATGCCGCATGCGCAACACTCCTGTGATTGTCTATGTCAACAAAATGGACCGTGAAGGACGCGATCCATTCGAGCTTCTTGATGAGCTTGAGAGCGAGTTGCAGATTGCAGTGCGCCCGCTCAGCTGGCCAATTGATCAGGGAGCACGTTTCAAGGGCGTATATAACATCTACGAGCAGAAACTCGACCTCTTTACCCCTAACAAGCAGCGTGTGACCGAGAAGGTTGAGGTTGATATCGATAGTGAGGAACTCGACAGGAATATTGGCGAGGACCTTGCTCTCAAACTGCGTACCGATCTGGAACTTGTTGAAGGCGTATATCCCGAATTCAATGTCCAGGACTACCTTGATGCAAAGGTGGCACCGGTATTCTTCGGTTCTGCGCTCAACAACTTCGGTGTGCAGGAATTGCTCGACTGTTTTGTGAAGATTGCCCCAAGCCCACGTCCTGTGCAGGCTCTGGAGCGTGTGGTCAATCCCGAGGATTCAAAATTCACAGGCTTCATCTTCAAGATCACAGCGAACATCGACCCCAACCACCGTTCTTGTGTGGCTTTCTGTAAAATCTGTTCGGGCAAGTTTGTCCGCAACACCCCATACCGCCACATCCGTCTTGGCAAGGAGCTCCGTTTCTCATCCCCGACCCAGTTCATGGCGCAGCGCAAGAGTACTATTGAGGAGGCTTATCCCGGCGATATCATCGGTTTGCCCGATACCGGAAACTTCAAGATCGGCGATACACTTACCGAGGGCGAAATCCTTCACTTCAAGGGCTTGCCAAGCTTCTCGCCCGAGATGTTCAAGTACATCGAGAATGCCGACCCGATGAAGACCAAGCAGCTTGCCAAGGGTATCGACCAGCTTATGGGCGAGGGTGTAGCACAGCTTTTCGTGAACCAGCATAATGGCCGCAAGCTCATCGGTACAGTGGGACAGCTGCAGTTCGAGGTAATCCAGTACCGTCTTGAGAACGAGTACAACGCGAAGTGCCGTTGGGAGCCTGTGAGCCTTTACAAGGCTTGTTGGGTTGAGAGTGACGATCCTGCCGAGCTCGAGGCCTTCAAGAAACGCAAGTACCAGTATATGGCAAAGGATATCGAAGGACGCGATGTATTCCTTGCCGACAGCGGATATGTGCTTCAGATGGCACAGAATGACTTCAAGTCAATACGTTTCCACTTTACAAGTGAATTCTAAGAAACAGTTTCTAAAAGAATCGGATTATGGGTACAATAGCTGATGAAGTAAAAAAGTGTATAGAGGTAATGCGTCAGGGTGGTGTAATCCTTTACCCTACGGATACCGTGTGGGGTATCGGTTGCGATGCCACTAATGCCGAGGCTGTGAAGAAGGTCTTCGAAATCAAGAAACGCTGTGACAGCAAGGCCTTGCTTCTGCTTGTTGACAGTGCCGACCGTCTGGCACGTTATGTGGGCAATGTCCCTGCTGTGGCATGGGATCTGATAGAACTCACTGACAAACCGTTGACAATCATATATGATGGTGCGCGTAACCTTGCTCCCAATCTCATTGCCGAGGATGGTAGCGTTGGCATTAGAGTGACCAACGAGATGTTCTCAAAAGAACTCTGCTATCGTTTCCAGAAGGCCGTTGTCTCAACATCTGCCAACATCAGTGGCGAGGAGACTCCAAACAACTTCAGCGAGATTAGCCCCGAGATTATAAATGCCGTTGACTATGTAGTGAATTACAAGCAGCTCGAGAAGGGCAAGGCAAAGTCATCAAGCATAATCAAGTTGACAGAAAACGGTACAGTAACAATCATCAGACAATGATGGACGAGAAACGTGAACCGGATTTGATTGACCGTTTCAACAGCTGGCGGGAGAGACATATGTCGCATAAGCAGTTTGTGCTTGTGCTCAGTTTCTTCGTGGGTGTACTCTCGGCACTTGCGGCCTATCTTCTGCATCATCTGATACATTTTATCCAGCATCTGCTGACTGGCGGCTTTGATGTCCATTCCTTCAACTGGCTCTATCTTGTATTTCCTGTCATTGGCATTTTCATAACGGGCCTTTTCATACGCAAGGTAGTGCGCGATGATATCAGCCATGGTGTTACCAAGGTGCTCTATGCCATTTCGTGCCGCAAAGGACAGATACGCCGTCACAACACGTGGTCATCATTGATTGCCAGTGGTATCACCATCGGTTTCGGTGGTTCGGTGGGAGCCGAGTCGCCAATTGTTATGACGGGTTCTGCCATCGGTTCAAATCTTGGCCAACTTTTCAAGATGGAGAAGAAGGTGATGATGCTGCTCATCGGCTGTGGTGCTGCGGGCGCGGTGTCGGGTATCTTCAAGGCGCCAATCACAGGACTCGTATTCGTTGTCGAGGTGCTGATGATTGACCTCACAATGTCATCGCTCCTTCCACTGCTTATATCAAGCGTTACAGCTGCAACCCTTTCCTATATTCTCATGGGAACGGGCACGACGTTCGAGTTCACTCCCGAGGTCTTTGACCTTTCGCGTGTGCCTTTTGTGCTGTTGCTTGGCATTGTATGCGGCATGGTGTCGCTCTATTTCACAAAGGTAACGGTAAACATAGAGAGTTTCTTCAAAAGGTTCAAGAACCCGTATGTAAGGTTGCTCATAGGTGGCGGTACATTGAGTGTGCTCATTTTCCTTTTCCCACCGCTTTATGGCGAAGGATATGAGACCATCAAGCAACTCATTGACGGCTCGTCCGAGACTTCGGCAATGATACTTGAGAAATCACTCTTTTTTGACCAGGCGCACCTGTTGCTGCTCTTTATGTTCCTGCTTGTTGTGTTCAAGGCTTTTGCCTCTACTGTGACCAACTGTGCAGGTGGCTGTGGTGGTATCTTCGCTCCAAGTCTTTTCCTGGGCTGCGTGTCGGGCTATCTCTTTGCCAGTCTATGCAACCTTACCGGCATTGGCGTGGGTGTCATTGAAAAGAACTTCGCCCTCTATGGAATGGCGGCATTGATGTCGGGCGTTTTCCACGCTCCGTTGACCGGTGTCTTCCTTATTGCGGAGCTTACCGGTGGCTACGAACTTTTCCTGCCGTTGATGATGGTTTCGGTATCGTCATACCTTACAGTCAAGGTCTTCGACAGCAACAACATCTATGCAGTGCGCCTTGCACAACGTGGCGAGCTCATTACCCATCATAAGGATCATGCAGTGCTTACAACATTGAAGGTTGCCGATGTGGTCGAGAAGAACTTCCTTCCCGTGGCACCCGAAATGGATTTGGGTGCCCTTACTTCTGTTGTGGCAAAGACCAAGCGCAATATCTTCCCGGTACTCAATGCTGCAAAGCATCTTGTCGGCGTCATCTATCTCGATGATGTAAGGCATATAATGTTCCGTCAGGAGCTCTATCATCGCTATTCGGTGGCTTCGCTCATGCGCGAGGTGCCCGAGAGACTCAGCATTGAGGAGCCAATGGAGGTTGTGATGCGCAAGTTCGAGGAGACCGGCGCCTGGAACCTTCCTGTAGAGGATGTGACCGGCGAATATATCGGTTTCATCTCAAAATCGGCCATCTTCACGGCCTATCGTAATACATTGTTGGAATTTACATCAGACTGATTATGCAGAATTTGAGAATAGTATATCTGGGTACACCCGATTTTGCGGTTGAACCCTTGCGCCGCCTGCTCGAGAAGCAGCGTGCTTGTGACAGTTGCGGTTATGAGATTGTGGGTGTAGTTACAATGCCCGACAAGATGATCAACAAACGCGGCAACCAGCTCCTTATGAGCCCCGTGAAGCAGTATGCCGTTGAGCAGGGATTGCCGGTGTTGCAGCCCGAGTCGCTGAAGGATGAGGCTTTCCAGGATGCTTTGCGTGCATGGGGTGCAGACCTGCAGATTGTTGTCGCTTTCCGCATGCTCCCCGAGAGTGTATGGAACATGCCACATTTGGGTACATTCAATCTCCATGCCTCGTTGTTGCCACAGTATCGTGGAGCAGCCCCTATCAACTGGGCAATCATTAACGGCGACAAGGAGACGGGTGTAACAACCTTCTTCCTCAAGCACGAGATTGACACAGGCGATGTCATCTTCCGCGATGTCGTAACCATCGACGAGAATGACAATGCCGGTACATTGCACGACAAACTCATGTTGCAGGGTGGCGACACTGTGTTGCGCACTGTCGAGGCTATTGTCAATGGCAATGTGGCAGCAATTGCCCAGGATGAGATGTATACCGGCGAGTTGCGCCCTGCTCCAAAGATATTCCGTGATACATGTCACATCAATTGGTCGGGTAGTGTGGATGGCATATACAACTTCGTGCGCGGTATGTCGCCATATCCAGCCGCATGGTGTGAACTTGTCAATGCCAATGGCGATGCTGTAGCCCTCAAGGTCTATGCAGTGTCAAAGGAATATGTACAGCACGGCAAGGCAGCCGGAACAATTGTCACAGACAACAAGAGCTACATAAAGATTGCAGTCGAGGGTGGATACATATCGCTTGATGAGGTTCAGCTTGCAGGCAAGAAGCGTATGCCCGTGGCCGACCTGTTGCGCGGTTTCTCCCTTGAAGGAATGGAGTGTGTAAAGTAAGGAACATTTACTCTAAAATATGAGAATATCGCGGCTCTGCAACGGATGCAGGGCCGCGATATTGTGTCTAAAATGCATTTTTTGTAAAAAAATTTGGATTTAAAATAATATTTTCTTTCCTTTGCGCAGTAAATCTATTATAAACCTGTAAAAAACAATTGCCTATAGAAAAATCTCTACTTCAATTTTAATAGTAGACATAATGGATAAATTAAAGCAGATGGCCGATGATGCATTGGTCACACTTTATTTGGAAGGCAATAATTCAGCATTTGATGTTTTGCTGAACCGTCATCAGGACAGGTTGTTCAACTACATATTCTTTATAGTACGTTCAAAGGAGGTGGCCGAGGACATCTTCCAGGAGACCTTTGTCAAGGCTATCGTAACCTTGCAGCAGGGACGTTATACCAATGACGGCAAGTTTGCTGCATGGATAACACGCATTGCGCACAACCTTGTCATAGACCAGTTCCGTAATGAAAGAAACGAGAATGCCATTTCAAATGATGAGATGGAGTATGATCTGCTCAACGATGCGCGATTGTCCGAGGGTACAATAGAGAACCGCATGGTAAATGAACAGGTGCTTGCCGACGTGCGTATGCTTATCGATGAACTCCCCGATTGTCAACGCGAGGTAGTGTTTATGCGTTATTATCAGGATCTCTCGTTCAAGGATATTGCAGACATTACAGGCGTGAGCATAAATACTGCTTTGGGACGCATGCGCTATGCCATAATGAATATGCGCCGCATTGCAGCCGAGAAGAATGTATCTTTGGTGCTTGAGTAATATTTGAAAGAATAATTGCAGTCTATATATCCCGCAAAGAAAATTTTCTTTGCGGGATATACTATTTATGGATTTGTAACGTTAATATATCAGAACAATCAAACAAATGCCTATGGATAAAACATCTACTCCAAAATTCAAGATTGACGGTTCTGTTATCAAACAGGCGTTGAAAAATGAGAAATTTCCAAAGCCCAGTGTCTCATCGCTTGAATTCCTCAAGAATTTTGCAAGGAATTTTAGAGTACAAGGAGGCATTGAAGGGGATATAAGGGAAATGGTGCTTAACTGAATAAAATACCTGCAGCGGCAGGTATTTTTATTTATCTTATATCGTTTACAAAACAAACTCGCGCTCGGTCAAAAGACCGGGCGCGAGTTTAATTTATAGCAATATATTCAGATTACTTGATATTGCTCTTCTCAAGGCCATAACCCTGCTTCTTGTCTACAACCTTCAAGAGGACAGAGATGATGATTGCAATAGCGCCGAAGAGAGCGAAGATTGACATTGGCATTGTGTAGTCTGTTGTGCCATTTGCAGTGTTGTTCTGTATCACGCTGCTGATGAGCACAGGTACCATTGACAAACCGATGTTCTGGATGTAGAAGATGATTGCGTATGCCGAACCAAGCTGCTTCATTGGAATGATCTTTGGAACTGAAGGCCACATTGCCGATGGAACAAGCGAGAATGCGATACCCAAGAGAATCATCACAATCACTGCAAACCACCATACGTTGAGCAATGGCAATGCAAAGAGTACATGTACAATAGTGAGCAGAATAGAACCGATGAGCATCAATGTAGCTCCCTTACCGATGCGGTCATAAAGTGAACCGAACAGCGGTGTCAACAGGATTGTACCGAAAGGCAACAGGCCTGGAATCATACCGGCGAGGTCTGGGCTTACGTTGTACTTGATGATCATGAGGTTTGTTGCAAACTTCAGGAATGGGAATACTGCAGAATAGAAAATGAGGCAAAGGAATGTGATGAGCCAGAAACCCTTGTTGCAGAAGATCAGCTTCAGATCGCTGAACTTGAACTGCTCGTCTGGGTCTGCACTGACCTTTTCAACGCCAGCCGACTTGTCGAACTTCTTGTCCATTACGCAGTATACGATGTATGAGATGAGACCGATGCAAAGTGCCGATGCGCCGAACATTACTGGTGCAGACACCATGCCGGCGCTCTGTGCGATTGGGAGAGCAAAGAACAGGGCGCATGCTGTACCCACACGTGCAAGGGCTACCTGCAATCCCATGGCAAGTGCCATCTCATGGCCAGTAAACCACTTTGCGATTACCTTTGTCACTGTGATACCTGCAATCTCGCAACCCATACCGTAGATGGCAAAACCAAGGCTGGCAAGGGCAACCTGTGTTGGAATGCCGAATACCTCGCCGCCGAAGCCGTTGTCAACGGCATACCATTTGATGGCTGCTCCAATGAACATGAGACCTGTACTCATTACACCTGTAAAGCGTACACCCATCTTGTCAAGGATAAGACCTCCGAAGAAGAGCATCAAAAGGAATACGTTGATGTAACCGTATGCACCAGAGAAGAAACCGTAGTTCTTTGAAGTCCATCCCAAACCATTGATGGTTGATGATACTGTCAGTTCCTCGGTTGCGGTCTCGCCGCTTTCGTTGATGAATTCGGTCTTGTAGATGTTGCCTACAGTGATTGACTCTTCGTTTTCAATGGCTGGGCATACCTTCATGAGTGAATCGGCCGAAAGGTATGTGCCGTTCTCAAAATATACCAACTTGCCCTTTGTTGTAAGAGGTGCTTCAAGTGGGCCCATCACGTCAGTGAAGAAGTAGGCCATCATCATTGTGAACGAAACGATGATAAGCGCGCTCCAGCGTGCCGCCTTTGAATCGTTCAGCTTCTTTTGTAATTTTTGTGTTGTTGTCATAGTATTTTATTTGGTTTATTTTATTCTTCTCTTCATTACATTCCGTTCAGAATGACAGATGCATGATTACTTCTTCAACCATTTATCCAACCATCCGAAGAATGTGCGCTGCCACAGGATACCGTTCTGTGGTTTGAGTACCCAGTGGTTCTCATCGGGGAACAGGAGCAACTGTGCAGGGATGCCCTTGAGGCGTGCTGCGTTGAATGCAGCCATAGACTGTGATGAGAGGATACGGTAGTCGCGGTCGCCGTGGATAAGGAGGATTGGGGTATCCCACTTGTCAACGAACTTGTGTGGAGAGTTTGCATATGAACGCTTCACGCCCTCGGTCTGCTCATATGGTGCGCCGCCCAAGTCCCAGTTTGGGAACCAGCTCTCCTCGGTCTCGTAGTACTGCTGTTCCATGTTGAAGAAACCGTCGTGTGCAATGAATGCCTTGAAGCGCTTCTCGTGATGGCCTGCAAGCCACATTGCCGAGTAGCCGCCAAAGCTTGCACCCACGCAACCAAGACGGTCTGTATCAACGTATGATTCCTTGCAGATGTCATCAATTGCGCTCAACAGGTCGCTCATGCAGTTGCCGCCATAGTTGGTGCTGATCTCCTCGTTCCACTCAAGGCCAAAGCCGGGAAGGCCGCGGCGGTTGGGGGCGATGATGATGTATCCGTTGGCAGCCATCATCTGGAAATTCCAACGGTAGCTCCAGAACTGGCTCACAGGTGACTGTGGGCCGCCCTCGCAGAAGAGCAGGGTGGGGTATTTCTTTGTAGGGTCAAAGTGTGGAGGATAGATAACCCATGAGTGGAGGTCCTTGCCATCGACACTCTTGCACCAACGTGCCTCAACCTTGCCTGTTGCTATCTGGTCAAAGATATGCTTGTTCTCGAATGTGAGCTGCTTTACCTCTGAACCGGCTTTTGCCTTCATTGTGTATATGTCGGCAGGTGCGCTCATTGATACGCGTGTCATGATGAGGCTCTTTGCGCCGAGCATTGCAACCGAGTTGTAGTCATGGTCGCCCTCGGTCATCTTTGTGAGTTTGCCCTTGAGGGTAATGTTGTACACCTGTGTTGTACCGTGCCATGTACCTGTGAAATATAGGCTCTTGCCGTCGGGAGCCCAGCAGTAGCTGTCGACATTGCTGTCGAATGCTGTGATGCCATTTGCATCGGGCATTCCTGTGAGATATGTGCGCTCGCCGGTAGCAAGGTTCATGATGCTGAGGCGTATTTGGTCGCTCTCGTAACCGTCGCGTGCCATGCTTGTCCATGCAATCATCTTGCCGTCGGGCGAGAACTGTGGAGCGTTGTCATATCCGTAGCTTGAACGTGCCTCGTCAATCTTGCACAGGTTTGTTGTTGTGCCGCTTGTGAGGTCGTAAAGATAGATGTCCGTGTCGGTGCTCAAAGTGTAGTCGCGTCCGCTCTTCTTGATGCATGAGTATGCAATCTGCTTTGAGTCGTTGCTCCATGCCAGCTGCTCGGCGCCACCGAATGGGCGGTTGGGGCAGTCATATACAGTGCCCTCGAGCATGTCCTTGCCCTCACCTATTGATGTGCCGTCAAAGTCGGCGATGAAGGGATGTGGTGCGTCGTTCAACCACTCGTCCCAGTGCTTGTACATCAGGTCATCTACAACAAAACCCTTTGCAAGTGGAAGGTCGGGGTAGATGTCGGCTGTCGTGGGCTTGATCTTGATGCGCTTTATGAGGATGACCTTGCTCTCGTCCGGCGAGAAAAGAAAGCCCTCGATGTCGCTGCCATCGTTTGTGAGCTGCTTGCGCTCTGTGCCGTCGGGGTTCATCTCCCATATCTGGCTGCTGCCGCTTGCATTCGAGAGATATGCTATTTTTGTACCGCCCTTTATCCATGCAGCACTGCTCTCGTTGGCAGTGGTTGTTGTCAACTTTGTGTCGTTGCTGCCGTCGGCACCCATGATGTTGAGGGTGTGGTGGCTCTTGTTCTGCTCAACGCTGTAATAGCTCACGCCATAGACAACGTTCTTTGCATCGGGGGATACGCTTACCTCGCCAATGCGGCCCATGGCCCAGAGGGCTTCTGGTGTCATAAGCCCACCCTCAATCTTTATCTCAGATTTTCCAATAGGCTGTGTCGCACCTGCGCCGTCATTGGCTGCAGTCGCAGCGCCTGTAATTGCTATTGCTGCCATAATTGCTATGCTCTTTTTCATCATTGGTATATGTGTTTTAGTTTGTGCTTTGAAAATGTATAAATATAAGTTTATGCAAAATTGTTGCAAAATTACTCATAAAATTATATATATGCAATATATGAAATATTAAAATGCGCGTGTGAACAATATTAAATAGTTGAGGATTTCTATTTCTCTTTTTTTTGTCTATTTTTGCAAAGATTAAGAATATTGTGGGAAATGAATAAAAATTATAATATGAATAGTATGAGAAAAATCTTTCTTTTCGTAGCATTGGTGCTTGTGGCATCTGTTACATTTGCAGCGGCGTTTCCACAGGCCGATGGCGTGTATCGCCTCGTGAATGTGGCAACCGGCAAGGCCGTTACCAACGGCAATGTGGCTGCACATGGTACCTACCTGAGTGTTGCCGATGTTGACAATGCTTCTATGGGCCAGGAGTGGACATTTGTCTCTTTGTCTTCAAAATCTCCGGTATTTGCTCTTTATAACGAGAATTATGGCCAGGCTGCCGATATGGCCCTGTCATCAGGTGCTCCCGGCAAGGTGTTGCAGTGGGAGGCTACATGTACCGATAACCAGTCGTTCTATGTGAATGTGGTTGATGCTTCTGCCGGTATTGTGCAGTTGCTGTGCAATAGCGACCAGTCGCAGGTGTTGAAGGTACAGACTAACGGCTCGTTGCAATTGGAGAACGGTGCAACAGGCGAATATACCCATTTCCGTTTGCAGTACGTAAAACAGAATAAAGTGGATTATTTGCCGGTTATTGACCGCTATTTCGTTATACGCGAGGTAAATAGCGGCATGGCCTTGAACACACGTGGCAATAATGCCAACAATGCGCGAGTATATGTTGACGAGTATGATGAGAATAGCAGGAAGAACTTCGTGTGGCAGTTGCGCCGCACAACAACCGGAGTGGAGTATTGCCAGTTGTATGGCCCTTATTTCGGCAAGGCAATTGACGTGGCACTCGGTGGCGTGAAGTATCCGCTTCTTTGGGATCCTGCATACAGCAATGAGAACCAGCAGTTGCAGTTTGTCCCGGTTGAGGGTCAGAAAGGTGTATATCGCATAAACGCAAAGAAGAGCGGTTGGTGGGGCCTGAAGGCCGATGGCAACAACCTTTCTATGGTGTCGGGCTACAGCGAAGGTTCATTGTTTACTCTTCAGGAGATTGTGGCCGATGATATCCCAATGCTGAACGTATGGGAGGATGAGACATTCTTCGGCGAGAACAAGGAGAATGGCCGTGCAACATATGTGCCATATGCTTCGGTTGCAAAGATGAAGGCCGATGCACGCTATGAATTCCCATGGCTTGCCCCTGAGAATGCCGAGTATATGAGCCTCAATGGCGAGTGGAACATCAAATGGGTTGAGACAATTGCTGAGCGCCCGGGCAAGGATGCTTTCTGGGGTGATGATGTAGATGTCTCTGCATGGAATAAAATCAAGGTTCCTTCTTGTCTTGAGATGGAGGGCTATGGCGATCCATTGTATATCAACGTGAACTATCCGTTCAAGAACAATCCTCCGCTCATTGAGATGAAGTATGACTTGCTGAACTCAGTGGCTTCTTATCGCAGGGATTTCGATGTTCCTGCAAACTGGGGCGACAAGCGCGTGTTCCTGCACTTTGACGGTATCTATGGTGCAGCTTTCGTGTGGATGAACGGCAAATATGTAGGCTATACCCAGAGCGGTAACAATGATGCCGAGTTTGATGTGACAGACCACTTGCGCGAGGGCAAGAACAACGTATGCGTACAGGTAGTACGTTGGAGCGACGCTTCTTATCTCGAGGGTCAGGATATGTGGCACATGAGCGGTATCCACCGTGATGTGTTCCTCTTTGCTGCTCCAAAGACATTCGTACGCGACCATTATATTACAAGTGAACTTGTTGCAGCCAACGGTTACAAGGCCGGTTTAATGAATGTGGCTGTTGAGATGGATAACCGCGATGGTGTTGCCGTTACAAAGAACGTCGAGGTTGCATTGGTTGCCCCCAATGGCAGCGAGGTAGCCAAGAAGAACGTGGCTTTTGAGTTTGCAGCAGGAGAGACCGTCAAGAATGCAAATGTGTTCTTTGAGAACCTTGCAGGCTTGCAGTTGTGGAGTGCCGAGGTTCCCAACCTTTACACCGTAGAGGTTGTACAGAAGGATGCTGCCGGCAACGAGGAGTTTGTATTCTCTACAAAATATGGTTTCCGCCACATAGAGATAAAGGACGGCCTTGTATATGTAAATGGCGAGCAGGTGCTGTTCAAGGGTGCAAACCTGCAGGATACACACCCTGTAACCGGACGTTCGGTTGATATCGCAACAATGCTCAACGATGTGAAGATGATGAAGCAGGCGAATATGAACACCGTGCGTACAAGCCACTATCCACGTCAGGCAAAGATGAACTCTATGTTCGACTACTATGGTCTCTACTGTATGGATGAGGCAGATGTCGAGTGCCACTTCAGTTGGGATCAGGGTGGCGAAAAGGGTGGTATTACCAACGAGGACAGCTGGAAGGCACAGTATATTGACCGAACAGTGCGTATGGTTTACCGTGACCGTAACTTCCCTTCAGTGATCTTTTGGTCACTCGGTAACGAGAGTGGTGGTGGAAAGAACTTTGGCCATACATATGCTGCTGTACGTGCACTCGACCCACGTCCAATCCACTACGAGGGTGCTTCACGCGCAGGAACAGCGCACACAGATATCTATTCCGAGATGTATCCTACCTTGACCGATGTTGACAACCACGCTAACAGGAACTCAAGACAGCAACCATACTTCATGTGCGAGTATGCTCATGCAATGGGTAACGCTGTTGGTAACTTGCAGGAGTATTGGGATATGGTTGAAAGCAGCAAGTATGGTATCGGCGGCTGCATATGGGACTGGGCAGACCAGTCAATCTATGACGCTGAGGACATAAAGAACGGCAACCTTGAGGTTGACGGCATGAACAAATACCGTACAGGCTCCGATTATCCAGGTCCACACCAGGGTAACTTCGTGAACAATGGTCTTGTTACTGCCGACCGTGCATGGAGCCCCGAGCTTACCAATGTCAAGTATGTATACCAGTATATCAAGTTCCTCTCTTTCGACGCTGCAGCCAAGCAGTTGACAATAAAGAATAACTACGATTTCATTTCGCTCGATGGTTTCTATCTGCGTTACACAGTCCTTGCCGATGGTGTTGAGGTTGAGAGCGGTATCGTGGAATTGCCTGCAATGCAGCCAAATGCCGAGGGTATCATAACATTGCCTTATAGCGCAACTGCAGCCCAGGGTATCGAACTCCTGTTGAACGTTGAGGTTTGCTACAAGGGCGACCAGACTTGGGTTGACAGGGATTATGCGATTGCTGCCGAGCAGTTTACACTCGCAGAACGCAATACGGCTTCTTTGGCACTCAACGGAAATGAGGAGATCTCTCTTGCGAAGACAACTAGTGGATACAAGGTTTCAAGTTCTGTAATGGAGATGACATTTGCTTCGAACGGTACAATGAACTCATGGACTGTAAATGGCAAGACTATTGCTGTAGTGGGTCCTGAATATGACAACTACCGTTGGGTCGAGAATGATGGTCCTACAGAAACACTTAGCAAGTATAATGAGAAGAATGGTATCCAGTCGAAGTCGGCGACATTCACATTGAGCGAGGATAAAAAGTCGGTTAATGTTGTAATCAATGCAAGCGGCTGGTTCTGTACATATGTGTTCAAATACACAATCACTGCCGACGGCTCTCTGCTTATTGATGCCGACTATACCGTAGTACCGAAGGATGCACGCCGCATAGGTCTGTCATTGGTGTTCCCTGCCGAGTTTGAACAGGTTGAGTATTATGCTTACGGACCATTTGAGAATTATGTTGACCGCCGTGGCGGCTCTACTCTTGGACGTTACTATACAACCGTAAGTGACATGTTCGAGCCATATCCAATGCCACAGAGTATGGGTAACCGCGAGGGATTGCGTGACCTGTTGCTGTTCAACCCCGATGAGGGTTATGGTGTCAAGGTTCAGACACGTGGCGATGTGGCATTCTCATTGTTGCACTATAGCGATGTGGATTTGAAAAACGCGGGCCATACATGGGAACTCCAGAAGGGCGACGTCTATGCCCACTTCGACTGTGCCCAGAAGGGTATCGGTAACGGCAGTTGCGGTAATGTGGTGACATTGGACAAGTATCTTATACCACAGGGTGGTAAGTATAGCTGCTCATTGCTGTTCACGCCTGTAACCGATATTGAAAACGGCATTGAGGATGTTGCTGAAAAAGTGATACGCTTCAATGTGGCCGATGGTCAGCTTGTATGCAAGGGCAACTTCGATGCTTCGACACAGTTTGCAGTCTACAATATGGGTGGCGTGAAGGTTGCTTCAGCAATGGCAGCAGACGCCTGCGAATGTGTAGTGCTCGGTGTCCAGAACTTGCCACATGGTTCATACATCGTTGTTGTGAAAAACAATGCCGGAACCGAGGTACATAAGGTGGTTCTGTAAAAAAGTTGCCGATTAAAGGCAAAAAACATGTTTTTTTGAAAAATATTCATCTTTTTTTGTGCAAAAATGTTTGTATTTGAATAATTTAATGTAATTTTGCACAACTTTTAGAATAAAGAGGACGCCGAAACGCTATGAAGGGAGTAGGTGAATTAATTAATATTATACAGTTATGAAGAAATTTTTCTATGTAGCAGTATTGGCTCTTGCTTGCGCAGCTTGCGGTAAGTCAGAGAAGGCTGAGAATGTTGACACAACAACTCAGAACGTAGTAATCAGCGAGGATGGTCAGATGGCACAGGAAGTTGCTAACGCAACTGAGAACCTTCCTGAGGTTGTAGAGGAGGGAACAGAGATCGTTCCTGCTGCAGCAACAGAGGTTATTCCTGCAGCTGCTCCTGGTCCAGACGCTGGTGGTAAGGTAGCTACAGAGGTTGTTAAGTAATTGACAGCTCTGCAGTACAGAAGTTTAGTAGCCTAATAATCCGTTGTCCGCAAGGACAAGGATTTGGCTCTAACCTTCTTGAAATTGAAAGAATGAATTTCAATATATGTGGCGGTTGATATCAACCGCCACTTTTTGTATATACATGACTGACGTGCATTAGTAAACTCTTAATTTTGCGCGTACAATGGTAATGTTTTTCTTTTGAGTATTATTTGCACACGCTATTTCTCTAATTCGAAAAAAAAGTGCTATTTTCGCAGAAATTTGGCACATACCATTATACGAAAATGATAGATAAAACGGTATTCAAGGACAAGAAGGCGGTTTATTATACGCTTGGCTGCAAACTCAACTTCTCGGAGACGGCAACTATTGAAAGGCAACTGCAGGATGCAGGCATACGCACAGCGAAAAGAGGCGAGGTTGCCGACATCTGTGTCGTGAACAGCTGTGCCGTGACACAGGAGGCCGAGAAAAAGTGCCGTCAGACAATACATAAACTGCTGCGTCAGCACCCCGGTGCCTTTGTTGTGGTGACCGGCTGCTATGCGCAGCTGTCGGCCGAGAAACTGGCTCAGGAGCCTGGTGTGGGTGTGGTGCTTGGAATAGACAAGAAGGGCGATGTGCTCAATTATGTCATAAAGAATATAGAGGACGCCAATACCGGAGAGTGGTATGTACAGCCCACAAAGGATGTGCGTAATTTCGTGCACTCATGTTCCCGTGGTGACCGTACCCGCTATTTCCTCAAGGTTCAGGATGGCTGTGACTACTACTGTACATACTGTACCATTCCTTTTGCAAGAGGACGCAGCCGTAATCCTCAAATCGCCGAGCTTGTTGAGCAGGCTCAGAAAGCTGCCGCCGAGGGAGGTTCCGAGGTTGTGATTACAGGTGTAAATATCGGCGATTTCGGAAAGTCTACAGGTGAACCATTCATTTCACTTGTTAAGGCGCTCGATGGCGTCGATGGCATATCGCGCTACCGCATTTCGTCCATTGAACCCAACCTGCTCACCGACGAGATAATTGACTACGTTTCGCAGTCGCGTGCGTTCATGCCACATTTCCATATTCCGCTCCAGGCGGGTAGTGACGAGGTGCTCAAACTCATGCATCGCCGTTATGACACTTCTCTGTTTGCGGCAAAGATTGCGAAGGTCAAGGCTGCTATGCCCGATGCCTTCATTGGCGTGGATGTCATCGTTGGTACCCGCGGTGAGAGTGAGGAACTCTTTGAGCAGGCCTATGAATTCATCAAGGGGCTCGATATATCACAGTTGCATGTCTTCAGCTACTCGGAGCGTCCCGGTACGCAGGCTCTCAAATTGGGAGGTGCGGTATCTCCTGCCGAGAAGCATCGCCGTAGCCAACTGCTCATTGCATTGAGCGAGGAGAAACGCCTTGCCTTCTATGAGAAATATTGTGGCAAAGAGGCAGTGGTGCTCTTTGAGAAGCCCCGTTCGGGAATGCCTATGGGTGGCTTTACTGCAAACTATATCCGCGTGGAGACCAAGGCAGATTCCGCTTTGGTGAATCGTCTTGTACGTGTGCGTCTTGGTGGCTTCAATGAGGATAAGTCGGCCTTGACCGTTGATGAGATTATTGGAGTCGTAGATAAATGAAACTGGCAGTTGTCATACTCAACTATAACGGAGCAGAAATGCTCTCGCGCTTTTTGCCTTCTGTGATTGAATTCTCGCAAGGGGTAGAGATTGTCGTTGCCGACAATGCTTCGACCGATGATTCCGTGGCTGTTGTTGCCAAAGAATTTCCGGGCGTGCGCCTTGTTCAGCTCGACAGGAACTACGGCTTTGCCGATGGCTACAACAAAGCCCTTGAACAGGTGGAGGCAGAATACTTCCTGTTGCTGAATTCTGATGTCGAGGTTACTGAGGGGTGGCTTGAGCCGTTGCTCTCATTGATGGACAACAACCCGGGCGCAGTAGCCTGCCAACCAAAGATTCTCGCATATAACAATAAATCCCGTTTTGAATATGCCGGTGCGGCCGGCGGTTTTATCGATTGCTATGGCTACCCCTATTGTCGAGGCCGTCTTTTTGACTGCGTAGAGGAGGACAAGGGGCAGTATGACAACGCTTGCCGTGTATTTTGGGCAACGGGCGCGGCAATGATGGTGCGCAGCAGCGCATTCCGCAATTCAGGTGGCCTCGACGGCCGTTTCTTTGCCCACATGGAGGAGATTGACCTCTGTTGGCGCATGCTTGCAAGGGGTGGAGAGATCTATGTGTTGCCGCAGAGTAAGGTGTACCATGTGGGTGGCGCAACGCTCAACAAGAGCAACCCACATAAGACATTCCTCAATTTCCGCAACAACCTGTTGATGCTCTACAAGAACTTGCCCGATAGTGAATTGCATGGCGTAATGCGTGTGCGTGCCGTGCTCGACTATGTTGCGGCGCTCAAATTCCTTGCAACAGGAGCATTCGGCGATTTCAAGGCTGTGCTGCGTGCGCGCCGTGAATATAGGCGTATGCGTGCCGGTTATTCGGCAGAGCGTGCACAGAACCTTGCGTTGACGGTAGTTCCTGAAATCAAGGAACGTTCAGGTTTTTCAATCCTGTGGCAATATTATGTAAAAGGGAAAAAACATTTTTCACAACTGAAATAAATGATGGAAGCTGCATTGTATCTTTTGCCCGTGACCTTGGGCGATACCCCATTGGGCAACGTGTTGCCGCAGTATAACAGTGAAGTAATAGCCGGCATACGCCATTTTATAGTGGAGGATGTGCGCTCGGCGCGCCGTTTCCTGCGCAAGGTAGACCCAGCTTTTGACATTGATGGTTCGCAGTTCTTTGAACTCAACAAGCATACCTCACCCCAGGATGTTGCCGGTTACTTGCAGCCATTGCACGATGGCAAGCCAATGGGTGTGATATCCGAGGCCGGCTGTCCTGCAGTTGCCGATCCGGGTGCCGATGTTGTTGCCATTGCGCAGCGCAAGGGGCTGAAAGTTGTGCCATTGGTAGGTCCTTCGAGCATAATCCTCTCGGTTATGGCTTCGGGATTCAATGGCCAGAGTTTTGCTTTCAACGGCTATCTGCCTGTGAAACCCGATGAGCGTATCAAGGCTTTGCGCAAGTTGGAACAGCGCATATATAACGAGGACCAGACACAGCTTTTCATTGAGACACCATACCGCAACGGCAAGATGGTTGAGGATATCCTCGCGACCTGTCGCCCACAGACAAAACTGTGCATTGCAGCAAACCTCACTTGCGAAGGCGAGTATGCAAAGACACGCACAGTGAAGGAGTGGCGTGGCAAGGTGCCCGATTTGTCGAAGATACCGTGTATCTTCTTGCTGTATAAATAAAAAAAAGAATGTAGAAAATAAAATGCGGTTAGCGGCTTTTGTTGTTGTCGAAACTCCGTTTTCACCTTTCCGCTTTCCACAAGGTGCTCCTCCAATGTAGGATAGCTGTCACAAAGTGACTGAGGGTATTTTGCGATTGAAAATAAATTTTCACTCACTCGCTTACTCGCAGCTTTAATCGCACTTCGTGCGCTTGAACCTGGGCTCACCAGCAAAGTCTGTGGGGTTGTCTATTGATTTATAGAATTGATTGTAGTTTTAACTTTTTTGAAATTGCTTCCGCTCACTTTGTGGGTAAATTTACCTACACTCACATACTCACAATCTTTAACCTTGTTCAGTTGTCTTATATTCTTTCTATAGCCTTGCTATATGTACTTTCTGTGCGACAGAAAGTACCAAAGAGCTGGGCAGTCGTGTACGGCATTCGGTGTTTCCTTTGTTCACAAATTGCATCAGCATTAGCTGCTGCAATATTCTTCAGTCGGTTTACACCTCGCCACTCGCTGCTTGTCGCAATGCTTGGGGCGGCAAGAACTCGCTGCGCTCAAACATCATACCGCCTATTTCCAAGCATTGCTCGGCTGCTCACTGTGCCTCCCAACGCTGCCCTTCCGCCCTTGGCGGGGAATTACCCTTGCAATGAAAATTCATTGACATATATCGCGAATTTTAGCGCGTACAATGGTAATATCAAAGAGAAACCGGCAGTGTCAAAATCACAACGGAAATCCCTGCTGTTTGGAGGCCATTGTGCGAGGTACGTTCAAACGCAGTACGGCAATTATCTTTTCTTAAAATTGCCGTACGCAGTGCGATCCGCAGCACCCGACAAACAACAGAAAGGATTGAAGTGGCAAGTTTGTGACGGCCGAGGGATGTTGCAAAGCAACTCGCGAGCAGAAGGAACAAACGACTGATTTTGTCTCTGCCGGGCGCTTTTGCTACTTTTCACGCGATGAAAAGTAGGGAAAGAACGACTTGAAGAAAATTCAAGTGAATAATTAAGGTTGAGGACTGCAGTAGAATACAATGCGATTGGGAAGTAATCCTAAACCTTCCCCCAACTTTTGCAGGTGAGCCTGAACCTGCTTCCGCTCGCTTTGTGTGTAAGCAAGCTTCCACCCGCTCGCTTACTCGCAGCTTTCCGTTTTCAGTTTTCCCCTTTCCGCTTTAGTATCTCCATCAGTTTGAACATCTCGTCGCGGTATTGTGCCGCCTCAATGAACTCCATCTTCTCGGCAGCGCTCTCCATCTGTTTGCGGGTGCGTTCGATGCTCTTCTTCAGTTGCTCTGCGCTCATGTACTCCACAATAGGGTCGCATGCAATAGCTGTTGAGGTGTTGTCCATCTCATAGAGCTTGACAGTCTTTCCGCTCTCCTTGTTCTTCCTGTCAAGCGCAAGTGCGTTGCTAATCTCTTTCTTTATCTGTGTAGGTGTTATGCCATGCTCCTTATTGTAGCGCATCTGCTTCTCTCTCCTGCGGTTTGTCTCGTCAATGGTGCGCTGCATGCTCTCCGTAATCTTGTCGGCATAGAAGATTACAAGGCCGTTGACGTTACGCGCGGCACGGCCGGCGGTCTGTGTCAATGAACGGTGGCTGCGCAGGAATCCCTCCTTGTCGGCGTCAAGGATTGCAACGAGTGAAACCTCGGGCAAGTCAAGTCCCTCGCGCAACAGGTTCACACCTATGAGCACGTCATACAGGCCCTCGCGCAGGTCGGTCATGATCTGTATTCTCTCAAGGGTGTCTACATCGCTGTGTATATAGTTGCATCGTACGCCGTTCTTCTGCAGGTAGTCTGTCAACTCTTCGGCCATTCGCTTTGTGAGTGTTGTGGCAAGTACACGTTCCTCACGTTCTACGCGCAGCTGTATCTCCTCCATGAGGTCGTCGACCTGGTTGGCAATGGGGCGTACATCGATGATGGGGTCGAGCAGGCCGGTGGGGCGTATCACTTGTTCAACGATGATGCCCTCGCTCTTGTCAAGTTCATAATCGGCCGGTGTCGCGCTCACGTATATTGTCTGGGGTGTGAGTTTTTCGAACTCCTCGAACTTCAGCGGGCGGTTGTCGAATGCTGCAGGCAAGCGGAAACCGAACTCCACAAGGTTGTTCTTGCGTGCGCGGTCGCCACCATACATGGCGTGTATCTGTGGTACGCTCACGTGGCTCTCATCAATGATGAGCAGGAAATCATCGGGGAAAAAGTCAAGCAAGCAGTAGGGGCGCGTGCCGGCTTCGCGGCCGTCGAAATAGCGCGAGTAGTTCTCGATGCCCGAGCAGTGCCCAAGCTCGCGCAACATCTCAATGTCGTATGTCACGCGCTCGTGCAGGCGTTTGGCCTCGAGCGGCTTGCCTATCTCGCGGAAATACTCCTCCCTGTCGGCAAGGTCCTTCTCAATTTCGGCAATGGCGCGTTCTGTGCTCTCCTTGGTTGTCATGAACAGGTTTGCCGGGTAAATGCGATAGTCCTCGAAGTTGGCAACGCGCACTCCGGTGGTGCCGTCAATCTCCTCTATGCTGTCGATGTCATCATCCCAGAATGTTATGCGCAGGATGTGGTCGCTGTAGGCAAGGCTTACCTCCACGGTATCGCCCTTTACGCGGAAATTGCCGCGTGACAGGTCGGCGTCGTTGCGTGTGTAGAGACTGCTCACAAGCTTGCGTAGGAATACGTTGCGGTCAAGTTTCTGGCCTACACGCACCTCAATGACATTGTTGTAGAAATCACTTGGATTGCCCATGCCGTATATGCACGATACCGATGAGATTACTACGACATCCTTGCGTCCCGACAGGAGCGCCGATGTTGCGGCAAGGCGCAGCTTGTCAATCTCGTCGTTGATGGCAAGGTCCTTTTCAATGTATGTGTCGCTCGAAGGGATGTATGCCTCGGGCTGGTAGTAGTCGTAGTATGAAACGTAGTACTCGACAGCGTTGTTGGGGAAGAATCCCTTGAACTCGTTGTAGAGTTGGGCTGCCAAAGTCTTGTTGTGGCTCAATATGAGGGTGGGGCGGTTTATCTCCTTTATGACGTTTGCCATTGTAAAGGTCTTTCCCGAGCCCGTGACACCAAGCAGTGTCTGTGCCGGTACTCCGTTCTTTATGCCCTCTACAAGTTGTGCGATGGCCTCGGGTTGGTCGCCCATTGGAGAATATTCTGATGCGAGCTGGAATTTCATGTCTATTCAAAAAAGTTAACTCCAAATGTATGATTTTTTTTTAGATATACAAGTGGGTTTGATGCCGGACCTTTTGGGAAAGACGTGCTTTTATAAATAAATAACTTTAATTTGCATTATGTTGTTAATTTCCTTACCTTTGAACTATAATGCGGATAATGTCTAAATTTATAATCATATGAAGAAGTTGTTTTATACTCTTTTGATGGCGTTGCCTCTTTGTGTGGCGGCCGAGAATCCACCCCTCATGGGATGGAGTTCATGGAATACCTATGGTTTCCAAATCAATGACTCTGTAATTCAGGCTCAGGCCGATGCTATGGTTGAGCTTGGTTTCAAGGATTGCGGTTATGACCACATAAACATCGACGACGGCTTCTTTGGTGGCCGTGATGCCCAGGGTAACCTGCTTATTCACCCCGAGCGCTTCCCTAACGGATTGCGTGGTCTTGTGGATTATATTCACGGCAAGGGCTTGAAGGCAGGTATCTATTCCGACGCAGGCCGTAACACCTGTGCCTCTTATTGGGGCAAACCAAAAGATGAGATTGGTCGTGGCGTGGGCCTCTATGGTCATGACGCCGAGGATATGGCTCTCTATTTCAATGAACTCGATTTCGACTTCATTAAGGTAGACTATTGCGGTGCCGATGCCGGCAACAATGACGAGGGCCTTGACCTTGATGTTGAACAGCGCTACAAGGAGATTGCGGCAGCTATAAAGGCAACAGGTTGCGCCGATGTCACATGGAATATTTGCCGTTGGGCATTCCCCGGTACATGGGCGTGTGAGATTGCCGACTCTTGGCGCACAACCGAGGATATCTATCTTGGTTGGGAGTCGGTAAAGAGCATCATCAACCAGAGCCTTTACCTCTCGGCTTATACGACCTATGGCCATTACAACGACATGGATATGCTTGAGGTGGGACGCGGTCTCACCGAAGAGGAGGACAAGACACACTTTGGTATGTGGTGTATCATGAGTTCGCCGCTGCTCATCGGTTGCGACATGAACGATATTAAGGGTAATGCTCTTGAACTGATGCAGAACAAGGAACTCATCGCACTCAACCAGAACACCCTTGGCTTGCAGGCATACGTGGTAGACCGCATGAATGGTGGTTATGTGCTTGTGAAGGATGTTGAGGAAAAGTATGGTACAAAACGTGCTGTGGCATTCTATAATCCTACAAATTCTGCAATCGACATGAGCATCAGTTTCTCGAAACTCGACCTTGCCGGCGAGGTGGCAGTGCGTGACCTGTTTGCAAAGAAGAATGTGGGTGTGTATGAGGGCAGTTATTCTGTAACTGTTCCTGCGCACGGAACAAGAATCTATAAGCTTACAGCTCAGGAGCGTCTTGAGCGTAAGGTTTATGAGGCCGAGACTGCTTGGCTCACAGACTATCAGGAGATCAAGAACAACGAGGTTTATGGTACAGCAGTTTACAGCGAGAAGAATGGTTGCTCGGGTGGCGTGGCTGTCGGTTGGCTCGGTAACCGCGACAGCAACGACCTGCAGTGGCGCAACGTCTACAGCGAGAATGGTGGCGAGTACACCCTGCGTGTATACTTTGTTACAGGCGACAACCGCACCATGAAGCTTAGTGTGAATGGTGGAGAGGCTATAACTTTTACCGGTAATTCCGGTGGCTGGAGCACAGTGGGTTCAGCCGAGTTCGATGTAGTGCTTGAGAAGGGCGAGAACGTTGTACGCCTTTTCAATGAGAGCGGATATATGGGCGACATTGACAAGATGGAGCTTGTGAACAAGAGCGCACCTGTCGTTACCGAGGATTATCCGATTGTATTTGACAAGGAACAGGGTTATACACATGGTAGCCGTCGCTTGAACAGTGTTTCACTTGGCGGCCAGACTTTGCAGTTGCCTACTCCTTTGAAGGTGTACAGCAAAGTTGAGGATGGTTGCTTCAGCGCTGCTCCCGGCGAGACTGTTACTCCTTCTTTTGGCTTTACAGGTACTTGGATGCATGGTTTTGTATATCTTGACCGTGGTCAGGATGGCGCTTTTGAGGCAACACTCAATGCCAATGGCTCAATCCCTGCCGGTAGTGATATCATGGCTTTCTCATACGCAGAGCCTTCTTTGGGCTCGGGTACCGGCTATAACAGCAAGGGCGAGCGCGTTACAAACAGCAATGTGCTCAACCCACCGGCATTTACAGTGCCTGCAGATATGACTCCCGGTTTCTACCGCATGCGTTACAAGGTTGACTGGGCATCAATTGACCCGGCCGGTCGTGCCGAGGATGGTAACGGTATCATAAAGAACGGCGGTGCAATCTGTGATGTGGTACTGAACGTACACAATGAAAACGGTGCGCTTGAGGTTGTTGCCGAGAATGGCGCATTGCTTGCAGCCGATGGCTCTGCCTTGCCTGCAACAGTGGCTTTCGGCGAGGCTTTGGATGTTAAGGTGGTGCCGGCCGAAGGCTATATCCTCGATGCTGTAACAGTGCTCCATGGTCATAATCTCGATGGAACAAAGAGCCTTCACGGCGTTGATCAGTATGGTGAGATTGTGCTCCCTGCTTATATGCTCAATGGTGATGTGGTTACCATACCTGCCGAGTATGTCGATGGTGACATCAGGATAACAGCACATTTCGTACAGCAGGGTGTCCAGGCCGGTGACGGTTATGCACTCTCGTTTGACAAGGATGCGACAGTCGCTACAGCCCACGATATTGCTGTTGGTGTAAATGGTAATATGTTTTCAATCAAAGGTAATGCTGCATACTATGACTTTACAGCAACTCCCGTGATTCTTTCAAATACACGAAACATGTTGCTTGATGTTACCGGGGCAACCAAGAATGCTTATCTTTATGTGGACTTGAATAATGACGGCCGCTTTGCTGTGTTGCTGGGCGCTGATGGAAAACCTGGCGTTTCAAGCGAGTTGGTTGCCTTCTCATGCTACAACGGAATTGACAGCAATGGCGATGCTGCCGAGAATGGTACAGCAGCTCTCCCACTATATAAAATCGCAAATGTGTTGCCCGATGGTGTTTACCGTGTCCGTCTGAAACTTGATGGTGAGGAGCTCAACCCCGGTGGCTCCGATGCGATTGTTGCTGAAAATGGTGTGATTGTCGATTTCTTGATAAGTATTGTTACTGGAAACAAGGCTCTGACATTGAATACAATTGATGGTAGCATCGATGGCGAGAACTACTCGGCTCTGCCTATGGTGGTGACACCGGGCAATGGCTTCACAGCTGTGTTGCGTGGCGCTCCGGGCTTTGTATGTAATGAGCTTGTAGTGCGTCATGGTCACAATCTTGACGGTGAAGAGGTGATTGCTGGCAACGCTCAGTGGCGTGAGGATGTGATAGCTGTTGCCGACGGCAAGGCTGTTGTTGACGGATCGCTCATTGACGGCGATGTCGCGCTCTATGCCGAGTTTGTTCCGCAGGAGGGTGGCGAGTGGCAGCTTGTCTTCAGCGATGAGTTCAATGCCGAGGATATGTCACAGCCTGTGGATGAGAAGTGGATGCGTTGCCAGCGTCAGGGTGCAACATGGAACCGTTGGCTCAGCGACAGCAAGGAGGTAATCTATCTGCAGGGTGGTGACCTTGTGGCACGTGCCATACCTAATCCCGACCAGGAGAGTGACCCAATTCCAATGATTACCGGTGGTATAAAGAGCGACGGTCTTTTTGGCTTCACATATGGTTACGTCGAGGCTCGCATCAAGTCCAACCCATGGACCGGTAACTTCCCTGCATTCTGGATGATGCCCGAGGACCGCAGTGCCGGTTGGCCCGATTGTGGCGAGATTGACATCTGGGAGACAATCGACGCTCAGGAGCGTTCATGGCATACAATCCACAGCAACTGGACCTATGACCTTGGCTATAAGAACAATCCACAGTCAAGCTTCAATGTATATACATCACACGACCGTTACCATACATACGGCTTGAAGTGGGATGCCACAACCCTGATATGGTATGTTGACGGCAAAGAGGTTGGCCGTTATGCAAAGTCTACCAACCAATCGCAGTTGAACCAGGGACAGTGGCCTTTTGACAAGCACTTCCACCTGATTCTCAACCAGAGCGTGGGTAACAATGCTTGGGCTGCCGATGCCGACGTGACACACACCTATGAGACACGTTTCGACTGGGTACGTGTATATCAGACACCGGGCATGGAAAATACCAATGGCACGGTAGGTGTAGTGTCGGTACGTGATGATGCCAATGCCGATGTACAGGTGGTTGACAGTGCTGTTGTCGTGACTGTTGATTCTCCACGTGATGTGGCTGTGTACGATGTCGCAGGACGCAAAGTGGCGTCGGCTCATGTGAACGCAACCCATGGCTTTGCATTGTCTTGCGGAGTATATATCGTTGAGGGTGTTAAGGTTGTCATCAGATGATGGCAACCTCTCCCTATGGGCGCTTTTTGGATATTTTAAATTTTAGTAACGAATAATGGGCTTTTTATGGTTGTATTTTCTGCCAAAAAGCACTATCTTTGCAAAAATTTTTAATAATTGCGTTTGGTGTGCGCTGTTGTCAGCGACATCGGTTTGACCATTGATGATGAAAAGGACGGTATATATACTTCTCTTGCTTGTTGTTACCTTGACATCTTGTGATACTTTCAACAAGGTGTACAAGACTAACAACTATGACTACAGATATGAGACTGCTAAGGCATATTATCTTGAGGGTAAATACCTTAAGGCCTCGGATCTGCTTGAGTCAATGGTAACCATGCTCAAGGGAGGCGACAAGGCCGAGGAGTCTTTGGTGCTGCTTGCACGATGTTACTACGAGTCAAAGGACTATGAGACTGCATCACAGTATTTCAAGGTGCACTATACCAACTACCCTCGCGGCGAATATGCCGAATATACCCGTTTCTACTCCGGCAAATCGCTGTTCATGGGTACTCCGGAGCCCGAACTCGACCAGTCGAACACTTACGCGGCAATAAATGAGCTGCAGCTGTTCATGGAGTATTATCCGCACAGCAGCTACAATGCCGAGGCGCAGGAGATGATTATGAAGATGCACGATGTGCTCGTGAAGAAGATGTACCTGTCGGCAAAGTTGTACTACGATCTTGGAGATCTGGCCTATATCGGCAACAACTACCAGGCATGTATCGTTACCGCGCAGAATGCATTGAAGGACTATCCTTATACAAACCTCCGCGAGGAGTTGTCGGTACTGATACTCCGTGCAAAATACCAGATGGCGCACAAGAGTGTAGAGGTAAAGAAACTTGAGCGTTACCGCAATACCATTGACGAGTATTACGCGTTCAAGACCGAGTTCCCCGACAGCAAGTACATCAAGGAGGCCGACAAATATTACAAGGAAGCCATCAAATTTGTCAAGATAGCAGAATAAGAATAATAATATAATAATTGAAATAAAATGGATTACAAGAAAACTAATGCTCCAACAAACACTGTCACACGCAACATGGCAGATTTTGTACACGAAACAGGTAATGTTTATGAGTCGGTTGCAATCATCGGCAAGCGTTCAAACCAGATCGCTGCAGAGATGAAAGAGGAGTTGCTCAAGAAACTCAACGAGTTCTCATCATCAACTGACAACCTCGAGGAGCAGTTCGAGAATCACGAGCAGATTGAGATTTCACGCTATTTCGAGAGACTTCCAAAGCCAACACTCATTGCAGCTCAGGAGTTCCTTGAGGACAAGATCTATTTCCGCGATCCTGCTAAGGAGGTAGAGGACGAGGAGGCTTAAGAAACGGCTTCGCATCCCTTAAAATATTTTTGATATGAAATTCCGTTTCTATCAGCTGATGTATGTAGCATCATTGGTGCTGACTGTATTGGCGTTGCTTGCTCCCGTAGTTGGCTTTACAGAACCAGATGGAGCAGTTGCCGAAATGACAAACTTTAAGTATACAGCAGCGGACGGAGAGGTGTCAAGATCTGTTATTGCACTTGGAATACTTTTGGTCTTCACAGCGGTTGTGAACCTGCTTGGACTGTTGGTGTCATTGTACAATAACTTTGAAATGCAGAAGAGAGTCACAATACTTTCAATGCTTTTGTTCGCCGGTTATTACATCCTGTTCTTTGTGTATACATTGATACTTTCCGGTGGCACATCAATGGCAATTGAAGTTCCAATGCTCTATCCATTCATGGCATTGACACTGAACCTTTTTGCTTATCTTTTGCTTCGCCGTTGCGAGGCCAAGATAATTGCCAAAGCGCTTGGTTTCCGTTTGAGAGACTGATAACAAAATCTCCATAAACAATAAATCCGCATCCCAACAGGGTGCGGATTTATTGTTTTAACTCATTGACTGCGGTTCTGTTCTTTTGGGCAGACCGATATGTCTGCCCAAACGGAGGTTGAACATTCCAATGAATAAAAAATCAAGCGCCCAATGGGCGCTTGATAATGGTGTTTTTGATAATCTTTCAATCAGTTGATTTCCAACTCATCCACGAAGATGAACGCGGGGTAACCCACTGCAGGGTGCCATGCCGGCATGTCGCGGTCCGAGAGGGCCTTGATTTTTACGTAGCGTGCTTTTGTCGGCTCAAACTCAGCCTTGTGCTCGTAGATTCTGTTCTCATCCTCGGCTGTGAGGTCGGGGTACTCCTCATTGAACAGGATTGTGTAGTTCTCGCCATCGTTGGATGCCGAAACGGTAAGGCCCAAGAGGTCGAATACCCAGTCGCCCTTGTCAACGCTGGTGTTGAATGCAACGTAGCTGATCTCCTCCTCCTGCTTCAGGTCAACAACCGCCTCAAGGTCTGTGAGGCAGAATCCCAACCAACGTCCGGTACGGTAGTTGGGAGTGCCTTTCAAACCGTCAACGAGTGTGATGCCACCCTTGAAAGTGTAGTTCTTGTGAATCTCCTGCAGCATAGTGATTGGCTTTGCTGTTGCCTTGCTGAAGTAAATCTCCTCGGTCAATGTCCTTGTTGCGCCACGCTCGCCAATACCCTTTGCCTTGAAGGTGCATGCCTCGCTGAACTCAACAGGCGCAGTGTATAGGGTTGATTCTACTGTCGGCTCACTGCCGTCGAGTGTATAATAAATAGGAGTGTCATCCATGACTCTCAATGTAGCAACTATGACGCCTTTGTCGGTGTCAACGCTGAACTCTGGCTCAATGTCAAGGATATGCTTTGCATAGTTGTAGTCATATACATCGTACAACTTCAGGAGAGGCAACAGACGCTGTCTGAAGTTCTCGAAATCCTTCTTCTCGGGATTGCACCACTGCACCTCGCATAGTGCCGCCATACGTGGCAACTCCATATATTCTACATGACTGAATGTGGGAACATACTCGCTCCACAGGTTTGCCTGCACGCCAATGATGTGCTTCTGCTCCTCGGGAGTGAGTGACTCGTGCATTGGCTCAAAGCTGTACACCTTCTCTACAGGTACATAACCACCAATTGCCAAAGGCTCCTCATCGGTGTATGTTGTCTGGTAGTAGTCGAAGTACATGAAGCTTGTTGGCGACATGATGCAGTCGTGACCCTGTTTTGCGGCCTCAATACCACCTTCGATGCCACGCCATGAGTGTACTGTAGCATTTGGCGCGAGACCACCTTCAAGAATCTCATCCCAACCGATGATCTGACGGCCCTTGCTGTTCAGGTGCTTCTCGGCATAGTTGATTACAAAGCTCTGCAGGTACATCTCGGCGCTGTGCTTGTCGTCGCCCTTGATGCCAAGAGCCTTGATGCGTGCCTGGCATTTAGGACACTTCTCCCATACTGTCTTTGGGCACTCGTCACCACCGACATGGATATACTCCGATGGGAATATCTCGACAACCTCGTCAAGGACATCCTCAATGAACTTCAATGTGGCATCGTTACCGGCGCAAAGCACGTTGTCCGATACACCCCACATCTTCCACACCTCGTATGGGCCACCAGTGCAACCATATTCGGGGTATGCTGCAAGGGCTGCCTGCATGTGACCGGGAAGGTCTATCTCGGGGATTACAGTGATATGGCGCTCGGCTGCATATGCAATGATCTCCTTGCACTCCTCCTGTGTATAGAAGAATGGACCATAGTGCTGTCCGTCATACTCGCCGCTGTTGCGTCCAATGACTGTCTCGTCACGCTCTGCTGCAACGGTTGTGAGCTTTGGGTATTTCTTTATCTCAATGCGCCAGCCCTGGTCATCGGTCAGGTGCCAGTGGAAACGGTTCATGTTGTGCATTGCCAACATGTCAATGAAGCGCTTGATTGAGTCTGTTGTGAAGTAGTGGCGCGAAACATCAAGGTGTGCACCACGGTATGCAAAGCGTGGGTAGTCAGTGATTGTCACTGCGGGCATCTCAATCTTCTTTGCCGCAGCTACAGGTAATGACTTGCGCAGTGTCTGTATACCATAGAATACTCCCGCAGGTGTTGTTGATACAATCTCAATATTCTCCTTTGTGACAGACATGCAGTAACCCTCCTTGTTCTCGGGCGCATCTCCAATCGCGAGGTTGATGGCGTTGCTCTTGCCTGCCTCTCCCTCTTCAATGTTGAGTTCAAGGCCTGTGCTCTCCTTTACATACTCGGCAAGCAACTGGGCATTGCGCTTCATTGCCTCGTCACCGTTATAGGCAATGACGGTTTTGCCGTTGAGCTCAAAGCCGGCATTCTCTTCCATTATAATCTCCTGTGGCAATGGCACTACATTGTAGTTGGCAGTAGTGTCCACAGATGTTCCCTTGTTGCATGATATGAAACCGCAACATAGCAGGGCAAAAAGTGTTGTAATCTGCTTTTTCATGATATATGAATTTAAAATCAATTATTTCACTATCTTCTTTCCGTCAATAATGTATATGCCTTTAATAGGCCTCTCAATGATATTGCCTCTAAGGTCATAACATGTACTTCTCTTATGTTCTGCTCTTGCCTCATCAATGTCGGCGCTTTCATCCTCAATGCAGCTGAAGAAGCGGCTCCAGTTTTCGGCATTTCTGTATGCTCCTGTGCATCCCATTGGTATGTGGAGTATTGCATTGTCATATGTTGTTTGGCTAAAAGCATTGCTTTCCAGCACGGGAGGCAGTGTGGCATTTGAAATGATTTTGGTGATGTTGTCGCAGTACAGGAATGTCTGTTCATTGATTATTGGCAAGCATTGATTTATGCTCACTTCCTGAAGGTTCGTGCACGACTTGAATGCTTCTCGTCCCAAATTCTCAAGGAATATCGGCAGAGTAATCTTTTCCAATCCCGAGCTTGCAAAACTAAGGTTGCCAATGCTTTCAATATTGTCGTATAGCTGTATCTCCTTTAAATTCTTGCAGGAATAGAAAGCCTTGTCTCCAATGGAGTAGATGTTCATGCCACCCGATATGTTTTCAATCTTTTCGCATGCATAGAAAGCCTCTTCTCCAATTTTTGTCACTCTTGCTCCAAACGATACGGTATTGATGTTTTTGTTCTGTTTGAACCATTTGCCAATACTGTCGCACTCAAAATGTATTGTGGAGAGATTCTTGCAATCGTCAAAAGCGGCACTCTCTACAACATTTGTGCTGCGTCCCAATGAAATCTTTTCCAGTGCAGTGCATTTAGCAAAAGCATTGTTGTAAATCTTCTCTACATTATTGGCAAACGTCACCTCTTTTAGTGAAGTGCAATTCATGAATGCCTTGCCATGGATTGTTCTTGTATCACTTCCAATTGTCAATCTCTTCAAGTTGGTGCAACCGGAGAATGCCGATACTCCTACCACTCTTGTGCCATCACTGATATCAACTGCCTCTATCGAGGTGTTTGCGCTGAACCAGTTTCCAATGCTGTCACAAAGAGTGGCGACATTCTTCAGCGCACTCCATCCACTGAAGCTGTTGTATTTGATCTCCTTTACATTCTTTGGTACTGTGATTGCTGTTACTGATGAACAGTGTTCAAAGGCCTTCTCTTTTATTGTTTCAAGTGCTTCGCCTAATGTTATTTCGCATAACCCGCTACAATCCTTGAATGCTTCATATCCAATAGACTTCACATTCTCGGTGTTCAGGGTCTTCAGGCTCAGACAGCCCGAGAATGAATAGTCACCTATCGACTCAATCCCCGTACCGATTTTTAAGTTCGCAAGGTTTACGCAATCCTTAAAAGTATTATCTTCAATAACCTTTACACTGTTGCCAATGACAGCGCTTTGCAACTCTGTACATCCCTTGTATTTACAACCGGTTATTACTCAATATTTTGCGAGTAATAAGTCAGAAATATGGTCATAACCTTTAAGGGTGCATTCTAAAAGGTGAAGATTTAACGTTTTTATTGTTTCTTAACGCTCAAAGCGTATCAATAAAGGGT
>JAFZFO010000032.1 GCA_017555845.1 Bacteroidaceae bacterium | reverse complement strand
CGAGCTTAAAGGCAAATACATACTGCTCGATTTTTGGGCCAGCGGTTGTGGCCCTTGCATTAGCGCACTTACCGAATTGGCATTGGTTGCCCAAATGTACAAGGACAAACTTTGCGTGGTGAGTGTGAATATTGAACCTGTGGACGACTGGCGCGAAGCATTGAAGAAACACCCCATTACCTGGTACAACTGGAATGACGGCAAGGGCGGAGTTGGAATATATGACCGTTATTGTGCCAACGGCGGTGGCATTCCACTCTTTGTACTTATCTCCCCCGACGGATATATCATAGACAAATGGGGTGGCTACGGTGATGGAGCAATAACCAACCAACTGAAAGGCAAAGTGGAGTAGAACTGCGCACAACAATGCTTGTATGAATCCTCCACATTGTATATAAGTTGAACAGAGAACCTAAAAAGAAAAAATAGAAGCTGTGAGCAAAACTGCTATATTGTTGTTGAATTCAAAGTCCGCATAAACACCTTTTTGCTACTGCCGGAATTCACACTATCTCTTAAAAATTCAAAATGTTTTTCTATAAATTTTCATAAAAACAGTTTGTCGTGTAATTTTATGCTGGGTAGGCAATAAACCTTTTTGGGGAAACGTTTGTATGATACTTGGTATATCATTTAAAAGCCGACAGTTATGAAGATATCAGAGATTAGAGGACGAGAAATCCTGGACTCACGCGGTAATCCGACGATTGAGGCCGAGGTGATACTGGAGAATGGCGTGAAAGGGCGTGCATCTGTTCCATCGGGAGCTTCTACAGGCGAAAACGAGGCACTGGAGTTGCGCGATGGAGGTAAACGATATAATGGCAATGGAGTGTTGCAAGCTGTGGCTAACATCAACGGGCTGATTGCGCCCGCTTTGCGCGGATGCAATGTGTATGACCAACGCAGCTTGGATCGCTTGATGGTTGAACTTGATGGTACACCCACCAAAAGTAATCTTGGAGCCAATGCCATACTGGGTGTATCGCTTGCCATAGCAAAGGCTGCGGCCAAGGCATGCGGCATGCCACTATATCGTTATTTAGGTGGCACCAATGCCCATATATTGCCTGTTCCCATGATGAATCTACTGAATGGAGGACGTCACTCCGATGCCCCTATTGCATTTCAGGAGTTCATGATACGCCCCATTGGCGCCGACAGCATTCGTCAGGCTGTACAGATGGGTGCCGAGGTCTTTAGTGGACTGAAGAGTGTGCTAAAGAAAAAGGGTTATAGCACAGGAGTTGGTGATGAGGGTGGTTTTGCTCCGTCACTCAAAGGAACCGAAGAGGCATTGGATGTGCTGGTACAGGCAATTGAGGCTGCCGGCTATACACTGGGAACGGACATTACATTGGCACTTGATTGTGCGGCATCGGAATACCATCGCGATGGAGTTTATGACTATACTTTGTTTGAAGGTCCCAATGGACACAAACGTACATCCAAGGAGCAGGTTGATTACCTGGAGCGTCTCATTGAAATATATCCTATAGACTCCATTGAAGACGGCATGGGCGAGAATGATTGGGAGGGCTGGGCTATGCTCACACAGCGCATAGGCAACCGTTGCCAACTTGTGGGTGACGACCTTTTTGTAACTAATGTCAAGTATCTAGCCAAGGGGATAGAACGGCATTGTGCCAATAGCGTGTTGGTGAAGGTCAACCAGATAGGAACACTTACCGAAACGCTTGATACCATTGAGATGGCACGTCGTAATGGTTACACCACTATCATCAGTCACCGTTCCGGTGAAACCGAGGATACTACAATAGCGGATATTGCCGTGGCTGTAAATGCCGGACAGATAAAGACCGGTTCGATGAGCCGCAGCGACCGCACTGCCAAGTATAATCAACTGATACGCATCGAAGAGGAGTTGCTGAGCGCAGTACGTTATGGCGTGTAGTGACAGTGATAAAGAGAACGAGTGCTGCACCGGGGTGCAGCACTCGTTGTTTATTGTCAGTCGTTGTTCATCTCTTTGATGTCGACTTCGCTTTCCTTTGCTTCGCCAAGCAGGTGCTTGCTGAAGAAGTCGGCCATCTTCCAGAAGAAGTACTCGTCCTTTGTCTCAAAACCGTGACGGTCGCCGGGGAGGAAGAGCATCTCAAAGCGCTTGTTGGCGCGTATGAGGGCATCGATGACGCGTGTGGTGTTTGCCGGGTGAACGTTGTTGTCCATGTCACCTGTCACCAACAGCAAGTGTCCCTTGAGACGGCCTGCAAGCTCCTGGTTGGTGCTGATGTTGTATGAGAATGTTGTGTCACACTCAACAATGCCGTCCTTGTTCTTCTTCTCCTTGATGTTCTCCTTTATACCGTGGTGCTTCTCGCTCCACCAGTTGTTGTAGATGCGGTTATCGTGGTTGCCGGCACATGAAACGGCTACCTTGAAGAAATCGTTGTATGTGAGGATGGCTGCTGTAGACATGAAACCGCCACCTGAGTGTCCGTGGATACCTACGTTGTTGCCGTCGATGAAGCTGTGGCGTGCAATGAGCTGCTGTGCTGCCACCTTCTTGTCGGCAAGACCATAGTCGCGCAGGTTGCCGTAACCGAAGTTGTGGTACCATTTTGAGCGGTTGGGGTGTCCACCACGGTTGCCTACAGTGATGACAATGAATCCCATCTGTGCAAGACGGTCTATGCGGTTCATGCCGCTTGACCAGCTCTCGTTCACAGCCTCGGTCTGTGGGCCGGGGTATACATATTCAATAAGTGGGTAGCACTTTGTAGAGTCAAAGTCGAATGGCTTGTACATCACACCATGCAGGTCGGTAATGCCGTCGGCAGCCTTCACTGTGAAACGCTCGGGGAACTTGTATCCCGCAGCAAACAGCTGTGAAAGGTCGGCTGTGCCAAGCTCAACGCTTTTTTTGCCGTTCTTGCTGTATACGTAATTTACAGGTGTTGTGTCAACGCGTGAAGCGCATACGGCAAAAGCCTCGCCATTGTCGGCAGCAGAGTAGAAACTGATATTCATGTCGCTTTCGTCAATCTGCTTCAGGCCGCTTCCGTCGAAGTTGACGCTGTAGAGGTGCATGTAATAAGGATTCTCCTCCTTGTTGTAACCGCAAGCTGTGAAGTATACTTTTTTCTCCTTCTCGTTTACGGCAACAACGTCCTCAACGTGGTATGCGCCATTGGTGATTGGATTGACAAGTGTACCGTCGGCATTGTAGAGGTAGAGCATTGCCCAGCCTGTACGCTCGGACCACTGGATAAACTGCTTGCCGTTATTCACAAGACGAATCTGCTTGCTCTCGATGCTGGTGTTCATCTCCTCGTGTACAAGCATCTTGGTGGTGTCGAGGCTCAGGTCATAGTAGCAAACCTCAATCTTCTTCATGTCGCGACTGATGCGCTCGAAGTAGAAACCGTTGTTGTCGCCGAGCCAGATGCTCTTGTGTGGCGCCTCGTAACCTGTAGCGTGTGTACCGGGCTTGCGGAACATGCCAAGGCGCTGCTGCTTGAACTGGTCTACATTGATTGTCTTGCTTGTCTTGTTCTCAAAGTCGAAAAGCTCTACAAAAGTCTTTGGTGTCTCCTCGCCAGGCATCTGGTAGTAGTAGCTCTCCAATGTTGGACGTGGGCTGCTCAATGAGTTGATGACCCACATCTTTGAGAGGATAGAGTCGGCACGGTGTGTCATTACAAAGTGACGTGAGTCAGGGCTCCATAGTGCATATACGCGGTGGCGCTTTGTGCTGTCGGGTTTCTCATCGAGTGAGTGGTGAGCATAGCACCAATTAGGACGGCCGTTGAAGGTAAGCTGATGCTCGGTAATGGTAGTGTCCTTGTCCCAATATCTGAGCTTCTCGAGGTCCTCGCGTGACATGTACCACAGGTTGTAGTTCTTCTCGTAGATGGCGAACTTGCCGTCGGGCGAAACGTTTGCCCAACCCGGGTATACGGGGTAGAGGTCCTCAATCTCGTCCTTTGTGCGCTCAATGAGCTCCTTGGTCTTTATGTCATACTCAAAGTAGAAGGTCTTGTTCTCCTTCTTGCCTTCGTTGGCCTTTATCTTTGCGCTGTCGTTGCGCTCGTGGCGTGGCAACTGCTTGGGAACCTCAAGCTTTGATGAGATATCGAAACGTACATAGCGGCCCTCGCGGATGATTCTGTTTATGCCCACAGGCAGGTGCTGTGCATCGTATGGGTCGCCGGTGCGCATTGTCACCTCCTTGGCAAGCCACTCCATATCCCAGAGCTCCTTCTTTGTGCCTTTTACAGCGTCTACCAGATAGAAGTTGCGGTCTTTTGTGTCGCTCCATGCGTAGATGAACTGCTTGCCGTCCTCAAACCATACGGGCTGTATTCGGGTCTGTCTTACCATGCGCGAAATCTTTCTTGGCGAGAAACGCTCGGCAAGTGCGTAGTTTGGGCGTACCTTGTTGTCTTCCTGTGCTTTCAGTGTCGTTGCCAGCATAAGCGCAGGCAAAACCAATAGTAATAGTGTTTTTTTCATTAATTTGTTATTTTGTGTTTTCGTCATTTTTGTGAATGTGCAGTGTGTCGAGAATCTTTCTCAAACCGCGGCGTTTGTTGATGTCGATCTTGGCAATACCGCCGGTTGATGTCTCCTTGTAGAGGCTTGGGAGGTCGTGGCCGGTCTCCTTCATCACCTGTACAATGTGGTCAAAGTCGATCTTGTGCTTACCGTCCGAGAGTGCCGAGTATGTGCAGGCGTCAAGAGCACGCGATGCTGCAATGGCATTGCGCTCAATACAAGGAACCTGTACAAGGCCGCACAGCGGGTCACATGTGAGTCCAAGATGGTGCTCGAGTCCCATCTCGGCAGCATATTCAATCTGGTTTATTGTACCGCCGAACAGCTGGCAGGCTGCGGCTGCTGCCATGGCACAGGCTACGCCAATCTCGCCCTGGCAACCTACATCGGCGCCCGAGATTGATGCGTGCTCCTTGGCAACGTTACCGAACAGACCGGCGGTTGCAATGGCGCGCAGAATGCGTGCGTCGGAGCAGTTGTGGGCTGTCGACAGGTGGTAGAGTACGGCAGGCAATACACCGCTTGAACCGCATGTCGGTGTTGTTACAATGGTGCTTCCGCTTGCGTTCTCCTCGCTTGTGGCAAGGGCATAGGCATAGAGCTTTGCCTTGCTGCTCACTGCGGCGTTGTATGACATTGACTTGTTGAGGTAGGTAAGTGCCTTACGCTGTATGCCAAGGCCGCCGGGGAGCACGCCTTCGTTCTCAAGGCCGCGCTTGATGGTGCTCTGCATTGTTGACCATACCTCGGCGAGGTAATCCCAGATTTCGGGACCTTCGTATTTCTCCACATACTCCCAGAATGTACAACCTGTCTCGTCGCACCAGTCCATGATTTCGTGCATGGTTGTCAGTGGGTATATGTCCTCCTCGTTCTTTGTGGTCTCCTCGTTTGCAAGCTCGCCACCGCCTATGCTGTATATTTTCCAACTGTCAATGACCTTGCCGTCCTTTATACCCTCGAACAGCATACCATTGGGGTGGAATGGCAGGAATGTGTCGGGTTCCCAAATGAGTTCAAGCTTTGCTATCGGTTCAAGAACCTTTATGATTGCAACATCAGTCATGTGGCCTTCGCCGGTAGCTGCAAGGCTGCCATACAGTGTCACGCGATAGCTGTCGGGGTTGGGACAACGTTCGGCAAACTGCTTCGCTGCACGGTTAGGTCCCATAGTGTGACTGCTCGAAGGACCAAGTCCTATCCTGAAAAGTGAACGTAGTGATTTCATCTTTTTCTTGTGTTATGTTAATGGTGTGTGCCTGCTGTGGCACAGCACAATATGGTTAGTTTACATTCAATTTGCTAATATACGAACAAACGAGTGAAAAATAACAAGTTTTACTTGTTTTTTTCTCCGCGAGTCTCCTCTATCTTTGCTGTTTTCGTTACAAAATTGTAATCATTTGTGAAAAATGAGAGTCATTAACATAATTTATCTATATAATTTGTGAAATGTTAACGCTAATTGTTAAAATTGTGCCCGAAAAACTGAAAACTCTACCATAAATAAATGAACAGACAACTAAGAAGATTGCTGCCGGCCATTGTTTGTGCCGGAGCGTTTTGTGGAAACGCCGTTGCTGCCAACCAGACGGTTCTGGACAGCGCAGTGACAATGCAACAGAAATTCGATCCATATTTTGTCGAGGCTTTGCCACTTGGAGCACCTGCATGGATGCAACGTATAGCGGCCGACCCGTCGGGTGTGAACTTCAAGGAGATGCAGCAGCTGTATAATGAGTGGCGTGCTGCCGATGACGATGTGCGTGTGCGCACTGTCGACAACAAACAGGTTGTGAATTACTACCGCCGCTGGATGGCTGCCTATCGCGACTATGTCGCTCCCGATGGCAGCATTGCTTTGCCGTCAATGGAGCAGTATGCTGCGCAGGTTGATTCAATGAACTGCAAGGTGGCTGCGACAAGTGGTGGTGACGCCGAACTCATATGGCGCAATATTGGCCCCAACCGCACCTATTCCAACGAGAACGGTGAACTCAAACGCAAGGACTCGCAGGTTTGCGTGTTCCGCATTGCCGTTGCACTCAGCGATAGCGCAACACTCTATTGCGGAACGGAGTCGGGCGTTGTGTTCAAGACAACCGACCATGGACAGAGTTGGCAGCCATGTGCTCCACAGCACAATTTCGGCGGTTCAATATTCAGCATTGCAGTGCATCCCACAGACAAGAATACGGTCTATGTTGGTGGTGGTCCATGGCTTTGGAAAAGTACTGATGGCGGCGACACCTGGAGCCGTTGCGGCGGAATAAGCAACCGCGTGAATTCAATAAAGATTGACCCCACGGACACCAACTATGTAACCGCTTCGGTCGGTAGCAAACAAGAGGGCACTTCGGCAGCCGGCTTCTTTGTATCTTCAAATGGCGGTGAAACATTTTCATGTACCTTGCGCGGAATCTGTTTCGACCACGAACTGCAGCCTGGCAATCCAAACAGGATATATCTTGTGCGCCGTGAGTCGGGGCCTTGGGCTGGAATATATCTCTCGGAGAATGCCGGCATGAGCTGGCAGCAGCTTGAACTTCCTGTTGATATGATGATTTGCGGTCGCTTGGCTGTGAGTGAGGCTCCCGGCGGCGAGGAATATGTCTATGCACTTGTGACCTGCGATTCATGGGGTTACGATGCCGGTCCGCAGGGTGGCAAGGGAACACCTCACATTCTAATGTCAAAGGATGGTGGCATGAACTGGGAAGACCAGACCGACAAGGGTGGAAAATACTATGATACTACATTCTCTCCAATTATGGACTCGGCAGGTGGCCAGGGTTTCTTTGATATGATGATTGGTGCTTCGGCCCAGAATCCTGCGCATGTGCTCTATGGCCTCACTTCGCTCTACCGTTCGACCCGGGAGGGCGTGGCAAACTACCGCGACAATGCAATAGGCGGTTACCAGCGCAACGACTGGATGCACTGCGATATTCAGGATATTGCAATACATCCATGTGGCGATACATGGATATGCAACGACGGTGGTATAAAGTATTCGCGCGATTTCTTTGAGACAAAGGGCGAGGACCGTTACGATGGTATATATGCCTCGGACTATCAGGGACTTGGCGTAGGCTGGAACGAGGATGTGATGGCTGCGGGCCGTTGGCACAATGGTGATGTGGTGCATGCTGCCACTTATGGCGAGGGTAACTCGGTTCACGTAGGTGGTGTGGAGATTGCAACAGGCTATGTGATGAAGAGCAACCCGTGGAAGGTCTATTTCACCGATGCATTGACACGCATTATGCCACGCGAGATGGACGGCACCATTGAGTCGGATGTGTGGACCTGGTTCAGTGACAAGAAACCCTATGAGTCACTGCGTATAAACGGCGAGATTGCTACCGATCCGCGCTATGCCCTCAAGGTCTTCCTGCAGGACATGACCGACAACTGGGGTGGCTATCTGTCATATGACGAGGGCGCTTCGTTCCAGAAGGTCTTTGACAGCGACGGCGAGGAGTTCTACAACTACGAGTTCGCACGCACTAACCCCGACAGAGTATACATCGCAGGTTGTTGGAATCTTTGGCGTTCCGATGACGGTGGCCATACATTCTATGAGTGCACACAGCCTTTCCGCATTACCGATGACTACATACACTACAACAAGGTTGTTGTTGACCCCAATGACGAGGACCATCTGCTTGTGGTATGCAACGACCGTTACGGTGCCGTGAGCGAGAGCTTCGATGGCGGCAATAGTTGGAGTGCATATGATATTGCAAACCTTTCCGGTATCAGAATACACCAGATAATTCTTGTGGGCGATGAGTATAACAGTACTTACGTGACAAGCTACGACGGCGCGAGCGTATATTTCCGCGACAATACAATGAGTGAGTTCATTGACTACTCAAGCGGCTTGAATCCCGGTGCGCGCATCTCAAAGGTAGTACCTTACTACAAGGGTGGTGTGCTGCGCATGGCAACCGACCAGGGCTTGTGGGAGGCACCGTTGTATCATCAGGATTTCATCCCCGTGGCACAGCCAATGGCCATGAACCTCGGTAGCGGCAACCTCACAGCCAACCCACAGAAGAGCGTGCAGTTCGACAGTTACAGCATTGTGCGCCAGGATGAAAATACACGTTGGCAGTGGAGCTTCTCGCCACAGCCACAGCATGTGAGCAATGCCACTGCGCGCAATCCTATTGTGGTGTTCGGCAACCCCGGAAACTATGATGTCACATTGACCGTGACAACCCCTGCCGGCACATCGTCGCGCACAATAAAGAATATGATAACCATAGAGGGTGCAACAGCCATCGATGAGGCCAAGGTGGGCGAGGTGGGTATTGAGCAGGCAGTGCTTGAGGCCGGCGAACCGCTTGTAGTTCTTGCTACCGGACTTCGCGAGGATGCACGCTTTACAGTGCACGGAACGAAGGGCAACCTGCTGCATAGCGCGCAGATACCTGCAGGGGCAGAGCGCGTGACGGTTGCCGTGAACGATTTGGTTCCCGGTGTATATATCTACTCGATAAGGAGTGCGACACAGAAATTCTTCGGACAATTCATAATAAAATGACAGCCATGAAAAAAGTAATATTGTCACTGCTTTGTGCAACGTCAATCTTCTGTGCCGGTGCGCAGGAGCAGGCAGCGAACGACATCTATTTTACCCCATATAAACTCAATTATCTGCCTGCCGGCGCTCCGGCATGGATGGCATTGATGCAGGAGCCTAATGGGCTCGACTATAATGCCCTGGTCGACAGTTTCAATGTCTACTTGCGCGACAACCCGGGAGCACGCCGCAAGAGCCCCGATACCAAGCAGGTTGTGAATCACTTCCGCCGTTTCCAAAAGGCTTATGTACGTTTTGTGCAGCCCGATGGAACGATAAAACTCCCATTGGCAAGTGCTTATCACAGTGATGTTGACAATGCTGCCGAGGAGGTGCAAATGGAGCGTGCACGCAAGCGTGCAGCTGCGCGTGACGGTGTGGAGCAGAACGAGTGGAAGGTCATTTCGCCCATAGTGACATACGACTACCTTACAAAGAAGGAGTCTCCTGCGCAGGCGAACATACAGCGTTTCAGGGCTTCGCGCTCAAACCCCAATGTGCTCTATTGCGGTTCCGAGACAGGTCTTGTGTTCCGCACCGTTGACAAAGGCGAATCGTGGACTCCATGCAACGACGGCGAGTGGATGGCCGGCGAGATTACGACCATTGATATAAGCAGCACCAACCCCGACCGTGTTATTGTTGGTGCAGGTGGTGTATTCTGGATAAGCAACGACGGTGGCGCGAACTGGAATAACATCACCCCGGCAAAGGCTACATACGCCCGAACCAGTGTGGCCTATTTCCATCCTGCCGATGACAATATAATTCTTGCCGGCGACCGCGCGCAGTTGTGGCGTTCAACCAATGGCGGCGAGTCGTGGGAGTGGATGCTTGGCGGCATGGTGTTCGATATCAAATATTCGGTGCAGAACCCCAATGTGTGCTATGTCGCCATTGAACAGGAGAGTACAATTAAAATGTACAAGAGTACCGATGGCGGTGCATCGTGGAACATGCTCACGCTCGATGACCAGCCGCTCATCAGTGCACGTATCGGCCTTAGCGAGGCTCCCGGTGGCGAGGATTATGTATACCTTTGGGCATGCCGTCGCAACCATCTGTCACAGCCCGGTCCTCTCTATTTCAGCGGCCCAGCGTTGCTTTACAAGAGCACCGACGGCGGTGCATCGTTCACCGTTACCGATCCGACCCCACAGATGGAGGCTGTTGACAAGAATGGCGGCCAGGGGTATTATGACCTTGTGTGTACCGCGTCGGCAACCGATCCCGAGCAGTTGCTCGTGGGTATAATTCAGCTCTATCGTTCTACCGACGGTGGCAAGACTTTGGAGAATGTCGGCGGTTACTATGGCCGTTTCGACCTCCATTGCGACATGCAGTGCGTGCAGACAAACGGCGCAGGCGATACATGGCTGTCGACCGACGGCGGAATGATATACAGCAACGACTTTTTCCTTGCCGATGCACAGCCAAAGCTAAACGGCCTCTATGCATCGGAGATGTGGGGCTTTGATCAGGGCTGGAACGAGGATGTAATGGTTGGTGGCCGCAACCACAACGGCAACATGTCGCAGCTCGACCGCTATAACGGTGTTACTCTGTCAATGCGCGGCTCTGAGCGCCCCACAGGCTACGTGTTCCTCTCCAATCCACGCAAGATTGCGTTCAGCGATTCCGAGAATGTCATCATGCCCGACGACTGGCGCGATGAGTTCGTGCCCTTCCTCGACTACTGGACCTATCCCAAGGAGTCTTCGCAGCATGGCATAGGCCTTGAGTTTGACCCACGTTATGCGCAGTGCTTCTACATTGTGCAGGGTTCGAGCGACGAAGAGCACAAGACGCTTTGGCGCACACGTGATGATGGCGCTTCGTTCTCAACAGTATACCGTTTCGACAAACCTATAAACGCTGTTGCACTTTCGCGCTCTAATCCTGACAAGATTGTTGTCTCTACATGGGGGCGCATCTTCTATTCGCTCGATGCCGGCGCTACATTCCAGGAGTATCCCATCCCCGACGAGATGACATACTCCATCACATACAAGATTGCCATACATCCAACGAACGAGGACGAGATTTGGGTGAGTGACGGCAATGCCGCGGGCTTCTGGCGTACGGTGAACAATGGCGAGACATGGGAGAAACTCGATGCCGGCCTCACTTTTCAGGCTTGGGACGGAACAACGGCGGCGCATCAGGTGGGCCGTTTCTTCCTCACCGGAAACGAGAAGAATGCAGCCTATGCAATAGCATATACCATGGGTTATCTTAACGAGACCTACAGCACACCGCGCGGTCGTGTGCTCTATCGCGATGATACAACCGATGGCTGGATTGATTTTAGTGAGGGTTTGCCAAAGGTGGCTAATCTAAACCGCATGATACCGTTCTACAAGGAGGGTGTGATACGCCTTGCAACGAACAACGGTATTTGGGAGCGCGAACTTGTCGATGCGCAGTTCAAGCCCATTGCACAGCCATTGATACTTAATGCCGGTTCGGGTGACAATACCCAGGCAGGCTATCCACGCGAAATAAAGCTCGAGAGCTACAGCATCGTTAACCAGAACGATGCCGAGTGGCACTGGGAGATTTATCCTGCGCCTCTTTCAATGAGTGCCGACAATGTGCGTAATCCTGTGATAAAGATTGCTCCCGACCAGACGTATGATATCTCCTTGACTGTAACAACCCCTGCCGGTAGTGATACCAAGCGCATTGAGGGAATGATAAAGGGAAGCAAGCCGGTGCCCGATGCGACATCGGTTGCTGCTGTTATGCAAGGCAAGGAACTGTTGCTCACAAGCGGCAATGTGGTGTTTGCCGGCGAGAGTTTCCGCTTTGCTCCGCGTGACCTTGACGGCGATGTCTCGCTTGTGGTTTATGATGCAAAGGGTAATGTTGTCCACAGTGCGGTTTCACAGAGCGAATTCGAGGTTAGCACTGCGGGCTACAGTGCCGGAATATATTTCTATATGGCAACAGATGCTACAGGTTTCAAGAAGACCGGCAAGTTGCTTGTAAAGGAGTGATGGAATGTCTATGAAACGGGTTCTGCTATCGTTGCTGCTGTTGCCATTTGCCATTGGTACCATGGCGCAGGACAGCCTTGCCTACAGGCTCGATGAAATTGTCGTGTCGGCAAGCCGCTGGTGTCAGCAGAGTCAGGCACAGCCCGTGAAGGTCGCACGCCTTTCGTTCGATGAGGCCAATACCTTCAATCCGCAGACGGCCGCCGATGTACTGGGGCTCACGGGAGAGGTGTTCATACAAAAGAGCCAGTATGGCGGCGGTAGCCCCATGATACGCGGCTTTGCCACCAACAGACTGCTTTACAGCATTGACGGCGTGCGCATGAACACGGCTATCTTCCGTTCGGGTAACATACAGAATGTAATTTCGCTCGATCCCTTTGCCATTGCCGACAGCGAGGTCCTCTTTGGCCCAGGTGCTGTGGGTTATGGCAGCGATGCCATTGGTGGTGTAATGGTGTTCTCAACCCTTGAGCCATGTTTGGCTACTGGAAAAACGCCGCTTGTATATGGTTCGGCAACCGTTCGCACCGCAACAGCATCCAATGAACTCACGGCACATGTCCATGCCGGGGTGGGGTGGAAACGTTGGGCGTTGCTCACGAGTCTCTCCTATTCCTCTTATGATGACTTGCAACAAGGATCGTATGGCCCCGATGACTATCTCATGCCTTATGTTGTAGTTCCCGGCTTTGCTCCCGACGGAACGGTCGAGGACCTTGTGATAGCCAACGTTGACAAGCGCAGGCAGACACCAAGCGGATACTCGCAGTTCAATTTTATGCAGAAGGTACGCTATGCTCCCGGTGGCGGTTGGAACCTTGAGTATGCATTCCATTTGAGCGAGACATCGGAGTATGCGCGTTACGACCGTCATCAACGCCTTCGCGGTGGTTTGCCGCGTTATGCCGAGTGGAACTATGGCCCACAGTTCTGGATGATGAACCACCTGCGTGCCGAGCACATTGGCGGTGGCATAATGTACGACTCCATGAAAGTGAATCTCGCTTTGCAACGGTTCGAGGAGAACCGCATAAGCCGCGACCTCAACAAACCAAGGCGCGAGACGCAGAGCGAGGCTGTCGATGCGTGGAGTGCAAATGTCGATTTCATAAAGTCGGTTACCGACGGGCTTTCCGTTTCTTATGGTGCAGAGTATGTACAGAACAATGTACGCTCAAAAGGCGTGGCTACCGATATTGTCACAAGTTTGTCAGAGTCAATGGCTGCACGTTATCCCAATGCCGAGTGGTACAGTGCAGGTATCTTTGCGCAGAGCGAGTGGCACGTGACAGATAGGCTTAATATTGCTGCCGGCGTACGTTATAACCACTATCTCATTGACAACGATTTCTCTACTGTTGGTTACGACATTCCGTTTGAGCCACGCCAACTCTCTTCTGCCGGCAGCGTGAGCGGAAACGTTGGTCTTAACTGGCGCCCGGCATCGGGGTGGCTGTTGCGTGCGAACTATGCGCGCGGTTTCCGTGCTCCCAATGTCGACGACATGGGCAAGTTCTTTGACAGCGCCGACGGCTGCGTGACAGTGCCCAATCCGGCGCTGAAACCCGAGTATGCCGATAATGTGGAACTTGGCGTTGCAAAGCACATAGCCTCTTTTTTGAAATTTGATGTCACCGCATATTATACCCACCTCACCGATGCAATTGTGCGCCGCGATTTCCTCTTCAATGGCAGCCCAACAATGGAGTATCAGGGTAGCGAGTGTCGTGTACAGGCGTTGCAGAATGCTGCAACAGCCAATGTGTGGGGAGTTCAGGCGGCAGTGGATGCCAATTTTGCCAAGTGGTTCTATGCCGATGCGCGTGTAAGCTGGCAACGTGGTTTTGAGGAGATGGACAATGGCGAGGTGTCGCCATCACGCCATGCCGCGCCAATGTTCGGACGTGCAGCAGTGGGCTTCAAGAACGAACGTCTCATCATAGAGGCCTTTGCGGCCTTCCAGGCCGAGTGCGCGGCGGCCGACATGCCGGTAGAGGAGAGTGAAAAGAAAGAAATCTATGCCCTCGATGCCGACGGCAACGCCTATTCGCCTGCGTGGTTCACTCTGAACCTGCGCGCATCGTTGCAGCTCACGCGCGGCTTTATGCTCAACGCAACGCTCGAGAACATCGCCGACAAACGCTACCGCCCCTACAGTTGCGGCATCAGCGCCCCCGGCAGGAATGTTACAATGAGTTTGACGTATAGTTTTTGAGGGGCAAGCGGAAATGTGAAAGCGGAAATGTGAAAACGCAGTTTCGACAATGCGTAATACAGATATGGTACAGCATGGAACGACAAAAAGTACCTAAGAAAATAAGGCATGTACCCAAGAAACCTCTGTAAGTACCCAAGAAATGACATCTAAATGAATTCTTATATCCATTCACGGACAGGCGTGACTTGCATAACCTCTAATGGAATTAATAAACAGATGGACAGATTTTGTCTGTAGATTCTTCTTTTTATCGTTGTATCTTATTACTTTTGTATATAAAGGGGAGTGCTGTATTTAAAACAGAATTGAATATGTCTTTGAGTATTAATTTACAAACCTAAAATTGTTTTGTTGATAACCTATAATGAGTCTTTGGTAATATGAGAGGCAATGCTTTATTTTTAAGTAATTTTATTGAGGGAAATAGAATCCAGTTTATAATTCCTGTATATCAAAGAAATTATGATTGGCTATTGGAAAACTGTGACCAGTTATTCAATGACTTAGTGAAACTTAAACGCTCTAATAGGCCTACACACTTTTTTGGTTCAATTGTAACGTCTTCGGCTGATAGTTATGGACTTAATAGATTGGTTATTGATGGTCAGCAACGACTGACAACAATATCTCTCTTGTTATTAGCCGGAATTAAAGCTGTAAAAGAGGGAAAATTGAATGTTAGCAATGAATCGAGATTAGATGAAGCTCGTGATGTATTCCTTTTTGCAAAATATTGTAATGTAGAACGTAAAATAAAACTTGTTCCCATTGCAAATGATATGAAAGCCTATGACCTCATATTTAAGGATGAAGGAACTTTTATTGAGGATTCAAAGGTTACTCGTAATTATCGTCATTTTTATGATTTGCTAACTAGAGTACCGCAAAGATTGTCTTTCGATGAACTTCTGGATGCCATTGAGAGACTTCAAATCATATCAATCGAATTGGACTGCAATGATGACCCTCAACTGATTTTTGAGAGTCTCAATTCTACAGGTTTGGCATTAACTGGTGCTGACAAAATACGCAATTACCTTTTAATGTCTCTTACAGCTGAAGAACAACAAAGCTGCTTCAAGAACTACTGGCAGAAGATAGAATCTGCTACAGATAATCAGCCTACAATGTTTTTGCGTGATTATCTAACTATTAAACAACAGTTGCAGCGTCCGGTTCGTATCGCCAACATATATCCTGAATGGAAAAAATATATGCATGGTAAAGATAGAAAGGAAGAATTGGCTGAAATGCTGGATTATGCTAAATATTATAGACAAATAACAAAAGGTGAATTGCATACAGATAAGTTATCCAAGAAAATTCGTCATATATGTAATTTGGAAACAGATATTGCCAATGTGTTCTTTATTCAATTTTTGCGGTATGCATCAATAAATAGTTTGCCGGAAAATGAAATATATAAAGTAATTGATGTTGTTGAAAATTACTTTGCTCGTCGTATAGTATGCAACATGCCAGCCAATGCTCTGACTCAAGTTTTTTGTGCTTTGCATAAAGATGTAGTGAAAAGTTTGGATGAATATGCTTTAGCTGAAATAGAACATGGTTTCTTGTATTCGGATGTTTTGGTTTATCATATCATGAGACGTGATGGAAACTATCAATTACCTAGAGATATTCAATTTGTTGATTCTATTAAAACTCGTGACGCATACCATATGCTCAAACCATTTCAGATATTCTTATTTGAACGTTTGGAAAACTCTATTCATGGAGAGTATAATGATGTTGCTAATGATATGAGAACCAAGATGGCAACAATAGAGCATATTATGCCACAAACATTGAATGCGGATTGGATAGCAATGTTAGGAGCCGATTACGAAACAATCAAAGAGAAATATCTTCATACTTTTGCCAACCTTACATTAACGGGTATTAATAGCGAATTGAGTAATAAGGCTTTTGAAATTAAACGTGACGGAAAAAATGTTGGCGGAAGTATAACTCCTGGTTATAAAGATTCAAAGTATCGTTTAACGAGGAAAGTTACTACTTGCCAAAAATGGACAGATGTTGAATTAGAAAACAGAAGTGCAGAAATTGTTGAGATTTTTTTACGTTTATACCCACTTCCTACTACAGTATTCAAACCTTTGCCCAAACCTGTAGAAGAGGTCTCATTAGAAGAGGAAAGTTTTTCTCCAACTAGTAGAATGTTGAGAGGTTTCCGTATTTTTGGCTCTGAATATCAAGAATCGACATGGAAAGGTATGCTTTTAAAAGTTGTTTCCATAGTATCGGAACGCTATCCAGATATAGTCGATTCCTTGTATGACGCAGAAAGCTTTTTCTGGACTTCAAAGAAAGTGGAATACATGCAGTATTGTACAATGATAGGCCCAGATAAATATCTTTGGACTTCCATGGATAATAAGGGAAAATTACGCTGTTTAAGATATTTATTTGATAAGTGTGATGTCGCAGAATCGGAACTTGTGATTATTCTTGAACCTACAAAAGATTTTGTAGATGTGAATTCTGAAAGTTAATAGGGGATAAGTATATTTTTGCTATGAAAAAACTTCTTATTACCGGTGCAAGTGGTTTTGTGGGCAGCCGTGTAGTTGCGCGATGGCGCAATGAGTATGCCGTGCTTGCTCCCTCGCATGCCGAGCTTGATATCACAGACCGTGAGTCGGTCAATAGTTATTTTATGCTTCATTCGCCCGATGTGGTGGTGCACCTTGCGGCATTGTCGAACACGGGTTACTGCGAGCAGAACCCCGAAGAGAGCTACCGTGTGAATGTTGAGGGTGCTGCAAACATTGCGCGTGCAGCGGCTCTTTGCCGTGCAAAGTTGATATTCTTCTCGAGCGACCAGGTGTATAACGGCAACCTCGAGAGTGGTTTGCTCGGTGAGGATGTGCCTGTTGCTCCCGAGAATGTCTATGGCCGTCATAAGCTTGAGGCCGAGGAGCGTGTGCTCTATTTTAACCCCAATACCGTTGTGTTGCGTGCTACATGGATGTATGATCGTGAACGCGATGGCATGCCGTCGCATGCGAACTTTGTGCTGAATATTGCAAAGGCTGTGAAGGAGCGCACGCCAATTGTGTTCCCGGTGCGTGAGTACCGTGGTATAACATGGGTGCGCGAGGTGGTCGAATTCCTGCCACTGACGTTCAATCTGCCATCGGGTGTATATAACTATGGTGCCGAGAATGACACGAATACATACGAGGTGGCATGCTGTTATTGCGAGATGCTTGCGGGTTTGCAGTCGGGTGCTCTGTTGTATCCCGATTATGACCGTTACCCAACGCATGAACGCAACCTCTCAATATCAACAGACAAGATTTTCCGTGCATCGGGTGGCGCAATATGTTTCAGCAATACTATATCGGGATTGCGACTCTTTGTGGAAATCGGCAATGAGTGCTGATAAGAAAAATGACTAAAAAGCAAATTAAAAGAAATATTCAAATAACAAGCAGGGCTGTCGTTATGACAGCCCTGCTTGTTTGATTACTTTCCTTTTACCAGAACTTGTTATGTTCTGCGCTGTATTCGAATCCTACGGCGCGGAGTTTTTCTTCCAGTTCTGCACGGTCGACATCGAGGTCGGAGCAGAGTTCATCAAGTGAACTATAGCGGTCGCGCAGGTACATATTAACTGTGCTGAAAAGCATCATTGGGTCATTGGGTAAGTCCATAATGTCGATTATTTTACGGGTTCAAAAATATTCATGTTCTCGTTGTATATGGGGCTTTCCATTCCAAACCAGTTCATTACGCTGTGGAATACATGGAACTGCTCCACGCTGTCGAGTTCCTTTGTCTTTGTATAGCTGTCATTCTCCCACACAATGAACGGTATCTCGAACTGTTGCTTTGGGGCAAGGTTCTTTGGAAGGCCGTGCATGAACACTTCGTTCTCGCCAAGCGACTCGCCGTGGTCCGAAACAAAAATCATGCAACAGCGTTTGTCGGTTACCTGCTTAAGTGTTTCAATGACCGAATGTACAAGGTAATCGGTATACAATATGGTATTGTCGTATGCGTTCAGCAATCCCTCCTTGTCGGCCGATGATATCTCGACCGATGTGCACACCGGGGTAAATGTGTTGAACTCCTCGGGGTATTTCTCGAAATATTTGGGGCCGTGGCTTGTGCTTGTGTGCAGGACTATCAGCTGCTTCTCCTTGTTGCATTTCTCTATCTCCTCGGCCAGCCCGGCGATGAGCACTCCGTCATATCGGCGGTCGGTGTCGGGGTATTTGTCGGCAAGGCCATTGTGGTTTATGTATTTGTCGATGTGCAATGGTGGCTCTCCCCAGTTGGCGGTACGCCACACAACATCCACACCATTACGGAACAGGTAGTTGGGCAGGATTTCATACAATTCATCGGTCTTCTTGTGGTCAAGGATGGCCTTTACTCCGGCGGTGGTATAGGTGTCGTGTGAGTCGGCAATGTATGTCTTCACGCTGTCGCCGGCAAGCAACGGGTTGGTGTTGCGATGGTAACCATAGAGCGAGAAGTTCTCGCTGCGTGCCGATTCGCCTATTATAAGCACGCATACATCCTTGCTGTCGGTGGTTATCTCTGCATCGGGTAACAGTATGGCTTTCCTGTTGCGCTCTTTCTCGAAATTGAAATGGCGTATGGTGTTTACGATGTATGACCATGGGGCAATGCGGCTGCCGAACTGTGTGGATACCTTGTCAATCCACAGGATGTTGCGTGTGTTGGCAAGCAGTACAAGCACGATGATCAGCAACGATGCCAGTATGTTTGCGAGGAAACGCCATATCTTGCCATAATCGGTCTTCTTGGCAAAAAGGTATATGCATGGTGGAATGCCCAAAAAGAGTACATACGCCACGGCTGTCAAAGAGAAGAATCCCGAAGCCTCGGAGTAGCGCGTGTTGAACACGTTGCCCATCATGGAGTCTGTTATCCACGCGTTGTATACGTTGATGAAGTAGAGGCTTATGGCATTGCCGATGAGTGTGAAGGCGATGACTCCTTTTCCTATGGCGCGTCCCAACCACAGCAACAGGCAATAGAAAAACCAGTTAAGTGTAAACATCAGTATTGCCACGCTCGCGAAGATGAGCACGCCGTTCCAGTTGCACTCAATGTTGTCGAGCACAATTCTGAAAGCTGGGATATTGAACACGATTACAGTGTAGAGGCTCAATATCGCGCAGGTCTTCCTTATGCTTTGCGGGGTTTGCATGAATCGCTTGATTCTCTCCTTTATGGAGCCCGAGGTATTCTTTGATGTATCCGATTTCATCGTTTAATGATATTCTTATGGAATGTGTAGACAAGCAGTGCCAACAAAGCCATAAGTATGGCATTGAAAAGCACGGTAAGCGGAATGTTTACACTATGCTGGTTGTTCTTTGTGGGACTCTCGGCCTTGCTTGCATCGTAGCGCGCAAATGGGTTCGAGAAGATGACCTCACCACTTGGGAAATAGACGGTAAAGCGTGCATACGGGTCATTGTCTCCCATTGTATAACTTGCATGGTCACAGTCTGTCACGGTCAATAGGGTGGTGTGATCCTGTCCAAAAACCTTTATGCTGTCTGCCGTCTGGGATAGTGCAATGAAGATTGTCTCTCCATCAAGCCCGATCTCCTTTATGTATGGCATGTTAAGGTTCTTCTCGGTCTTAATGTCCCAATCGCCATGGCCGTAATCGGGCACCCGCATGGAATAATAACAACCGCCGAGCAAAGTTTGCTTTATGTCATCGTATGTGGCCGATGGCGAGCAGATGAAACTGCAACGCTTTGCAACACGGTGTGTGTCATCGGGGTTGTGCAGGTCGTCACCGGCAAGGCCGTAGCTGTAGTGTCCTGCGCTCAATGCCCAGTCCCAATACTCGCATTCGGTACTTCTTTCGCAGTCTATTTCAATGATGTCATATCCGCAGAGTTTTTCCATTGCATTCTTTGTCGCAGAGAGTGTGTGCAATGGGTGGTTGAACTGTATGACATCGCTCTCCTTGGCGAGAATGTCCAGTTGTAGTTGCATCTGTGACGGCAGGAAAGGAAGCAACTGGTCATAGCTGTTTGTCTCCTTGCTGCCGAAAACAAGCTTGTGGAATTTGAAGAAATTGTATCCGTGTTCGTAGACGTTTACCTGCAGCGTGCTGTCGAACGGGTGCGTTGTCAGTTCGTTGTGGTTTGAGAATGTGACAATGTCATATCCAAGCTTCTCATACACCTTGTAGACATCTCCCGGCCAATACTTGCATTCGTTCAGAATGCCCTCGACGCGTGTGTGCGTGTGGAAGTTTGCCTTCTTCCAGCAGTGTGCAGTGTCGATGTTACTGTATGGGTTGAAAATGTCAGGCCCCGAGAACGGCGTGGGCTCGGCAAAGTCATAGATGTAGCTTCCGCTTGTAGCCACCACAATCATCAACACAATGAGTAATATTGCGTACAATGATTTCAGAAGGAACGTGAAAATCCTTTTAAGGTGCATGGTGGGCGATGGTTCTATTGGTGCTGTGCGTTACTCCTCAATGATGGTCTCTATTGTTTCAAGGAATCCTTCGACACCGCCGCTGAGCTCATTGGCGAACTTCTCGACCTTCTTGCCAAACTTGTTCAAGTTCTTCTTTGTCATGTAGCCCTTGATGCGGCCTCTCTGTCGTCCGAACTCCTTCAAATCCTCCTTTGTGTTTTCTTTCTTGTTGAATTCCTCGACAATACAGCTGTACTCCTTGGCAATCTTTTCCCAGTCCTTCTCGGTGTACTCCTTGTGCTCGCACTCCACCTTGTCGGCCAGCTTCTTCAACTTCTCGAGTGGGGTCTTTGCATAAAGGGTTACGGATGTAAAGAGTATCGCGATTATCAAAAGTATCTTTTTCATAATTTTCTGTTTTAATTTGTTGTTCAACACTATGACAAAAATAGGTAAAAGTAACCGAAAACCAAAGCCTGCAGTGTAAAATATGCTTGGAAAACAAACCGGTCGGCAACGTTTCCGCTGCCGACCGGTGTATTGTATGTTCGTGGTCTTGTTTTACTAAACCTCCTCATAAACGACTAAAACTGACGATCAATGCGTTAGCACTGGATGTTGCAAACATATCGCAAAAATCAAAAATAAGTATTGATAACCAATATGTTACAAAATCACTGCAAAGGTATATATTTCGCCCCAAACAACCAAAAGGAACCACATAAAAATCGCATCCTTGTCACATTTTCTTGATTTGGATTGGTTGTGGAATGCAGATATAGCAAAAATGCGTCATGCCATTGATGCGTTAAAATAAAGTGAGACACGTCTCACAAATCTACTTTCCGTACCACATGCCTATAGACATTACATATAGATGTGCTAATTTGTCATGTAAGCATCAAAAGATTGGTCTTTTGATCAAAATTTAGCTAATTTATTTCAATTATTGAGTGTTTACGCATTTATAACGATTATTTTTAGTATCTTCGTCTTCAAATAAGAGAAATGTGTTATGGCAAAATTAAATCGTATAAGAGTCGTTCTTGCCGAACGCGATTTGAACAATAAATGGCTGTCCGACAAACTCGGTAAGGATCCTGCAACAGTGTCCAAGTGGGTCACCAATACCACCCAACCCAGCCTTGAAGCCCTCATTGCAATAGCAAATGCGCTTGAAGTGCCTGTGCAGGAATTGGTAAGGCAGGAGGATTTCAGTCATGAAAAATTTGGATTAAAATAATATTTGAGAAATGAAGACAAATCATAGCATATATATAGGTGCTTCTCAGCATATGAGTTCAACAGAGGATAATACTGTCGATTTGGTTGTCACCTCGCCTCCATACCCAATGATTGAAATGTGGGATGAGATTATGACTAATCAGAATCCCCAAATTGCAGATTATCTACAGAAAGATCCTGAGAAGGCATTTGAACTTATGCATAAGGAACTTGATAAGGTTTGGAAAGAATGTTTACGTGTTCTCAAACCAGGAGGATTCCTTTGTATCAACATTGGTGATGCTACGAGGACAATCAATGGAAATTTTACTCTATATAATAATCATAGCCGAATATCTAAAGCATGTATTGAATTGGGGTTTGTTGGCTTGCCAAACATTATTTGGAGAAAACAGACAAATGCACCCAATAAATTTATGGGAAGTGGTATGCTTCCTTGTGGAGCTTATGTTACACTTGAACATGAGTGGATTCTCGTTTTTAGAAAAGGAGACAAGCGCGCATATAAAACAGCAGATGCAAAACTTGACAGAATGAAGAGCTCTTTCTTTTGGGAAGAACGTAACGTATGGTTCTCAGACGTATGGGAGATTAAAGGCACAAGGCAAAATCTTCAAAAATCAAATACGAGAGAAAGGAGTGCTGCATTCCCATTTGAGGTTCCATATCGTTTGATAAATATGTTCTCGCAAAAAGGTGATACCATTCTCGATCCATTCTTGGGAACTGGCACGACAATGCAAGCCGCAATCCTTGCTGGAAGAAACTCTTGTGGTTATGATATTGATGCCAACTTTGAGGCAATTATAAGAGACGGAATTGAAAAACTCGATCTTGATCTTTGTAATGCATTAATAAAGAAACGATTTGACTCTCACAAAGAATTTGTCGATAATCGTGAAAAATCAGGCAAAGATGTAAAGCATTTCAATAATACCATCAACTATAAGGTGATGACTAAACAAGAGTCTGAGATTGAACTGAACTATCTGACTTCCATACGAATAAACAAAGATGGCGAGTATGTTGTAGAGTATGAAGATCACTCGGACCTAACTACGATACCATTCAAAAATATATATTTGCAATAGCTCGATAATGTCAACCAAGCATCTTCTCATAAATGGCGATAGTCGCAATATGTCGCATATCCCCAATGAGTCCGTACATTTAATTGTGACTTCGCCTCCTTATTGGCAACTTAAGGATTATGGTACGGACAATCAAATAGGCTTTAACGACACATATGAATCTTATATCAACAATCTGAACCTTGTATGGAAAGAATGCCATCGTATTTTGATGCCAGGCTGTAGATTGTGTATAAATATTGGGGATCAGTTTGCCCGTTCCGCATATTATGGTCGTTATAAAGTCGTCCCAATACATTCTGAGATCATTCGATTCTGTGAAACCATTGGTTTTGACTATATGGGCAGTATTGTGTGGCAAAAGCCAACTTCTATGCATACAACAGGAGGCGAGAAAGTTATGGGTAGTTACCCCTATCCTCGAGGTGGAATTGTTAAAATAGACTTTGAACACATACTTTTGTTCAAGAAGTTGGGTAAAGCTCCAATTCCTTCTCGAAAATCAAAAGAAGCATCAGCTCTTATAATGGAAGAATGGAACGAATACTTCTCTTCACATTGGACGTTCAATGGAGCCAAACAAAATAGGCATATTGCTGTATTTCCGGAAGAACTTCCCAGGCGATTAATAAAAATGTTCTCTTTTGTTGGTGATACTATTTGTGATCCTTTCATGGGTAGTGGTACAACAGCATTAGCATCAGCCAACCTTGAACGAAATTCTATTGGTTACGAACTTAACAAAGATTTCCGAGCTTTCTACAAAGAAAAGGTAATTGACGCTTGCATTGACAAGCAATGTGAATATTCGTTTGGTGAAGATAATTCTTCTTTTAATTATCAGTCTGCTATAGATATATTACCTTATTGTTATGTTGATGTACACAAGATAGACAAGCAAGTAGATGTAAAAGTTCGTAACTATGGTTCTAAGTTTGAAGTTAATGCAGTAATAAAGGAAGAGATAAAGGCAAAAAGTGATGTTGTCGCCATCTCTGCAAATACAGAGCCAACAGTTTTGATTAATCATGCTCGTGCATCTCTCAAGAAGTTAATGATTGAAAAAGGCATTTGCTACCTACGTGCTGGCGATTCAAAAGGATCTGTATTGGTTACTCCAGGTTTCGAACGGATGCAATATGTGTTGATTCATACAAATGGCGAGGATGCTCATCTGTTCAAGCTTAAAAACAAGGGATGCTTTAAAATATGGACAAAAGAAAATCTTGAACAAATTGGATTTTCTCCAGCGCATGCGGCTTACTACGTGGTGCTGCAATTTGACAATTCAAAGGAACTCAAAGTTCGTACAGATTTGAAGATTAATGAAAGATATAATACATTTAAAGCAAGGATTGCAGAAATGAACGAAATAAAATAGAGGGTCCACAAGCCCTCTATTTTCGGTTCTACAGATTAATTGTCAATATGTATATTGTTGTAACGAATCCTGGTGCGTTCTTTTATATTGCCCCATGTGTCTGATTCTTGAGGTTCCACAAGTGCATTATTGAGCATTTTGTATTTTATTCCTTCTTCAATCAAATCGTATGTAACGACAGGGCATATGAAATGCTCAGGTTTGTGTTCATTGTTGTATGATGAACTCTTGATTTGAAGAGGATAGAATCTTGACCCATTGGGGTCAATGATATATCCATCTATCCCTTGTTTTTCATCTTCCATCGACCCTAACATCCATTCAAGACCATTTTCTTCTGCAATATGCTTGAGAATAAGTTCTTGAGCTTCCAATCCACAAAATGTTTTCTCATAAACAAGATTTTTTAACCATGAACGAACCATGTCTTCCGTCAATTGATTGATATTGTTCTTGACTTCTTCCATCTTGTTCATAATATCCCGAACTCCTTGTTCAATACCTGCCATTTGAACGGTTTCACGTCTTTTGGTTTTGCCTTTTCCCTTTATGACTTGGATATCTCTCCCTTCCAATCCTTGATGAAAGGAGATCCAATCTTCAAGTGATCCTTCGGGGTTTTCCTCTCTGAATTGCTTGATTACTTCAGACACTTGGCTAACATTTTCGGCTTTTGAACCACCTGCCCATCCATTGACATCATTAATAAACCCAGAAGTATATTTAGGTAGTTCTGGAGAACTGTTTAAGTCGAAAAGATTATGCCCTTCTTTATATTGAATGTCAGGAGCAATGATTTTTCTTTTTCTTGTCATACTTTAGAAATCTTGCGGGTTATATTCAATACTTATTCCATCTTTCTTTTTGTCATAGTATACAATTGGTACATCTATTGTCTCAGAAAGTCGGGCTTCGAGTTTGTATGTCGCAGATTTAATCTGAAGTGGCTTGTCGCCAATGAACCCATCAATGCCTTGAGCTTCCTCTTCCGGATTTGCTTCACGCCATTTCTTGTTAAGTTGTGATGCAATAGCGGAAATGATGGCGGTTTGCGATTTGAGACCACAATAAGTTTTACCATAGACGAGATCCTTCACCCAATTCTCAACCATTTCCTTTGTAATGGCATTGAAAGCACTCTTCATTGTCTCATACATATTCCAAATCTTGTCAGTTGCATCATTGACCGCATCAGGATAACGCTCTGTATACCACGCTATCCATTCATCAATTGTTTTACCATCGAACTCTTTAACTAGCTCTGACATCTGCCCAACAACTTTGGGACGGGTTCCACCTGCGTTACTATTAACGAGGTTTATTATCTGAGTAACGTATTTGGGGAATTCGTATTGAGGTGCATTTGAAAGTTCTGCAACCTCGTCATTTGAAATCTTAAACTTCTTCATATTATAATCATAATTAAATGTTATTGAAATAATTCCGTTATGTGAACTCCCAAGCCATTTGCAATCTTGTGAATGCAAACAAGGGAAGCGTTTTTGTCTTGCTACAAGCATGTAACAAAAAAGCCGTAAAAAGGGCATAATAAGCACATAGAAAACATGAGCCTATAAAAATCAAATAGCGTGTAACTCATTGATTTACACGCTATTTGGTAGTGCTTTAGTATGTCTTTACTTACATGCCTTACTTGACCTCCTCGAACTCAGCATCCTGAACATCGTCGTTCTGCTGGCTGTTGCTCTGCTGCTGGCCGCCCTGTGCACCCTGTGCGCCCTGAGCACCGCTCTGTGCGTACATCTCGGCACTTGCTGTCTGCCATGCGTTGTTCAACTCTGCCATTGCAGCGTCGATGCCTGCGAGGTCCTGAGCCTTGTGAGCGTCCTCGAGCTTCTGTACAGCAGCCTCGATTGGAGCCTTCTTGTCTGCTGGGATCTTGTCACCGAGCTCGTTCAACTGGTTTCTTGTCTGGAATACCATTGAATCGGCCTGGTTGAGCTTGTCGATCTTCTCGCGCTCCTTCTTGTCTGCATCAGCATTTGCCTCAGCCTCCTGCTTCATGCGCTCGATCTCCTCTTTGCTCAAACCTGATGATGCCTCGATGCGGATTGCCTGCTCCTTGCCGGTAGCCTTATCCTTTGCCGATACCTTGAGGATACCGTTGGCATCGATGTCGAATGTTACCTCAATCTGTGGAACACCGCGGCGTGCCGGTGCGATACCTGTGAGGTTGAACTGGCCGATAGACTTGTTCTGGTTTGCCATTGGACGCTCGCCCTGGAGCACGTGGATGGTAACCTCGGTCTGGTTGTCGGCTGCTGTTGAGAATGTCTCGCTCTTCTTGCAAGGGATTGTTGTGTTTGCGTCGATGAGCTTTGTCATTACGCCACCGAGTGTCTCGATACCCATTGAGAGTGGTGTAACGTCAAGGAGCACGATGTCACCTACACCGCCTTCCTTGTTGAGGATGGCACCCTGGATGGCTGCACCTACAGCTACTACCTCGTCTGGGTTAACACCCTTTGAAGGAGCCTTGCCGAAGAAATCCTCAACCACCTTCTGAACGGCTGGAATACGTGTAGAACCACCTACGAGGATAACCTCATCGATATCTGAGTTGCTGAGGCCTGCATCGCTCATAGCCTTCT